>NZ_JBQDYF010000016.1:0-69998 GCF_052044135.1 Salinisphaera sp. RV14
ACATTCGCTACGCCTCGTCTTGCCGCCCCCAAGTAATTTTTCAGGAAGCGCTTGGCGCGGACTCGGGCGAAACGGCAACAGGCCCTAGACGACGCAGCGTCGCTGTAACGGTCCGACGGGCACCGCCGGGCCGTGCGGCGCTCGCCAGGGTCGCGTGTTCGCGCGACAATGCATGTCAACAATCTCGGTCGGACCCTCCATGACCCAGACGGAAAAAAACATAGCGTTCGGCCACCGCGGCCACGATCACGACGCCTGCATCGCCGACGCCCTGACCCGGGCCGAGGCGGTCTGCGCCGAACGCGGGCTGCGCCTGACCGCGATCCGGCGCCGCGTGCTGGAACTGATCTGGGTCAATCACCAGCCGACCAAGGCCTACGATCTGCTGGCCCGGATCAACAGCGAACGCGGCAACGCCGCACCGCCGACCGTGTATCGCGCCCTGGATTTCCTGCTCGACGCCGGCCTGATCCACAAGATCGAATCGCAGAACGCGTTCATCGGCTGCGGCATCGATCACGATCGCCACCCGCCGAAGTTCTTCATCTGCCGCGAATGCGGCCGGGCGGCCGAAATACAAAGCGTCGACATCGACGACGCCATCGCCAACGAGGCGAAACAGAGCGGCTTCGTGGTCGATCACCAGACCATCGAGGTCGACGGTCTCTGCGCAAACTGTGCGGGCCGCCAAAAGCTGGCTTATTAACCCGGCCCAAAAACAGATGATTTTTCGGGTGGATAGCGCGAGCATGCGACCGCATGCTCGCCGCGGCCATTGGCCGCGAAGCCGTTGAAAATAAAAGACGGACAGGCGCCAGCCTTTATTTTTTAAGGCGTTGAAAACAGCGGATGAAGTCCGCTGTTTTGATGCCGGATTAAGAGCCCCCGATCGATCGCGCCAATCGCGCGAGCACGCGACAGCCTTGCCGCCAGCTGCCGTTTCACAGCGCACCGCCAGCAACCGTCTTGCGGGTTGCGCTTCACGCCGCGGATAGCACCGACCCGTCATTCGGCATTGCAGCGTCAGCGGGGATGATACGACTGACTTGAAAGTTGTTATGATATAACATTGTTTATTTGTGGAGAATATCGATGCCAACGCACGCCCCATTGCCCGTGACGGTCCTGTCGGGGTTTCTCGGCGCCGGCAAGACGACCGTACTCAATCATTTGCTGGCCAACCGCGCGGGCTTGAAGGTCGCGGTGATCGTCAACGACATGAGCGAGATCAACATCGACGCCGCGACTCTGCGCGAAACCGGCGGGCTGTCGCGCGTCGACGAGAAGCTCGTCGAGTTCTCCAACGGCTGCATCTGCTGCACGCTGCGCGAGGATCTGTTGGCGGAGGTGACCCGGCTGGCCGGTGAAGCGCGCTTCGATTATCTGCTGATCGAATCGACCGGCATCTCGGAACCTCTGCCGGTCGCCGCCACGTTTGCCATGCGCGATGAGCGGGGTTTCGCCCTCGACGATGTGGCCCGGCTCGACACCATGGTCACGGTGGTCGACGCCGCGTCGCTCATGACCCATTACGCCAGCACGCAATTACTGGCCGAACGCGGCGAGGCTGCCAGCAACGAGGACGAGCGCACGGTGGTCGACCTGCTGGTCGACCAGATCGAGTTCGCCGATGTCATCGTGCTGAACAAGCGCGACCGGGCGGACGAAGCGACGCGCGAGCGTGCGAAGGCCGTGCTGAAAGCGCTGAACCCGGGCGCGGAGATCATCGAGACCGAGCACGGCCGGGTCGATCCCGCCGCGATACTCGGCACCGGCCGCTTCGACTTCGACACGGCCGCGCAGTCGCCCGGCTGGGCGCGCGAACTCGCAGGCGAGCCTCACCCGCCCGAGACCGAGGAATACGGAATTTCAAGCTTCGTCTATCGACGGCGCCGGCCATTTCATCCCGAGCGTCTGTTCGAACTCATCCACGGCGACTGGCCCGGCGTGCTGCGTGCCAAGGGTTTCTTCTGGCTGGCCAGCCGGCCCGAGTGGGTGGGCGAACTGTCCCAGGCCGGCGGCGCGCTGACGCATCAGGCCGCGGGCTTCTGGTGGGCCAGCGATACCGCGGCCGGGCGCCTGCCGGAAGACCCGGAAGTTCTCAAGACCGTGCGTAACACCTGGCATCCGGAATACGGCGACCGACGCCAGGAGATCGTGATGATCGGCATCGACATGGATCGCGACGCGCTCGAGGCGCGTCTGGATGCCTGCCTGCTCACCGACGCCGAATGCGCGGTCGGCTGGCGACGCTGGCAGGCGATGAACGATCCGTTTCCGGCCTGGCGCGCCAGTGCTTATTAACCCGGCACAGAGATAGATGATTTTTCGGGTGGATAGCGCGCGCATGCGACCGCATGCTCGCAGCGGCCATCGGCCGCTAAGCCTTTGAACATAAAAGACGGAAAGGCGCCGGCCTTTATTTCTGAAGGCGTTGAAAACAGCGGATGAAGTCGGCTGTTTTGATGCCGGATTAATAGCGCTACTGCCGCCGGGCACGCCCGTGCCCGGCGATCATGGCGCCCTGCATGATGGTGCCACCGGATTTGGGCCCGTCCGTTGTGGCGGCGTTGCGTGGTTTTTCGCTCGGCAATCGAGTACGTCGCCATCGCGCGCCACTCAAGCCACAGCCTCAGGGCTCCGAAAACGAGCCCTCGTCGGCGGCTGCGGCACTACGGCCGTCGCGCCCCGACCGGCCGAATTTCCAGAGCGACAGACAGGCCAGCCAGGCCACCATGAACAGGCCGACAATCACGAAGCCGGCATCGCCGAAATTCAGATCGGCAATCGTGCTGAAGATCCCGCCCTTGAGACCCAGCGTGCCGACCAGCACCTGCAACAACTCGATGGTGCCGATGACCAACGCCACGACCACCGACAGCAACGTGGTCGTTGCGTTGTAGAACACCTTGCGAACCGGGTTGATGAAAGCCCAGCGATAGGCCTTCGTCATCAGCACGCTGTCGGTGGTATCCAGCAGCGTCATGCCGGCCGCGAACAGGACCGGCAGCGACAGCACCGCCGGCCAGGGTAGCGAGCCGCTGGCCGCGCCGGCCGTGATGGCCAGCAAACTGACTTCGGTCGCGGTATCGAATCCCAGGCCGAACAGGAAACCGAGCGGATACATCTGCCAGCCGTACTTGATGCCCTGCAGATACCGCTGCCCGAGCAGTCGGTTGATCAGGCCTCGCCGGGCGAGCATGGCCTCGAGGTCGTCGTGGCTGTGGTTGCCATGCCGGGCCCGGCCCCAGATCTGGAGCAGATCCAGCAGCACGAGCAGGTTGAGTATGCCGATGACCCAGAGAAATATACCGGACACCGAGGCCCCGAATACCCCGCCGATATGCTCGATCCGCGGATACTGCGTGAACGCGGAGGCCGTGCAGGCCAGCAGGACAGCGGCTCCGAAGACGATAGTCGAATGTCCTAGCGAAAAGAAGAACCCGATGCTGAGCGGGCTTCGTCGCCTGGCCAGTACCGAACGCACGGTATTGTCGATCGCCGCGATGTGGTCGGCATCGAAGGCATGGCGCAAGCCGAACAGATAAGCCGTCAGCCCGAGCCCGACCAACGCCGGATATTGCCGCACATAGCCGAGATAGAGCCCCCAGCCGACGACATGAAGCAGCCCGATGAAGCCGTACAGGCCGGATAGCCGCAGCCACTCGGACGTCGTGAACGGCTGCGCGTCGGTCGAAGCGAATGATCGGCGGTCACTACTTACAGTCGGCATGACCCAACATGTGCTCCCCGCTCGCCCTGGTCCGGCGAACGCTCGATCTATGGGTGGTTCGGCAGTTGTAGTTTCTGCCCCGCCTGAAGCGTTTTCGAATGCAGATGGTTGATATCCATGATCGCGTTTTCGGACACACCCTGGCGCGAGGCGATTCCGGACAGGGTATCCCCCGGCTTGACGGTATACATCGAGCCGCCGGTTGCCCGCATTTTCTCGGGCGGATGGTTGTGGAAATACTTCACGATGCCCTTGTACATGGCATCGGCCAGCTCGTTGCGAAAACGGCGGGTTCCCATGAGTTTGGCCTGATGCGGATTGGACAGGAACGCGGTTTCACACAGCACCGAAGGCACCATCGGGTCGCGCAACACCGCGAAATTGGCCCGCGGCGGCTTATGCCGATAGATCGGCTCGATCTGGGCAAACTGGTGGATGATGTTCTGCGCCACATCGTCGGCATCCTCGATCGAGGCATTCTGGAACAGATCGGTCAGGACCGCATTGAGCGTCGGGTCCCCGGAAAAATGCACGCCCGCCAGACTGCGATCGCGCGTGTTTTCGAAATGCGCCAGCTGGGCCGTCTTGGCGTCGGTCGCGCCGTGCTCGGACAGCATGTAGCAAGTCCCGCCCTTGACCGATCGATCATTGGGATACGCATTGGCATGAATGGACACGAACAGGTTGGCGTGGTGTTCCTGCGCGATGTGTACCCGTTGGCGGAGGGTGACGAAGGTGTCGTTGTGGCGCGTGAGTATCGGATGCATGCGTTGGGTCTGCTTGAGCCGCTCATACAGCCGCTTGGCGATGGCCAGATTCACGGTTTTCTCCATCAGGCCGTTGCGGGCGCGCGTGCCCGGATCATGCCCACCGTGGCCCGGATCGATCACGACCACGATGCTGTCGTTGCTGGCCTCGGCTCGATAGACGGCGTTCGGGCGGCGCGACGCGGCGTGGCCACGATCGGGTTTCGATGTCGAGGACGCCGAGCCGTCCTGATGCGACGAAGATGAAGAAGAGGCGCCCGGGGCGGCTGAACCACCGCCGTGTATCGAGGCGATCACATCGTCGCCGCGCACATGGACGTTATCAAGCTGCGCCTTGCCACCCAGATCGAGCACGGCGCGCAGGGTGCCGTCCGCATGGCGCGCCAGGCGCAGGCGGTGCACGGCGCCGCCGGAAACGCTGTTGATGTTGCCGGCCCGTGTATGGTCGAAATCGATCACCGCACGCGCGGGATTCGCGAGCGCAAACCAGTGATATTTCGGCACGCTGTCGAAGTGGAAATGCACGCTGACGCCACTGGCCTGCGAGTCGAGGCGCACCGATTCGAGCGTGGCACTGGCCGCGTATGCCGCGGCACTCGTGAGCATCAGGCCCAACGCCAATCCCCAACTGCACCATCGTGCCGCCATCAACCTGCCTTTATCCTGCGTTTCAAGCCAAAGCGCAGAGCTTAAACCAATCGACCGGGCGCACGACTAACTCCCCGCCGGCCAAAGCCGCCCCGCGGCCTGCGCGCTGCCCGAGGCGCCATGCCGCGGCGACCGGCATGCGATCGTCGCAACAAGCCCGGGCGCTTCAGAGGCCCGCCTCGAGCGCGGCCAACACGGCATAGCACATGAAACAGCCGACCAATACGATCAAGCCGGCACTCAACACCGGCAAGATTCGCAGGAACCGGCCCTGACGCGATGATCGCCGATCCAGAAAACGACGCGCATAGAGAAACACCAGGCCCACGGCCGTGAGCATGGCCGCCAGCCCGACGCTGAAGGCGAGCACGAGAACCATGCCATAGGCCGTGCGATGCACGGCGATGGCGGCCAGCAGTAACACCAGCGCCGACGGGCAGGGCACGAGCCCGCCGGAGATGCCGAGCGCCAGCAGGCTCTTCCAGGTGACCCGCTCGCCATCGGCGCCGGGCGGTTGGTGCGAATGCCAGCCGCCACCGTGGCGATGCCAGAGCACCCCGTTCGCATCCACATGGGCGTGGCTGTGGCTGTGGCTGTGGCTGTGGCTGTGGCTGTGGCTGTGGCTGTGGCTGTGGTCGTGGTCGTGGTCGTGGTCGTGGTCGTGGTCGTGGTCGTGACGATGATCCAGGCTCATCGCGCCTTGTGGCTGGAATCGATAGACCGGGCCCGGCGGGGCGGCGTTCGGGGCCTCGATGTTCCGCGGCTGCCGGCGCCAGTCGCGAATCCGTGCGATCAACAGCACGACGCCAATGATCACCACCATGAGGGCGGAAACGAGGCTCAGAATCGGGAATAGCCGCTCCGGCACAATGTACTGCGATGCCACAAGCGTGGCCCCGCCCAGCATGAACACGCCCGCCGTGTGGGTTACGGTCACCGTCAAGCCGAGGAACGCGGCATGCCGCGGCGTACCGCGGCTCCCCACCAGATACGCACCGACCACCGTCTTGCCGTGGCCCGGCGACAGGGCATGGGCCGCCCCCAGCACCGCCGCGAACAGCAGCGCCAGCACGGCCAGTCCTGGCCCGGCCTGACCCGCGGGCGAGATCAGGTGCGTCAGCTGGCGCGTCGCGCGCTGAAACCAGCCCCCGGACGATCCGGCCGTGACGTCGGTCGAGGGCGACCAGGCACCGAACATGACATGACGCCCGAGCCAGCCCCACCAGCTCGCCCCCGCGGCCGCCCCATCGCCATGACTGGCCGCCGGGTTCGCATGATGTCCGTGCTCGGCACCGAGCGGCACCGATCCGGCCGGCGGCGGGCCCAGGGTGAAGGCCAGATGCACGCTTCGCTCGTCCAGCGGGCCGCCGGGCGGCAAATGGCCCGGGTTGTCACGCAGTGCATGGGTGAGCGATCGGCTGGCGGCATTGGTATCGAATACCGACACGCCGGCTCCCGATCGAACGACGATTGCCTTCCAGCCGTTGCGCCCGCCGTAATTGGTGTTGGCACAGCGCAGATGATGAATCCCCTGGCCCGTCGCCGCCGGCAGGGACGCCGTGTAATAGGCGTCGAAGCGCAGCGAGAATCCGCTGTCGTCCGACGGCAGGCCGGTGTGCCACGACACCAGATGCCACGGCAGCCGCCGGCCATCGACCCGCAGCCGCAGGTGGCGGGCGAACCGGGGCGACATTTTTTTCAGGTACGCGCTGCGCTCGCTTTCGGACGTCACCCCGTCGTGATTGGTATCGGCCCCGTGCAGCGCCTTGAGCGCGGGAATCTGGCCCATCACCACCACGTAATGGGCGGTCACGCGGTGCTTGTCCACATGCAGCGCCACGAACTGGTTGATCGTGTAATTCCCCAACAAACTCACGACCGTATCGGCGCGCGCCCGGTGCGCCGGACACAGTACCGCCAGCAGCACCAGGGGCAGGCACACGGCGCACCGCGCCAACCGGCGCCACGTCATCCCGGCCCTCCCGACCCGGCCTGCAGATGGAGGCGGACCCGTTTGTTGGCGGCGGACAGAAGCGCGGTGTCCGTATGGCCCCGGTCGTGGAACACCAACAGGCCGGTATGGCTCGGGTCCGCAGCGACAAACAACCGGTATTCCACCGACAGGATGTCCGGTTTCGCGGCACGACAGACAACCCGGAACAACAGCACCATGTATTCCTCGGCGCCGCTTCGGTTGGCCTCCTCGACCTGCTCCGGCCGGATGGCGCAGGCGTTATGCCCATCCCCGAAGCGCAGGTGGGCATAAGCGTATTGCGCCAGCTTGGGAAAATGCGGTTTCAATTCGTCGAACGTCACGTCGCCGTCGGCATTGGCGTCCAGATGGAACACGGAATTCAGATCGCGCACGGAAATATCCCACTCGCCATGAAAGACATGCGCATCGCCGGGATCGGCGCGGATGCTGAGATAACTGGTGTCGAAATGGGGCGCACGCGCCGCCGTCAGCCAACGGATGCCGATCACGGCCAGGGGGCACAGGAGCACGGCAGCGAGCGCGATCCACAGCACGAGTCGTCTTGTGCGCCGGAGCCGCCTCATCGCGGCGCGACCTCGGGGCAAACCTCGCGCCGGGCGGATAATCCGTACTTACCGGCGGCGCGCGGAAACGGGCCGCGCTCACGCCGGGGCAGCGCCTGGATCAGTAAAGCCAAAGTTGCCGGCACCCCATGAACAGCGGAACCCCTGTCACAGCATAACGGGCCGTGCACGATCGACGACTCGCGACGGCGGTTCGAGCCCACAGCGTATCGCAAACCCGCCCGCCCGCCCGACCGCAACGCGATCGAACGCGCCGGGTGCGTCACGCCCATGCTGTCGTCAAGGCATGGCACAGCGCTTGCCGCGACCACTTGAGAGTTATACTATAACGTATCTTTGTCATCCGGAGATAATCATGGCTCAACCTGCAACCGCCCGATCGGTACTGCAATGGCTCGTACTGCTGGCCTGTGCCCTGTCCGCACCGGCCGCGTTCGCGGCCCCCGTCAACGTCGTGGCCGCGGAAAGCAGTTACGGCAGTATCGTCAAGACAGTCGGCGGCTCGCATGTGAAGGTGACGTCGCTGCTCGACAGCCCCAGCGTCAATCCGCACCAGTTCGAGGCGAATCCGCGCATCGGGCGTCAACTGAGCCAGGCCGATCTCGTGGTCATGAACGGCCTGGGTTTCGACGGCTGGATGGACCCGCTGCTGTCCGGGACTTCAAACCCGAAGCGTCAGGTCGTGCGCGCGGCCGAGGCCGCCAGCGGCATCGTGAGCCCGGACAAGAACGAGCATCTGTTCTATTCGCCGCAGGCGGTGCTGGCCACCGCCAGCCGGGTCGCGGCGGCGCTGGCAAGGCTCGACCCGGATCACGCGGCGGATTATCGCCAGGGCCTCGATCGGTTCCAGGCGCAAATGCTGCCGGTCTACGATGCCGTCCAGACGCTGATCGCGGCACACCCGAACCTCACCGTGACCGCGACCGTGCCGGTCTACAACTACATGCTGGCGCTGCTCGGCTATCACGAGCTTTATCGCAAGATCCAGTACGCCTCAGAGGAAAACAGCCAGCCCAGCGCTCGGCAGGTCAAGACCTTCCTCCAGGCGCTGCAGCAACACAAGGTCGATCTGCTGATCTATAACGACCAAGTGCACAACCGGCTCACCGATCAGGAGGTCGAGACGGCCCGCGCCAGCGGCGTGCCCACCGTGGGCGTGAGCGCCATTCCGCTGCACGGCGAGGATTACGCCCAGTGGCAGATCGAACAGCTCAAGGCGATCAAGCAGGCGCTCGACCAGGCAGCGGCCCGATCCTCATGACCGACGCAAGCCCCGCCCATGCCGCGGACAGCGTGGTTTCCGTGCAGGATCTGGCCGCCGGCAAGGCCGGCGAGCCGGCTTTTTCGGGCCTCGACTTCGATCTTGCCCCGGCCAGCTTCACGGCACTGGCCGGCCCCAACGGCTGTGGCAAGACCACGCTGTTCGAAACCCTGTTGGGGCTGGTGCCGCCGATCGCCGGCCATGTTCGGGTGCTGGGCCGTACACCGCAGGAGGCACGGCGCGGCGTGGCCTATGTGCCGCAAGGCACGCGCCTGACACACGACGGTCAGTTCAGTGGCCGGGAATTCGTGGCCGCGGCCTACGCCAGTCATCGCTGGGGCCCGACCTGGCGCTGGCGCGACGCCGCGCGCGCGGTGAATGCGGCGCTGGCGCTGGTCGATGGCCAGGCGCTGGCCGATCGCCGCCTGAACAGCCTGTCCGGCGGCCAGCGCCAGCGATTGATGATCGCCCAGGCCCTGGTCAATTCACCGCGTCTGCTGTTCATGGATGAGCCGCTGGCGCAACTCGACCCGGGCGCCCAGGCGCAGGTGGTGGCCCTGGCCGAGCGGCTGCGCCAGGAGCTGGGACTGGCCGTGCTGTTTTCGACCCACGACGTCAATCCGATTGCCGATGTGGCCGACCGGGTGCTCTATCTGGCCGGGGGCCAGGGCCATATCGGCGCCATCGACGAGGTCGTCACCGCGGCCGGGCTCAGCCGGCTCTACGGCGTGCCCATGCACGTCGTGCGCGATCGCGGCCGGTTGTTCGTGATGCGCGACGAAGCCCCGGGCGCCAACTGCGCGCGCCTCGACTGCGACTGCGCGCCGGTCGACGCGCGACAACGCAAACAAGCATGAGCTGGCCGGTTTTTCTCGACATGGCGTTCATGCGTCACGCGTTTGCCGCCGGCACCTGCGTGGCGATCGCGGGCTCGGCGATCGGTTACTTCGTGGTCCTGCGCCGGCAGGCATTCGCCGCCCATGCGCTGGCCAACGTCGGCTTCGCCGGCGCCGCCGGCGCCTCGCTGATCGGCGCCGATCCGATGCTGGGACTGTTCGTGTTCGTCTTCGGTGCCGCCGCGGTCATGCATCTGGGCGGCACCGAACTGGGCGAGCGCGACGTGTCCGTGGGCATGATTCTCATGTTCTCGCTCGGGCTCGGCATTCTGTTCGTCAATCTATACAGCGCGAACGCGAACGCGGCGATCGGTATTCTCTTCGGCAGCCTGTACGGCGTGAACGCAACCCAGCTGGCGATCACCGCCGGCGTGTCGCTGGCCGTCGTGGGCGCGCTGGCGGTGCTGTTCCGCCCGTTGCGCTTTGCCAGTCTCAACCCCGACTCGGCGCGCGCCCGCGGCATCCCGGTCGCCCTGATCGGTCTGCTGTTCCTCCTGCTGCTGGCGGCCATGGCCGCCGTCACCGTGCCGGTGATCGGCGCGCTGCTCAGTTTTGCCATCTTCGTTGGCCCGGCCGCGGCGGCCCAGGCGTGGACGAAACGCGTGGCCAGCGGCCTTGCGCTGACCGTGGTGCTGTCCCTGGCCGAAACCTGGAGCGGTATCGTCGCGTCCTATTACATCAACCTGCCGGCCTCGTCGGCGATCGCAGGCAGCAGTTTCGCCGTTTACGCCCTGGCCTGGTTGACCACGCGCCCGCCCCGGTTATCGCGCGTCGCAGGCAGCCGAACCATCGGCGCAGCACGCTCCGGGGTTCCCGAGCGACCGTAGGCCACTTGGCGCGGTTTCGCCGCGATGGCGCCGGTACGGCAGGACTCCGGAACCGACATCGGCCGCTCGAAGCGCGGCGCGCCAGCCGCGTGTCTCGAATACGGCGTGCGGCCCGTCGACGCGACGCCGATGCTTCGCTGTTTTCGCCGGTATCGATGCAGAGGGCGGGCGCCTGGATTCGCCGCAGGCCGGGCCGCCCGCTTCAAGGTTCAACAAACGTGGCGCGGCCCGCACCGGCGGCATGGGCGGGGATGCCCAACGGGGCAGCCATGTCGCCGCCGTAGTGCGGATGCACAACATGCATGGCCGCGTCTCCATCCGGTGCCTGCTGAAACCCGAATTGATCCGCGTGCAATCAAACCGGCGGCCGGGGAAGTCGCCGGCTCGTACGGTTACCCCTCGGCGTTGCGGGTGATGGTCGCTGATCGCCCGATCGGCCCGTCATCGCTCCTGCCGGCTGTTCAGTGATACCGCTTCGACCAGGCCGGCCTTGATTCGCTGGCCATCAGCGTCGACCACTCGATACGAGAGCCTGGATTGATCTTCTGCGCACTTGATCGCGCTTCAGGTCCTGACACGCATGATGGATCGCCTCACCTGTCGGAATGAAGGTGTCTTGATGCCGTTTCGAGCCCGCGCGGGCCGGATTGCGCGCCCAACGAGACAGAGTGTCACGCGCGGCAAACTGCCGGTCGGTCGGTCGGCCGACCGAAACCGGCACGGCACGGCACGGCACGGCACGGCAACGATGGTGCCGGCCCGCGCAACCCTGCCGAGGATACCGGGCGGCCGCCCGACGCAAGTCGACGACGACCGCCCCGGCCTGTCTCTCTACAGGTCGAACGGAATCCGCGCGGTCAGGCGGATATCGCGCCCGGGCGACAACGCATAGCCTTTGTAAGTGTCCAGAAAACCACGATACGCCTTGTCGAACAGGTTGTTGATACGCAGGTCGATACGCATTTCCTGGCCATGGATCTTCGGCGCGATGCCGGCGCCCACATCGACCAGGCCGTAGCCCGAGGTCGACGCAAGGCCGAACGGCGCGTTGTCGAACTGCGAGAAGGGCTCGCCGGGGGCAGCCTTGTGGCTGTCGTAGTAGCGCACGTCGACCGAGGCATACGTCTGGCGCGGCCAGTCGTTACCGTGCGGCGTGAAACGGGCACCGAGACGAACGTTGTCGGCCGGAATCAACGGCAGCGCCTCGTGATTATCACGCCGCCGGCCGCGCACGACCTCGCCGGCCGCATGCACCGACAGCCACGACGTCACATCGGCCTTGATCGAGGCCTCGGCGCCGTACAGCTCGGCATTGGTCTGCTCATGCTCCAGCACCGGCAGGCCATTGATCGTCTGGCCGGTATCGCGCAGATAGATGTAGTCGTTGATGAGGTTGCGATAGACCGTGGCCTTCGCCTGTAGCCGGTCCGAATGCCAGCGCAGCGACAACGAGGTATCGATGGATTTTTCCGGATCGAGATCGGGGTTGCCGCGCTGATAGGCCGCGACCCCGCCGTGCTGGCCGGCGACATAGAGTTCGAACAGTGTCGGCGCGCGGAAGCCGCGGCCGACGTTGGCCGCCAGCGACAGATGATCGGTGAACGCATAGACCGCCCCCAGCGACCCGGTGACGACGTTATAGGTCTGTTTACGGGCATTGCGAACCGAGGCCGACGGATTGGCCGTCTTGCCGGCCAATGCCTCGACATCGTGGTAGTCGTAACGCGCACCGGCCTGCAACGTCAGCTTGCCGATAGCCTTTTCCTGAAAGGCGAACACCGCCGCGTTGTTCACCTCGCCACCGGGCGAAAGCTGGGTCCGGCCGCGCGAGACCTGTTGCTTGTTGACGTATTCGATGCCGATCTTGCCGCCGTCCAGCCCGAAAACCGGGCCGTTCTGACCCACCAGGCGCGCGGTGTACTGGTTGAACTGCAGATCGATATCGCCGTCGAAGCCGAGATCGCGCGGGTAGCCGGCGGCGTTCGAGCGGCGCCGGTTGTTCTGCCACATCAGCTTTGGTTCCCAGATCATCCCGCCGGCGTTGAACCGGCCGTCGAGCTGAACCTGGCGATCGTCGATGTATTGACCGACGCCTTCGGCGCCTGCGCTCGGCGGCTTGATGCCGGCCGGCGGCGGCAGCAGAAAGTTGTGCTCGTCGTTCCAGCGCGTGTAGCGCAGCGTCCAGTCGCCAAGCGTGTCGTCACGCATGCCGACAGCGACATCGCCGTTGACCTGGTTGAAGTCGGTGTATTTCAACCGGCCCGTATAGGCCGGGGCATCGGGGTGCGTCGCCGCATTCGGCCCGGGGAAATAGGTCGGCTCGTCCGGCGTATGGATATCGCCGCCGTCGCGCCGGATCAGGCCGAAGGCATAGCCGAACCGACCGTTGCCGCCGGTCGCCTTGATGCCCGTATCCCACTCGCGGTTGTTGCTGTCGTAACGTCCCATGACCTCGCCCCGGGCGGTCTTGTCGTAGGCGATTTTCGGCGGCAGCAGATTGATCGCGCCGCCCAGCGCACTCGAGCCATAGAGCACGCTCGACGCCCCGCGCACGACTTCCACCCGGTCGAGCAGGAACGGATCGGTCACCGGCATGTGACGCACGCCAAACGATTGGTTCGAAATGCCGACGCCGTTCGACAGGATCTTCACCCGCTCTCCCGACAGGCCACGGATCACCGGTTTGCCCGCCGTGTTGCCGGTACCGATGGAATCCACGCCGGCCAGATCGTCGAGCGCCTGCCCCAGATTGGCCGCGCCCTTGGCTTCGATATCGTTCGAAGTCACCACATCCACGTCCGGCGCCTGGGACAGCGGATTGCCGGGAATGGGGACGCCGGTCACCGAAATCGCTTTCAAATGCGCCGTCGACCTACCCTGCGCCTCCCCCGCATGGGCCGCATCGGCCGCTACAGGGGGCGATGCGGGCGCCGTGGGCGTGATCGACGGCTGCGCCGTGGCCGCGAACGCGCCCATGGAAATAAAAGGTAATAACATTGCATTTATAACCCGCATCGACCCCATCAATGCAGTGCGGCGCTCGCCCATGACACTCCCCGGAAATGAATTGAATTCGATATGTTATATTATAACGTATCGTACGTAAATCGATATTGCGCGCCCCGCCGACCCCTATTGCGGCAGGTCGGGGGATCGCCCCTGGGGATAGCGCCCGGCGATTCAGTCCTGGTGCGCGGTCAGTCCGGCCCAGAAGATCGGCCAGATCGAGGCGACGCGGCGGTCGTACTCATCCACGGAGTACATGAAGCGTTCGCTGAACAGGCCGTCCATCAGGCAATAGAAGGCATCGAGGAAGCCCCGCTCGCTGAGATCCGGCCACACGCCGTCGCGCACGCCCTGAGCATAGATATCGTGCAGCGCGGCGTTGATACGCGCCTCGCCCCGCCCGGTCACGGCCCGCACTTCGGCAGCCAGCGGCTCGGGCGGAAACAGCAGGTAGCGCTTGTAGAACACGCCCTGCGCCTCGACCAGGATGAAGCGCGACAGATCACACACCAGTTCGAACAACCGCGTATGCACGTCGGCGCCGGCATGCCGGGTCAGGCTATGGTCGAGCGCCGCGAACAGCGCCGTCTCCACCCGCTCGACCAGCGCCATGAACAATGCCTGCTTACTCTCGATGTGGTTGTACAGCGACGGCTTCTGGATCCCGACTTCGCTGGCGAGCTGCGACAGGCTCATGCCGTCGTAGCCGTGGCGGGCGAACAACGACAATGCAATGTCGTGGACACGATCAACAGTAGCTCGGGAGGCGGGCGAAGTGCTCATGGCAGGGCCTTGCGGGTTTTGGATGTCATGCGACGCCGCGACCACCGCACGCTGTAACAGAATGAATAACCATCAATCGCCTCATTCTAGGGCCTGTGGCCGTTTCGTACACGTGCCACGCCGGAGCCCGCAAGTCCGTCGAGACAAGACGCGCCACGCCGTATCGGCGCCCTGACTGGTTTTATGAGCGGCCCGAAATCCTGTCGGCCGAGGCGCGGCGCGCGGTCATTCGGCGTTCAAGCCCTGGCCCCGGATGGCGCGATTACGCAAGGCATATGGCATGCCAACCGCTGTTTACCGGTCCGGCCGGATGCCACTCGGAACACGGTCGCGGCGACTCATGAACTGATATACTACCGACCGTTCGTTAGCGGAGTGAATCATGAGAGCCTGGTTCTGGCTGGCGCTGGGCGCCGGCACCGAAATCGGCTGGGTTGCCGGCCTGAAGCTCGCCGCATCGCCCCTGGCATGGGCGGCCACGGTCATTTGCGCCGTGGCCAGTGTGGCACTGGCGCTGGGCGCGACGCGCGATCTGCCGGCGACGACCGTGTATATGTTATTCGTCGGCCTTGGCGCCGTCGGCACGGTGATCCTGGAAGCCGTGGTGTTTGATACGCCGCTGCATCCGGCGACTTACGGCTTCCTGGTGTTGTTGCTGGTCTGCATCGTCGGGCTGAAAAAGACCGGCGGCCGCCGGCCGGAGGCATGACATGGCCTGGCTCTGGCTTATGGTCGCCGGCGCCTGCGAGATCGTGGGCGTGGTCGGTTTCGCCCGCATGAGTCATGGGCGCCGCGTCTCGGGCGGGCTCATCGCCGGGGTGGCTTTTTCCTGCGGGCTGGCGTGTCTGCATATTGCGATGAACGATCTGCCGATGGCGGTGGCCTACGGCGTATTCACCGGCCTCGGCGCGCTCGGCAGCACGCTCATCGGTATCGTGTTCTGGGGTGAATCGGCGCGTCCGACGCGGCTGGCATGGGTCGCCGGGCTGGTGGTCGCCGTGATCGGCCTCAAGCTCAGCATGTAGTCAGACACCGAGGCCGGCCCGGTGTCGCGTGAAACGGCAACAGGCCCTAGACTAGGTGCAAGTCTAGCCACGCCGGCCCTGCCCATGGACAAGCAACTGCTCGAGATTCTGGTGTGCCCGGTGACGGGACTGTCGCTTTCGCTGGCGGAATCGGCCGAAATCGACGCGCTCAATGCCGCCATCGACAACGGCTCGGCGGCATACGCCGACGGCAGCGCGGTAAATGAACGCGTCGCCGCGCTGCTGGTCACCCGCGACCGCGCCACCGGTTATCGTATCGACGACGGCATCCCGATCATGCTGCCCGAGCGCGGCATTGCCCTGCCCGAGGTGTCGTGAACCCGAACGATCACTCGTTGCAACTGTTCGTCGAACACGTCACGCATATCGACTGCGGCGTGCTCGACGCCGAGGCCGGTCTGCGCGGTGCCACCTGGCTGGTCGATGCCACGCTCACCGGTCGGCGCGGCGAAGACGGCATGCTGTTCGACTTCGGCCCGGCCAAGCGGCTGCTCAAGGCCGAGATCGATGCCCTGGTCGATCATCGTCTGCTGGTGCCTGCGCGCGCACCGGGCGCCACGATCGACGGCTATCGCATCGATTTCACCACCAGGTCGGGGGATCGTTACCGCTATGTCGGGCCGGCGAGCGCGACCACTGTGTTCGACACGGCCGCGATCGAGCCCCGGGCGCTGGCCCGCTGGCTGGAGGAACGCGTCGGCCCGAAACTGCCCGCCAACGTCGAAGCGCTGAAGATCGACCTGCGCGCCGAATCCATTAGCGACGCGGCCTACGACTACACGCACGGCCTGGCGGCCCACGATGGCAACTGCCAGCGACTGGCGCACGGCCATCGCTGCCGGCTGGCGGTGACCATCGACGGCGTGGCCCGCGCCGACATCGCCCAGGCCTGGGCCAAAGCCTGGCAGGGCGTGTTCATCGGCCATCGGGCCGACCTGACCACGCCGGCCGATGCGGAACGCCTGGGCTTCGGCTATAGCGCGCCGCAGGGCGAATTCGCGCTGGACATCGCGGCCGCGCGCTGCGTGCTGCTGGACGGGCCGCCCACCGTGGAAAACATCGCCGACCATATCGCCGGCGAGCTCGCGGCACGCCATCCCGGCCACCTGGTGGCGGTGCGCGCCTACGAAGGCGTGGGCAAGGGCGCGATCGCGACGCGCAGCCATGCCGCCCGCGCCTGATACGCTCAACCGACTCATCGCAACGGTGCGACCATGACCGACACCCTGATCACCAACGCGACCCTCGTTAACGAGGGCGAACGCTTCATCGCCGACCTGCTGATCTCCGACGGTCGCATCGCGCGCATCGACGGCGAGATCGCCGCGCCGCCGAATGCCCGGGTGATCGACGGCGCGGGCTGCTATCTGCTGCCCGGCATGATCGACGACCAGGTGCATTTCCGCGAGCCCGGCCTGACCGAAAAGGCCGACCTGGCCAGCGAGTCGCGCGCGGCGGTCGCCGGCGGCATCACCAGTTTCATGGACATGCCGAACGTCCAGCCGCCGACCATCGACAACGAAGCCCTGCTGGCCAAGCTGGAAATGGCCCGGGGCCGCTGCGCGGCCAACTACGGCTTCTATCTCGGCGCGACCAACGACAACATCGAGGCGATCAAGTCGGTCGACGTGAGCCGCGCGGCGGGCATCAAGATCTTCATGGGGGCCTCCACCGGCAAGATGCTGGTCGACGACGAGGCCGCGCTGGAGGCAATCTTCGAACACTCGCCGCTGACCATCCTCACGCACTGCGAGGACACGCCCATGATCGAGGCGAACGCGGAAAAAGCCCGCGCGCGCTTCGGCGAGGACGTACCGATGAGCCAGCACCCGGTGATCCGCTCCAGGGCCGCCTGCATGGCCTCGTCGAAAAAAGCCATCGACCTGGCCACGCGGCACGACGCCCGGCTGCATATCCTGCACATCACCACGGCCGAGGAACTGGACCTGTTCACGCCCGGCCCGATGACGGGGAAACAGATCACGGCCGAGGCCTGCGTGCATCACCTGTTCTTCACCCAGGACGACTACGAGCGCCTGGGCACGCTGATCAAGTGCAACCCGGCGATCAAGAGCGCCGAAGACCGCGCCGCCCTGTTGAAAGCCGTCGCCAACGACACCATCGATATCCTGGCTACGGATCATGCGCCGCATGTGCGCGCCGACAAGGACAAGCCCTATTTCTCGGCCCCGGCCGGGCTGCCGCTGGTTCAGCATGCGCTGATCTCGCTGGTGGACCAGGTCTCGGCCGGTCATTTCAGCATGGAGCAACTGGTCCAGAAGATGGCCCATAACGTGGCGGAGCGATTCGATATCGCCGAACGCGGCTATCTGCGCGAGGGCTACTGGGCCGACGTGGTCCTGGTCGACCCGAGCGCGCGCACCGTGGTCGACGACGAACCCGTGCTGGCCAAGTGCGGCTGGACGCCTTTCAACGGGCACACCTTCGATGCCCGGGTCATGGCGACTTTCGTATCTGGTCAAGCCGCGTATCATGACGGTAAACTTAGCCAAGGCTGTATCGGCGAGGCGTTGAGCTACGATCGGCGCTGACAGCCACCCGCGCCGCTGAATCGTCAGCCGCCGGCGCGGCCCTGCGCCACGTCACGTGAGCGTTTTCGAGGTGTCGAGTATGGAAACCAGCGATCTGCGCAAGGCGGGCCTCAAGGCTACGCTGCCGCGCCTGAAAATTCTGGAGGTTCTGCAACAGAACCGACAGGATCATCTATCGGCCGAGGACGTCTACCGCAAGCTGCTCGACAACGAGGAAGACATCGGCCTGGCCACGATCTACCGCGTGCTGTCCCAGTTCGAGGACGCGGGGCTCGTCATCCGTCATCATTTCGAGGATGGCCATGCCCTGTTCGAGCTGGAGCAGGGCCCGCACGATCATCTGATCTGCGTGAAGTGCGGCAAGATCGAGGAATTCTTCGACGACGAAATGCAGCAGCGCCAGCGCGATCTCGCGCAGAAATCCGGCTTCGACCTGTCCAAGCACACGCTCGTGCTCTACGGCGAATGCCAGGCCGCCAACTGCGAAAACGACACCAGCGGGCGCAAGAAGGACTCGTAACCGGCGCCGCCCGGCGCGCCTCCAAACCTTTCGGCATGACGTTAGACCCGACTTCCGGGTTGCCGTGCCTTTCGGCACATCGTTAGACTCCTTCGCTTTAACACGAATCGCGGCCATAACGCACCGGCATAAAGAGCCGGTGCGGGCGATCGGTCTTCGGCCGCGAGGCACCCACGCGGAATGCTCATGATCAAACCCCACGGTTCGGAAACGCTCAATCCGCTGTTCGTGGCCAACGAGACAGCGCGCAGCCAGCTCGTCCAGGAAGCGCATGAGCTGCCGCAGATCACGGTGAGTTCGGCGGCCGCCGCCAATGCGGTGATGCTGGGCGCGGGTTACTTCAATCCGCTGACCGGCTATATGAACAAGGCCGACGCGCTGTCGGTCGCGCGCGATATGCGCACCACCAGCGGCCTGTTCTGGCCGATCCCGATCGTGAATATCGTGGCCGACCCGGAACCGATCCGGGGGGCGGCGCGCATCGCGCTGAACGACCCGAACGTCGAAGGCAACCCGGCGATCGCGGTGCAGGATGTCGAAGGCATCGAGGCAATCTCGGAAGACGAGATGACCGAGATGGTCACGCACATCTTCGGCACCGACGACGACGCGCATCCCGGCGTGGCCACGTTCAAGGGCCTGGGCCGGTATATCGTGCATGGCCCGATCCAGGTGGTGAACTTCTCCTACTTCGAGCACGACTTCCCGGACACCTTCCGAACCGCACCCTCGATCCGCGACGAGTTCGCTGAGCGCGGCTGGGACAAGGTCGTGGCCTTCCAGACCCGCAACCCGATGCACCGCGCGCACGAAGAACTGTGCAAGATGGCGCTGGAGGCCACCGGCGCCGACGGCGTGCTGGTGCATATGCTGCTCGGCAAGCTCAAGCCCGGCGATGTGCCGGCGCGCGTGCGCGATGCCGCCATCCGCAAGATGGTCGAGCATTATTTCCCGGAAAACTCGGTGATGATCACTGGTTATGGCTTCGACATGATGTATGCCGGGCCGCGCGAGGCCGTGCTGCATGCCGTGTTCCGCCAGAACGCCGGCTGCTCGTACCTCATCGTCGGCCGCGACCACGCCGGCGTGGGCGACTTCTACGGCGCCTTCGACGCCCAGGCCATCTTCGACGAGAAAGTGCCGGACGACGCGCTGGAGATCGAGATCTTCAAGGCCGATCACACCGCCTTCTCGAAGAAGCTCGGCCGCGTCGTGATGATGTCCGACGCCCCGGATCACAGCAAGGAAGACTTCGTGATCCTGTCGGGCACCAAGGTGCGCGAGATGCTCGGTCAGGGCATCGCCCCGCCGCCGGAATTCTCGCGGCCGGAGGTGGCCGAAATTCTGATGGACTACTATCAGAGCAAGACCGCCTGATCCGTCAGCGGGCGATCATGCACGAAGCCCGGCGCCGGCCGGGCTTTTTCGTGGTTCATCGTAGATTTTCGGACGATGACGCCCGCGGATTCTGACGGCTCAGGCACGGCGCTGGACGAATGGACGGCTTACTGGTTCGGAAATGTCGAACGAGTCCTGATAAAAGTCTTGAGCCACCCGTCTTCGCCGACCTCCGGTTTCGCGCTGCAGCGCGAGTCACTTCTCTTGCTTGCTCAAGAGAAGCAACCAAGAGAAGAGCACCCGGCGCGGCGCCGGCTTCGCCGGTTCACGGCGAGACGTGGCGCCGGCGGGATGCGCCCACCTATTCGATGACAATGGCGCATCGCTTTGGCGATGCTCAGACAGGCTGGGCGCACCGGCGCCGTGCGCCGGACACCCGCCGACACCACGCCTCACCGTCGCCGCACAACGGGACGAAATACAGATACGACACTTCAGGATTTAGCGTATTCCGACACGCACGGCGCTGCATTCAAGACACCGGTGACTCGCGAGTAATAAAGAGCCCGCGTCGGTTGATATGCATCAACGCCCGTCAGGCCCCATGATTTACTCTGCGGGCACTGCTACAAGCCCGCGAATTGCCATGACCGTTTCCCGCACACCCCGCATCGTCATCATCGGCGCCGGCGCGGTGGGCGCCGATACGGCATATACGCTGTATCTGCGCGAACGGGCGCCCGATATCGTGCTGGTCGATATCGACGAACAACGCGCCCGAGGCGAAGCGCTCGACATGCAACACGGCCAGGCCCTGGCCGGCGGCGCCCGAGTGCGCGCCGGTGACTACGCCGACTGCGCCGGTGCCGCCATCGTGATCATTACCGCCGGCGCCGCCCAGAAACCCGGCCAGTCGCGCGAGGCCCTGCTCGAGCGCAACGGGGCAATCATGGCCTCGATCGTCGCGGCCGCCGAGCGGCACATGGGCCCGGACACCGTGCTGCTGATCGCCACCAATCCGGTCGATACACTGGCCCAGATCGCGGCGCGCCACGCCGAGCGCCCGAACAGTCAGGTGATCGGCTCGGGCACCGTACTCGACAGCGCCCGCCTGCGCTGGGGGCTGGGCGAAGTGCTCGGCGTCGATGCCCGGCACGTCCATGCACACGTCATCGGCGAGCACGGCGACAGCGAGCTCGTGGTCTGGAGCCATGCGCAGGTGGCGGGCGCACCGTTGGCGCTGCCCGCCGCGCAACGCGAGGAGATCGCGCGCGCCACGCGAGACGGGGCCTACGAGGTGATCCGGGCGAAAGGCCATACCAGCTATGCGATCGCGCTATCGCTGGATCGCATCTGCGCGGCCATCCTGAACGACGACCACGCCGTGCTCACCGTCTCCACGAATCTCGACGGCGCCTACGGCGTGTCCGACCTCTATCTCAGCGTGCCCTGCGTGGTCGGGCGCGCCGGTGTCGAACGGGTGATCGAAATGGCGCTCGACGGCCCCGAACGCGCTGCCCTGGCGCACTCGGCGAGCGTACTGCGCGCGCGCATCGACGGTATCGCATCTGGCACGCCCGAAGCGGACAATGCGGTCAGCACTTCAGGCTGATTGCGGTCGAGGGCAAACGCTCAGCGGGGCAACGCGCAACAGGCCGGGTGGATGGGCGACGCGTCATCACCCTCGCCGGGCCTGGCCACATATCAGCCGGAATCGAGACACCGAGCATGACAACGATCGCAGATCGTGAGGATCGAACTGAAACAGGTCAGCGCGGACCGTCAGCGGGCCGCTCGGGCGCGCTCAGGATTGTCTCCAGGTCCAGACGCTCGATGGCGCCGAGCGCCGCTTCGAGCGCGCCTTCCGCGCACAGGCCGGCCATGGCGGCCTCCTCGTAACCATTCCTGGCCGCCTGGACGCAGGCGCGGCGGATGCGTTCGGCCATGGCCAGACACTCGGCTTCGTTCATCGCGTCTTCTCCAGGTACTGCTTCAAGGCAACGGCGTTGTTGCACTGGGTGTCCCGGGCGGCATAGAGCAATGTCACGCCCTGGGTTGCGGCGCGCTGCCGCAATTCATTCAAGGCATCCGGTTCGTCGTCGGCCAGTTCCCGCTCGTACGCCCGGCAGAAATCCGGCCAGCGCTGGCGGCAGTGCGCGAACCAGCGACGCAATGCATTGGAAGGCGCCAGCGACTTGTGCCAGGCGTCCAGCGCGGCATCGCGTTTGACCACACCGCGCGGCCAGACACGGTCAACGAGCACACGATACCCGTCATCGTCTTCGATCGGATCATAGATACGCTTGCAACGAATGTGCATATCGTTCCCCGGCAACACGCGCATGGCACTCGCCCGCGCGGCTTTGCACCGAGCGGCCGCCGGCGGGTGACTTTACGTCGTCACGCCGCAATTGGTGTCCACGGCACATTCGCGCGCGGTTTTACGATTTTCCGGCTGCAACGTGGTGTGGGTGATCGAATAACGCTCGGCCAGCAACTGCTGCAGCCGCGGCAGAATCGAGTTCCAATCCGTCAGCCGGGCGATCTCGACGTGGGCGGCGAGTGCGCGCTGGCTGGAGGACAAGCTCCAGATATGCAGGTCGTGGACCGATCGCACGCCTTCCACGTCGGCCAGGGCACGACTCACGCCCGCGGCGTCCACGCCCTTGGGCACGCCTTCCATGAGTACGCGCACGACTTCGCGTAGCAGCGGAATCGCCGAAAGACAGATCAGCACGCAGACGAAGATCGACAACAACGGATCGATCGGCGTCCAGCCAGTGAACATGATGACGAAACCGGCCACCAAAGCCGCGACCGAGCCCATCAGGTCGCCCAGCACATGCAGCAAGGCCCCGCGCACATTCATGGTCTGTTCGCCGCGCAACAGGATATAGCCGATGCTGATGTTCACCAGCAGGCCGATGCCGGCGATGATCATGACCATGCCGCCGGCGACGGGCTCCGGCTGGAAGAAGCGTTGAATGGCGGAAATCGCAATCGCGGCGACCACCCCGATCATCATCACGGCGTTGACCAGCGCCCCCAGCACTTCGGCCCGCTGCAAGCCGAAGGAATGCGAGTTGGAAGCCGGTCGCCGCGACAGCCAGGCCGCGAAGGCACCGATCGCCAGTGATGACGTATCGGTGAACATGTGACCGGCGTCGGACAGCAGAGCCAGCGAACCGGATAGCCAGCCGCCGGCGACCTCCACGAGCGCGAAGGCGAACGTGAAGCAGAGCGAGAAAATCAACGTCTTACCGCTGCCGTGATGGTGATGTCCGCCGAGGCCATGCTCGTGATCGTGGTCATGCCCGTGATCATGATGCGCGTGCTCGTGACTGTGATCGTGCATATGCGCGCTGCTCATCGCCCGCCCTCATTCATCGCTGTGTTCGATCATGTCGCGCAGCACGCGCTGAACATGATCGTCGGCGGCCACATAGAACACCTGCTTGCCACGCCGTTCGGCCGCCAGCAGACGGGCCGAGCGCAACAGTCGCAGATGATGGCTGGCCAGCGACATCGAGATGTCGATCTGCGCGGCCAGACTGGCGACGCTCTGCGGGCGTTCCAGACAGGCATAGACCAACGACAGACGATTCGGCTCGCCCAGCAGGCGAAACATTTCGGCCATGCGCGTGGCGCGGTCGTCGCCGAGAACCGTGATATCGATGGTTGTGGCCATGCCGACCTCTACAATTGAATAAGTATTGTATCGATATGACCAACGTTATGGTATTGCGCGATCGAATAGCAAACCGCTATCGATCACATGGGTCATACCCGACGGCGATACACAACCGGCGGCAGCGCCTGCCGCCGGCCAACGGACCGGCTACCCGGCCTTCAGGGCCCGGAACGCGTCGACCGCCTGATCGAGCCGGGCCAGCGTGGCCTCGCGGCCGAGCAGCACCAGCGTGTCGTCGATCGACGGTGATACGGGCCCGCCGGTGAGCGCGATGCGGATGGGCTGAGCGACCTTGCCCATACCGACTTCATTGCCCTCGGCCACGCCCTTGACCGCGGCCGCCAGATCCTCGGCGTGCCAGCCTTCAAGGCGCGCGAGCGTATCCCGGACCTGGGCGAGCAGATCGGGCGTGGCGGTCTTGATGTGCTTCTTGACCGCCTTCGGCTCGTATTCGGCAACCTCGCGGAACAGAAACAGGCTCTGCTCGGCCATCTCCGTCATCGTCTTGCAACGCCCCTGCTGCACGCTGGCGATGGCGATCAGATCATCCTGATCAACGCCCTCGATGCCATGACGCGCCAGATGCCAGGCCAGCTCGTCGATCAGCTCTTCCGGCTCGGCCGCCTTGATGTGTTCCTGGTTCACCCACAGCAGCTTCTCGGGGTCGAAGGTCGAGGCGCCGCCCTGCACGTTGGCGATGTCGAAGTGCGCGATCATCTGTTCGCGGGTGAAGATCTCCTGATCGCCGTGGGCCCAGCCGAGCCGTACCAGATAGTTGAGCAGCGCTTGGGGCAGAAAACCCTGTTCGCGATAGCGCATCACGCCGACCGCACCGTGACGCTTGGACAGCCGCTTGCCATCCGGGCCGAGAATCATCGGCACATGTGCGTAGCGCGGCAGCTCGCTGTTGCCGCCGATCTGGCTGTCCACCAGCGCCTTGAAGATATTGATCTGGCGCGGGGTGTTGTTGACGTGGTCGTCGCCGCGGATGACATGGGTGATGCCCATGTCCATGTCGTCCACCACCACGCAGAAGTTGTAGGTCGGCGTGCCGTCGGCGCGGGCGATGATGAGATCGTCGAGCTCGCTGTTGGCGATGGTGATGTCGCCCTTCACCAGATCGGGGATGACCGTCACGCCGTCCAGCGGCGTGGCGAACCGGATCACCGGGTCGACACCCGCCGGCGGCTCCGGCAACGTCTTGCCCGGCATCGGCCGCCAGGTGCCGTCGTATTTGGGCTTGTCGCCGCGCTCACGCGCGGCCTCGCGCATGGCCTCGACCTCCGCGGCAGTCGAATAGCAGCGATAGGCCTTGCCCTCGGCCAGCAACTGGGCGATCACCTCGGCGTAACGATCGAAACGCTGCGTCTGATAGTAGATCTCGCCGTCGTGCTCGAGATCGAGCCAGGCCATGGCATCGAGAATCGCGGTCACGGCTTCGTCGGTGGAGCGTTCGCGATCGGTATCCTCGATGCGCAGCACGAAGCGGCCATTGTTCTGGCGCGCGTGTAGCCAGGAATACAGCGCCGTGCGCGCACCGCCGATATGCAGATAACCGGTCGGGCTGGGGGCGAAGCGGGTGACGACGGACATAGGACTTGCAACCGATACGAGCGCGTAATCCGCCATTTTAGGGCCTGTTACCGTTTCATACGAGCCCGTGCCGGCATCGCGAAAGCCCCGCACAGGGCGCAAACCGACCACCGGCGAGGCCCGCGCCGCCCGGATCGGATCACGGCTCAGCTTTCCTGATGACTTTCGCCGGCGGGCACGCGCAGCACCTGGCCCACGCGCAGAGTCGAGGAATCGAGTGAATTCGCGGCCTTCAGAGCCGCCACGCTCTCGTTGTGCGCGTTCGCGATCGAATACAGCGTGTCGCCCGACTGCACGCGATAATGCGCCGCGTGGGGCTTCGACGCCGTCTGGAGACCCGGCACGATCAGCCGCTGACCCGGCTCGATGTCGCGACTGGTCAGGTCGTTGATCGTCATCAGCAATGCGCTCGTCACGCCCGCGCGTTTTGCCAGACCCGACAGGGTATCGCCGTTGCGCACGATATAAACCTCGGGCGACTGGGTCGACGGGTGCATGGGCGGGTTATGTTTCAGGTAACCCACGATGCCGCGGTAGATGGCATCGGCCAGCTTCGCCCGAAACGCGTGCCCGTGCAGCTTCCGAGCCTGGGTCGGATTGGTGAGAAACGCGGTCTCGCACAGCACCGACGCCACCATCGGATCGCGCAGCACCTCGAAATTCGCCCGCTGCGGTTTGCCATGGTAGAGCGGCTCGATTTTGCCGAACTGGTGAATGATGCGCTGCGCCAGGCGATCGGCGGCATCGATCGACTGGCTCTGGAACATCTGTGTCAGCACCGTGTTCAGCGTCATGTCGTCGCTGGAAAACCGCACGCCGGCCACTTCCCGGTCGTGACCGTTCTCGAAACGCGCCAGTTGCGCGGCCTCGGCGTTGCTCGCGCCGTGCTCCGACAACTCGTAGCAGGTGCCGCCAGCGACATGCGGATGCCCCGGCGAGGCATTGGCATGGATCGAGACGAATACGTCCGCGTGCTTGCGCTGGGCAATGGCGACACGATCGGCCAGTGTGACGAAATGATCGCTGTGGCGCGTGAGCACCGGTTTGATGCCGGGCGTGGCGGCCAGCTTGGCATAGACCATGCGCCCGATCGCCAGCGTGACGGTTTTTTCTTGCAATCCGTGCGGACCGGACGTGCCCGGATCCTTGCCGCCGTGGCCCGGGTCGATCACGACAACCAGCGGCTTTTTCCGGGGCGCCACGCTCGCCGGCTCGGCCTGCGCCGCGCGGGCGTTGTCGAAACGCGCGATCAACTGGTGTCCGTGGCGCTCGACACCCGCGAAATGCGTGCCGGGTTTCAGGCCGAACACCGCGCGAAGCGTGTCGTGCTTGCGGCGCCCCCAGCGGATATTGCGAATCGCGCCCGCGCTGTTGGCGCTCGCCGCGTGCGCCCGATGCGTGGCCTTCAGATCGATGACGGCGCGCACCGGCGAACTGAGCACAAAATCGTGGAACGATGGCACCCGGGAAAACGTGAGAACGACACGGGTATGCCGGCCGGCGTGATGTACGCGCACCTGCTGCAACGTCGCCGGCGGGGCCGCGGATGCAACGGCCGCCCACCACAGCACCAGCCCGAGTAACGCATAACGATAAAACAGAAACCGATTCACGATGCCCTTCGCCGCCCGGCGAGCCATCCATCGACCGGGGCCCGCCGGATCACGCCCTCCATGATCCCGTCTGGATTGCCGAGCCTTCGTCGGACGCCCGGCGATACCGGACGCTGACGCCGCGTCGACAGGATATAACATCAGATTAGTTGACAATGTCAACCAAGACATGGAGTATTAGTTGACATTCTCAACTACTCATCATGGCTGAATATTCTCCTGCCGGCGAAACGCTGCACCGTTTGCTCCATGCCTATAAGCGCGCCATGCGCGACGGCTATGCCTCGGCCGATATCGATCTCACCGTCAGCGAGATTCGCGTACTCAAGGGCATCGCCCGCAGCCGGCACGGCACCGCCCGGCACATCGCCGAGCGCATGCGCCAGGACAAGGGCCGCATCGCCCGGTTGATCAAGGGCCTTGTGACCGCAGGCCTGGTCGTACGCCAACCGCATCCAGACGACAACCGCAGTCAACAGCTCGAACTCACCGATGCCGGGCGCGAACTCGCGGCCCGGATCGCGACCGTCGAGGCCCGTGCCGGCGCGCGCATGGCCGGCGGGTTGTCGGATACCGATCTCGCCCGTTTCACGGATCTCGCCGAAGCCATGATCACCAATCTCGAACACGCCCAGGATCGCGCTTCATGAATCGCAGACCGTCACCCCGAACCTTCACCGTACTCGACAAGACCGAGATCACGCCAAACATGCTGCGCGTGACTCTCGGCGGCGAAGGCATGGCCGATTTCCCGGCCGACCAGGAAAGCGCCTACGTCAAGCTGCGCTTCCCCCAGGCCCAAAGCGAGCGCCCGCTGCTGCGGACCTACACCATCCGCTCGCAGCGCGACGATTCGGTCGATATCGATTTCGTCCGCCATGGCGACGGCGGCCCGGCCGCGCGCTGGGCCGAGGAGGTCCAGCGCGGCGAGACCATCGACATCGGCGGCCCGGGCCCGAAGAAGCGCGTCGACTCCGCCGCCGACTGGGTGCTGCTGATCGGCGACATGACCGCCCTGCCGGCGATCTCCGCGAACCTGGAAACACTGCCACGCGCCATGTCCGGGCACGCCATCATTGAAGTACTGCACGAGAGCGACATCCAGAACCTGGACGCCCCCGACGGCGTCGCCATCCAGTGGGTGATCAACCCGCACCCCGGCGCCGACAGCGCGCCGCTCTACGACGCCGTGGCCGCGCTCGACTGGCCGGCCGGCGCGCCGTCGGTGTGGTGTGCCTGCGAATTCGCGACCATGCGCCGCCTGCGCGAGCATTTACGCGGCGATCGCGGCGTGATGCGCCAGCAGCTTTATATCTCTAGCTACTGGCAACGCGGCAGCAACGAGGAGGCCCACAAGCAGAACAAGCGCGCCGACGCCGAAGGCTCAGCATCAACGCTGTAAGCCCTTGCATCTAGTCAGGGCGGAACAAGCAGGCCGCGAGACTACGAGCCGGCCCGCCGACTCACCGCCGAACCGGCAATTTCTCGGGTTCAGGGGCTCAAGGCGACACTACGCGCCTCGGCATGGCACGCGATGACATCGCGTGTCCGAGCAGGATCGAATACGGTATCAAAGCACCACGAGCCAAAGCCGCCGGCCAGGTTGATCGCTTCAACCCACTCGGCCATGGCAGCGCGTTTGGCACGATTGAGATCGCTATCCTGACCTTTGACTTCCAGCACCAACGTTCGGCCGTTCCTGAGCTTGATCAGAAAATCGGGGACGAACCGGCGGCTGGAGCCTTCCCAGAGATAACGCACAACGAAATCGAGGTGGTCGTTCTTCGCCCACGCCGCAACGTCATCGCTTGTCTCACACACCGCAACCACCGCTTTTTCCCAAGTGCTGTCGTGCACAGCATGGCTAATCTGGGAACGAGAGGTGGGCTCGCAAGGCTTTGTCGTAAGCCACGGCCGCATAGCGCTCGTCGAACCGATTGGTAACTGCTCATCGAACAGCGGCTCGAGGCGCGTCGTATTCGACTGGCGAATATACCGGCTGACGTGCGTCACGACGGCATCGATATTCAGGCCAATCAACAACCGCCGCCGAGCCGGCTCGGCGTACCACTGCGCCGGAATCGTGAGCTTGTCGCTGGCCAGGAATTGCTCGACCAAACGAATCAGCTGGATCGCCAGGTATTGTGTATCGCCTTCGAAGCCGCTATCGAGCTCGCGATACAGCTTTCGCGTGGCGCGAAAGATGAGGTTCTGCAGCCGGAAATCCTGTGCGGCACTCTCCAGATCGATCGCAGACGCCTGAGCAAGATTGACAATACCGGTCAACGACGGCGCAATTTCGGCGTTGATCGGCGTGGCATTCGGGTCGAGCGCCAACGGCTCGACCGCTGGCCAGTCGACCCGCAGCTCCGGCTTGAGCACCGATTGAATCCGAACCACATTGGGCCAGCGAATTTCATAACCATTACGGTCGGGCTCGACTTCGATACGTACGCTCGCCTTCGGCACCGGCGGCGTCTCGCCGCCCTCGCCCACCTCCTGGAAGATCGATAACGGCACGCCGAAGACATTGACGAATTCGGGCAGGAAATACCCCTGCTCATCCATGTCGTGCGCCACGCGTCGCAAACCGCGCCCGATGACCTGCTCGCACAACAACTGGCTGGTGAACGCGCGCAACCCCATGATGTGCGTCACGTTCGCCGCGTCCCAACCTTCCGACAGCATGGCCACCGACACAACGTTCTGCAGCTGTTGGCCCGGCCGCCCACGCTTGCCGACGGTATCGACCAACGCCCGCAACTGCTCTTCCTGCTTGAGCGCCAACAGTTCGTTCTGCTTATCGGCAGGCAAACCGGCGGCCTTGATGACCTGCTCCAGCCGGGCTGCGTATTCCTTGTCCTTCGTGACTTTCTCGCCCCGCTCGGCTTTCTCGAGCACCTTGGAATCGACACGCAGCGTGTATTCCTGCGCCTGCGTACCTTCGATGATGCAGTCGCCTTCGTTGAAGAATCGCTCGATGCGCGCGGCCGTCTCGGTCCGGTTGCAAACCGTGAGCATGACTGGCGGAATCGTATGCCCTTCGGCCTGCCAGGCCTTCTGGGTTTCGCGCCAGTCGTAAGCCAACAGCGCATAAGCGTTCTGAACGAGCTTCGGCAAGGGATCGGTCGAATCGGCCTTGCGGTTCAAGTCGTCGCGGACTTCGTCTTCGCGATACAGATGATAGAGCTTGCTCGCGTAGCTTTTCGCGTTGGCCAGTGCATCGTCGCGAATCACCACCCGCGGCGTCTTCACCAACCCCGCTTCGATCGCATCGTTCAGGCCGAAATCGGAGATGATCCATTCATAAAGCCCGGCTTCGGTGTTGGTCTTGCCCGTCGGCGCGAACGGTGTCGCCGATAGATCGAAGCAGCGCCGGATACGCCGCGTCTTGTGAATCCGGTCCAGCCCCTCGATCCAGCGCGTCGCTTCTTCCAGATCGATACCGAGTGCTTCGGCTTCTTTCCGGCCGACCTTCACCTCCGCGCGTTGCCGATAGGCGTGGTGCGCCTCGTCGTTGAATACGATCAGATCCTTGAAACCCGCCAGCCGGCCCAGCACACGGCGAGTGAATGCCTCATCGCTCTCCTTGCCTTTCTTGACCACTGACCGCGCCGGCTCTTTCAGCGGCATCAGCGTGTGCCAATTCTCGACCCGGATCTCCATCTGGTTGAGCCGCTGGCGCATCGCCTCGGTGGGGCACATGGAAAACTCGTCGTAGACGTTCTTCTCATCACCCGGGAGCAATACCTGCAAGCGGCTTTTCACTGTCAGACCCGGCGTGACCACAAAGATGGCATGGGAAAAACGCGAGTCCTTGGGATATTGCAGGGCGTTAAGTGTCTGCCAGGTCGCAATCAGGCCCATGACTGTCGTCTTGCCCGAGCCGGTTGCCATCTTGCTGCAGATACGCTCCCAGGCGCCGCCGTCGCCGGGCAGGAAGATGCCCTGACGATAATCGGGCGGCGCTTCCAGCCACCAGATCAGCGTTTCGATCGCTTCCAACTGGCAGAAATAGAATGGATACTGGCGCGGCCCGCCTTGCCAGCGGCGGGCTTCGGCAATCCACTCGCCCCGAGCATCCCAGTGCTCCAGCAGGGCGCGCGTGACCATCGTGATCCCCGGCCACCCCGCTGCCCGCCACTCGTCCACACGTTGGCGAACACGATTGACCGTCTCCAGCAACTCCACCCGCCGCGTGTTGTTGCGCGTGTCGTACATCTCGTAGGCGGCCGGGCGCCGGCCTTCGGCGACCTGGGCGATTTTGCCGTTGGCATCCTGTGACCAGTGTTGGGCCGGCATCTCATAAGGCGAGTTGATGATCAAAGACTGGGAGGTCATGAACTGCCCCCATCAGTTGTTCGATAGGCTTGCTGACTGTGATTGGGCTTGTCTGGATACCGCAACATCAGACGACCCGCCCGCACTAACGGATTGATATAGCGATTGCGCAGGCTGATCGGATTACGTTGCAGCAGTTCTGCGAGCCGCTGCAGGCTTAGGTAGTCCACGGAGCACAGTGCGACTATCGTCGACTCCACGACTTCTCGCGCCGCTCGTTGCTTGCGCCGAACAGGCTTGGCAATGTCTTCCAAGTGGCTTTCTGCGTAATGTTCCGGCCCAGCGGAATGATCGTTATGTATGGAGCTAGCGTCGTTACGTATGGAGCTAGCGTTGTTACGTATGGAGCTAGCGTCGTTACGTATGGAGCTAGCGTCGTTTTCTGATGTATCAGCCGTGTCTAACCCTGCGGCAATTCGTTGCTCCGGCCCATCGAGCGACCCACCGAAAAGCTCGTAGTAAGTTCCGCGGCCGTGGCTGTGCTGAATCAACATCCGACGCTCAACCAACGATCGGAACATTTCCGTTATATCGACCCGGTGACGCGTCAACATCGTCTGGAGACGCCTGTTCGTCACGCGGCCTTCCGCGTTTGCAGTAATAAGCGCCTGCACCTCGTCCTCGTTAAGCTGGCTAATCGCCGATACGCCGAAACGGGCCTTGAGCGCCTCGACCAGCCCTTCCGGCAACATGCTGACCATCGGCAGGGTCAGCACCACCCGATCGGGCCGCAACGTTTCCCGCAAGCTGGGAGACTGCCAATGCTGGGCGTGCCAACTCGCCCGAATCTTGTCGAGGCCCGAGCCCGCCTTGTCGCCGGCTCCCAATAACTGGAACATCTGCTGCAGAGATTTATTGCGACATTCGCTGACGCCGCCGTCCAACAACTGCTCGATCGAGAGCAGCAGCGTCCCCGGGTTGGAAAACTCGAATCGATCACGATGGCGGTCGATCACGACACCACCTTGCCCGCCATGGTCTGCGTGAATCAGGGCGTTGACCAGCGCCTCCTGTAGCGCCTCATGCACCTCGCTCTGGCCTTTACGATATCCCTCCGCGTCCCGCGCGAACGGCACCTTGAGCGCCGAATCATTCCCAATTTTCTGAACAACCCGGATATAAAACTGAAACAGGTTAGCTTCCCACGTGCCGTCGACCGTTAGGCGATCACTCCAGCGAACCGACTCGTCGTCCGCCAACCGCTCACGGTAATCCAAGTGGAATCCGGGTAGCGCTTCGTTATCGGTGATGGCCTCCTGCTTGCCAAACATAAGCAGCCCAGCCAGCGTCAGCCCCTCGATACCTTCACGCCGGTCGCGGCGCCAACCGCCCAGCTTAGCCAGATACTCGGTATCGTCCAGCAACAACCAGGGATGATCGGGGCTGCGCGACCCCATGCGATTGCGAAATTGCCGTAGCGACTGCGTATCCAGATCGTCCAGACTGAAGTACTGCAGAATTCGGCTGTCTGCAGGCGCCTGGTCGGGCCGGTCGGCAAACATGCGCTGAACTTCTTGCGGCGAACAGCGAAAATCACCTTCGTGGTTGCGACGATAACTTCCGCGATACGGATCAGGCCCCACATGTACCGGCCGAAATTCCCGCGACGCACGCGGCACATGAATCGCGATGAGCCGCGGGCCGCCCAAGTCGAGAATTTCGAGGTCACGGTCGGCCAAAAGGTTGACGCTGACCTTGCCCCGATCATTGGCAACGCTCCAGAAATCGCGAAGCATCTTGTCCGGATCGTCGACGCCCTGTAATTCGACTTCGTCGCCGCGCTCCCTGACGCCCAGATAGATCACGCCGCCGTCGGTGTTGGCAAACGCGCTGTAGGTTTCCCAAAGACTGCCCGGCAAACCGCCCTTCGCCGACTTGAACTCAACATCGCGCCCTTCTTCGCCAAGGGTATCGAATAGATTCATCTGCTGGTTCACGGCGCCGTCACCCCAACGGAATCACTTTCAACGACTCGATCCCGCGGTCGTCCACGATCTTCACCGCCACGCACTCGTTCTCGCCGGCGTCGAACGGCAGCGACAGCGTGCCGTGAAAGGCATCCAGCAGATCGTCGTTCAGCTCGGCGCGGATATCTTTCTTGAGCTTGTACCAGCCGTCTTTCTTGCCGGCCATGGGAAAGAACACCTGACGCGGGAACAACGAACGGTTGTCGTAATCGGTATCCAGCGACCAGAGGGCGATATTCTTCTTGCCGCCGGATTTCAGCTCGCCGCTCTTGGTATCGAAATAATCGAAGCCGTGGACCTCGATCTGGTAACGGCCGTCGTCGCGCGTGTGCAACTCCACCTCCGGCTGGCCCATCAGCCAGAACGATTCATTGCTGGAGCGCCCCTTCTTCAAATCCTCGGTCAGCAGATCGGTATTCATCTGCACTTTCAGCGCCTGAACGCCCTTGATGGTGTCGATATCCTTGGCCGCCTCCGGGTCGAAGGTAAAAGCACAGAACACCAGCAACTTCGGCAACGGAAACAGCTCGCCCGCCTCGCGCATGGCGATCTCGACCTGGCGTTGTTCCAGCGCGGCATGTTCCGGGCCGAAACTCACGGCCACCCGGTCGCCGGTGTCGGCCACTGTGCCCACCGCATCGATATACCGCGTGCCGGGCAACGGCTCCAGATCCATCAGTTTCAGTTTCTGATTGTTCTTGCCACGCACGCCGGTCTTGAGCAGTTCATCCCGCCACTGCGCCTGGCGCGACGTTTCGCCCGAACGCGCGACGGCGACATCCGCCTCGCGCGGCTGCTCGGCCTCGTCCAGCCCCAGCACCGTGGCAAACGGCACCGCCTCCACCGTGAATGGGCCGGTGATGCGACGCTTGGATTTATCGATTTCCGGCTGGTCGTAGAGCACTTCCTGGCCGGCGTGGTTGGCGATGGAATCGTCCATTGCTTGCTGCATAGCCTGGCGGGCGGCATGAAACGCATCCAGCGCATCGAGCGCGGCTTGCGGCCAGTCCGCCGGCGCTTCAAACGGCACTTCCCATTCCAGGAGTGCGTTGGTGGCAACGACTTCCTCGCTGGGCAACGTCTGCTGTTTCGCCTTGGCCGAGAAATCGATTGTCTCGCCCTTGCGGGCGCCTTCGGTGATCTTGAACGGCGCCGGCGGCGCGGCCTGCAACGCCGTGTTCAGCGACTCCAGCGCCGACGCGACCGCCGGATGCCGTTGTTCATAGATCGTGTCGATTTCCGGGTTATTGGCGATCGACTTCAGCGTGATATGCGGCACGGTTTTATAGATGAAGCCGCCGCGCAGGCCTTCGCCCGGATATTTCAGGGCGTAGTAGTCATAGCTCGCGGTCATCAACCGCTGCTTGGCGAGCGTGACTGCGACGCGGGAGGTGTCGCAGGTGATCCAGCGACGGCCCCATTTTTCGGCTACGACCGCCGTAGTGCCGGAACCGCAGGTCGGGTCCAGCACCAGATCGCCGGGGTCGGTGGTCATGAGCAGGCAGCGTTGCACCACGGACATGGCGGTTTGGACCACGTACACCTTATCCGAAGTACCCGCTACGTCTGCCCAAATGTTTGAGATTTGATACGCGGGGAAATCATCCAAGAATCGCTTGTACCGCAGCGTCTTGTCTCCACTACTAACGCGTCCGGTGGCTACGAGTCGCCGAAATCCAGACTCCCCTGTTTTCCAGTACCCGCCGCTAGGGCCCCACTCTTGGCCTTGAAATGGCACTGGAAAGGAGCCTGGTGGACGATTCGAAACTAACGCTGTGCGCTGGTAATTTCGTCCATCGGTGTCCGTCAAATCGTATCGCTCGCCGGAGCCATGACCTTGGCCTATGACTTTTTCGTGGTAGATCTGACGGTACTTGAGTTGCCCTTTATTCTTCGCGAACCAAACACAGTAGTCGGCAACGTTTGCGAGGAGATCAGCGGTTTGGCCTCCCGTCTTCCTGACGACAGCGACGCTAACGAAGTTTTCTGAACCGAACACTTCATCGATTATCTCGCGAACGTGGTGCAAATTCTCATCGGAAATTTGCACAAACACGCTACCCGACTCGCTCAACAACTCCCGCGCCAGCAGCAGCCGATCCCGCAGATACGTCAGATACGAATGAATCCCCAGCTCCCAGGTATCCCGGAAGGCCTTGATCATCTCCGGTTCCTGGGTCAGGTCTTCATCCTTGCGATCCTTGACGTCCCGGCGGTTGGTGAACGGCTGGAAGTTGGAGCCGTATTTGATGCCGTAGGGCGGGTCGATATAGATCATTTGCACCTGCCCGGCCATGCCCTCTTTCTGTAGCAGAGAGTTCATGACCAACAGCGAATCGCCTGCAATCAGGCGGTTGGACCAGTCGCGGGCGTGCTTGTAGAAGTCGATGGCTTCGCGCAGCGGCAGGTTTTCAAACGGGGCATGGAACAAATCGGCCTGAAAGCTCGGCGTATCCTTGCCTTTGCTGTCTTTCACCCGTTTCTGCAAGCCGGCGAGAATGGTGGCCGGATCGATGCGTTCGTGCACATGCAGCGAAACGGTATCGACTTCGAAGCTGGTGCGCTCGGCCTTGCCGGCCCAGTTGAGGTAGGCCGCCTGCATGCGCTTGAGTTGTTCCAGCGCAGCGGCCATTTCGTCTTTGTCATCCGAGGCGAGCGCGTCGTCGATGAGGCTTTCGATCTGGGCGCGGCTCGGGTCGAACTGCAGCGCCGGGTCGATATGCGGGTCGTAGGCCCAGTTGGCGCTGTCTTCCACGCCGTCCGAGCTGGTATCGACCATGCCGACGTGCGGGTTGTTGCGGCGCTTGTCGTCGTAGCGATAGCTCAGCACTTCGTGGCGATCTGCACTGGCTTTCGACGCGCGCTTGTGTGCTCTCTTCTGGTCGGCTTTCTTCCGGCCGGCTGCTTTACCCCGAGCCTTGGCACGCGCCTTATCGGCATGGAAATCGAGTTCGGCCGGGGCCGCCTGCGGCTTGAGTTCGAAATCCGGCGCGGCGGTGCTCGGTTGGTCGGCAGCGATTCGATAGATCGACCCACCGCGGCCGCGCCCCTTCCCGATCACGCCGTCGGCCACGAGCGCGTTCTTGATTTCCGCATAGGCGTCGTTGCCCAGCTCGTGGCCCGCATCGCGCAATGCCTGCTGCATGGCCTGGTTGCCGATGCTCGAGCCATCGGCCGGCAGCATATCCAGCAACTGCGCCCGCGCCGCCGCGCGCCCCTTCGAATCGCTCATATCGCTCTCTGACTGGTGCCAAGCCGCGCGATTGGCCGTTCTGCCTCAGCCGCCGGCCACTATGCTCAATAGTCCCCGCAGGGAGCCTATCACCGGCACGTCGCGCTGTGCGCTTAAAAGACGTCGACGGATGTGCGCCACCCGCCATCATAGCGTTATGACGTTGTGATGCTAAACTCCAATCAGGAGGCATTCCCATGACAACTTCAAAGCGCTCAACCATCTATTTCGACGAACAGCTACATGCAGCACTCCGCCTGAAGGCCGCCCATACGCATCGCAGCGTGTCGGATCTTGTCAACGACGCCGTTCGCGCTGCGCTGGCCGAGGATCAGGAAGATTTAGCCGCTTTCACCGACCGCGTCGCCGAACCGACCCTGAGCTATGAGGCACTGCTGGACGATCTGAAAGTGCATGGCAAGCTATAAGCTTGTCTTCAAACGCTCGGTCGCCAAGGATCTGCGCCGCATTCCGAACGATGATGTCGCGCGTATTCTCCAACGCGTCGATGCGCTACAGCGGGATCCACGCCCACCGGGGAGCGAGAAGCTTTCGGGTCAGGAGCGATATCGAATCCGCCAGGGCTTCTACCGCATCCTTTACGAAATCGCCGACGATGTACTGATCGTAACAGTCGTCAAGATCGGACACCGAAAGCATGTCTATCGGGGCGAATAACGCCCCGTTGATAGACGCTCGCTCATAAAAAAGCCGCCCCAATAACCGGAGCGGCTTGAGCCGGCCGTGGCCGATCAGGCAGCCCGTGCCTGACGCATCCGCTGTGCGGCCTCGACCATGTTCTTCAGCGCCGGCTTGACCTCGGCCCAGCCGCGGGTCTTGAGCCCGCAGTCCGGGTTCACCCACAGTTTTTCGGGCGGCAACACGGCCACGGCCTTGTCGAGCAGGGCGACCATCTCGTCGGTGCTCGGCACACGCGGGCTGTGGATATCGTAGACCCCCGGGCCGATCTCGTTCGGATACTGGAACTTCACGAACGCATCCAGCAGCTCCATCTGGGAGCGCGAGGTCTCGATGGAGATGCAGTCGGCATCCATGGCGGCGATCGACTCGATGATGTCGTTGAACTCCGAGTAGCACATATGAGTGTGGACCTGGGTTTCGTCGCGCACGCCGCCCGCTGCCAGCCGGAAGGCGGCCGCGGCCCAGTCCAGGTATTCATTCCAGTCGGCACGCCGCAGCGGCAGCCCTTCGCGAAAAGCCGCCTCGTCGCACTGGATCGCGGCCAGGCCGGCCGCTTCCAGATCGACGATCTCGTCGCGAATGGCGAGCGCAACCTGCTTCACGGTTTCGGACCGGGGCTGGTCGTCGCGCACGAAGGCCCACTGCACCATGGTGACCGGGCCGGTGAGCATGCCTTTCATCGGCTTTTTCGTACGCGATTGGGCGTATTTCGACCATTTGACCGTCATCGGCTTCGGCCGCGAGACATCGCCGTAGATGATCGGCGGCTTCACATAGCGCGAGCCATAGCTCTGCACCCAGCCGAGTTTGGTGAAGGCATAGCCGGCCAGTTGCTCGCCGAAATACTCGACCATGTCGTTGCGCTCGAATTCGCCGTGTACGAGCATGTCGAAGCCCATGTCTTCCTGCATGGCGATGGCGTCGTCGATCTGCTGTTTCAAAAAGGCGTCGTAATCGGCATCCGATAGGTCGCCTTTCTTGTGCTGTGCACGGGCGCGGCGTACATCCTGCGTCTGCGGGAACGAGCCGATGGTGGTGGTCGGGAACATCGGCAGCTGCAATTTCGCCCGCTGCTGGCGCGCGCGCTCGGCGTAATCCGACTGGCGCCGATAATCCGCGGCGGTGAGACCGGCTACGCGCTTGGCGACGAAGTCGTCGTGGATCAGCTTGGATTCGCGGCGATCCGCCATCGCCCGGGCATTGGCGTCGAACAGGGCTTCGTCGATATCGCCGTCTGCCGCGCGGGCGAGCGCCACGATCTCGGCCAGCTTCTCTTCAGCGAAGGCCAGCCAGGCGGCCAGCCGGGAATCAAGCTTGGTTTCGTGGTGCAGAGTGACCGGGCTGTGCAGTAGCGAGCAGGCCGGGCCCACCATGAGCCGGTCGCCGCCGATCGTGTCTCGGACCCGTGCCAGCGCTGTCTTAGCCGCGGTCAGATCGGTTTTCCAGATATTGCGTCCGTCGACCACGCCGACCGACAGCGCCGTGTCACCGCCCAGCCGGCCGGCCACGGCCTCGATCTCGCCCGCGCCGCGAACGGCATCGATATGCAGCGCGGCCACTGGCAGGCTGGTGAACAGATCGATGTTGTCGCGCAGCTCACCGAAGTAGTTCGTGACCATGATCTTGAGATCGCCGACGCGCGATAGCGCGGTATAGGTCTTGTCAATCACGTCGCGCTGGGCTTCACTCAGATCGAGCGAAAAGATCGGCTCGTCGATCTGTACCCACTCGGCGCCGGCCGCGGCCAGCCGATCCAGAATCTCGATATACACCGGAATCAGTTGATCGGCGAGCGCGAACTTATCCAGGTCCGAACCGTCGGTCACCTTGCCGAGTGTGAGATAAGTCGCCGGACCGATGAGCACCGGCTTGGTGGTCATGTCCTGCCCCTTCGCCTCGACAAATTCGTCGAAGACCTTGGCGCCGGCGAGCGCGAAGGTCGTGTCCTGGGTGAACTCGGGCACCAGGTAGTGGTAATTGGTATCGAACCACTTGGTCATCTCGCAGGCGATGGCGTCATCCGTGCCACGAGCCATTGCGAAGGCCACATCGAGATCGGCATGCGCGCCATCCCAGTCGAAGCGCGCCGGCACATTGCCGACCAGGCAGGCCATGTCCAGGATCTGGTCGTAGAAGGAGAAATCGTTGGAGGGGATCAGGTCGATGCCGGCCGCGCGCTGTTTTTCCCAGTTCGCGCGCCGGATATCGGCACCCACCGCCTCCAGACCGGCACGATCGAGATCGCCCGCCCAGTAGGCTTCGGTGGCTTTTTTCAGCTCGCGGCGTTCGCCGATACGGGGAAAGCCGAGATTATGGGATGTGGTCATGGATCGTCGCTCCTCTACTGCGTTATCCGAGCCAGCACCGCTGGCGATCGATCACGAGCTTAGAGTGACTTATCCATGACTAATATTGGTATATTTGCATCAATGAATGAATATCGCTCATACAACGAATGATCGAACGTATTCATCTGCGTATCCTGCGTCAGATCGAACGCGACGGCTCGTTGACCGCGGCAGCGAAGTCGCTGCATCTGACGCAGTCGGCATTGAGCCACGCCGTCCGCAAGCTCGAGGATCAGGCCGGCACCGCGATCTGGCGCCGGGAAGGTCGGCGTATCCGCCTGACACCGGCCGGCGATTATCTACTCGCCGCGGCCGAGCGGCTGCTGCCGCAACTCGAGCGCCTGGATACCGTGCTGGCCGACTATGCGGCCGGACAATACGGCACGCTGCGCATCGGCATGGAATGCCATCCCTGCTATCGCTGGCTGCTCAAGATCGTGGAACCGTATCTGGCGGCCTGGCCGGGTGTGGACATCGACGTCATCCAGGCATTTCGCTTCGGTGGCATGGCCGCGCTGTTCAACCACGATATCGATATCCTGGTCACACCCGATCCGCTGGCCAAGCGCGGGGTGATCTTCGAACCGGTATTCGATTACGAGCAGGTCCTGGTAGTGGCCGCGGGCCACCGCTTGGCCGGGCGCGAGTATGTGACGGCCGAGGCGCTGGCCGACGAAGTCCTGTTGTCTTATCCGGTGGACCCGGCCCGGCTGGATATCTTCACCGGGCTGCTCGGGCCGGCGCATGTCACACCGCGACGCCACAAAACGCTCGAATCCACCGACATCATGCTGCAACTGGTGGCCGCCGGGCGCGGCGTGTCAGCCCTGCCGCGCTGGCTGGTCGATGAATACGCGGCCGAACTCGCCATCACGCCGGTACGGCTCGGGCGGGCCGGGATCGCCAAGCAGATCCATCTGGGCGTACGGCGCGCCAGCCGCGAGGAGCCGCCAATCGCCGGTTTTCTGGACGCCGCTCGTGCTGGGCCGTCGCATACGGCGTAACGTGCCGGGACATATCGCCAGACGCGAACGCCGGACACACGAAGGCATCGGCCGCTGATGCGGCCGATGCCTCGAACACGAAACGATCCGCGTGCCGGCACCCACCGACACGAGAAAAAAGCCGGTTTAGGCTTTTTTCTTCATCATGCCGAACCGACGGTTGAAGCGCTCAACCTTACCGGTGGTGTCCATAATGTTCTGCTTGCCGGTGTAGAACGGGTGCGTATCGCTGGTGACTTCCAGCTTGATCAGCGGGTAGGTGTTGCCGTCTTCCCATTCGATGGTTTCGTTCGAGTCGATGGTCGAACGCGTCAGAAAGGCGAACTCGCTACCCATGTCCTTGAAGACGACCGGGCGGTACTGGGGATGGATATCCTGTTTCATGATCTCTAGACCGTCGCGTTTGCGATTGGTGGAAGTTGTTCGTGTATCTCGTCGTTAGCGCTCGCGCGTCAACGCCATTGCCAGCTTGCTGTCGCCGACCTCGAAATCGGCCCGGACATCGCCGGCCGGCGTCTCGGCCGTCGCCATCGTGCGCGCCAGCGTCTCGCGCGCGATCCAGTCGCCGTGCGCGGCGATCGCCGCCGCCAACGTATCGTTTCCGGCGCGGTATTCCACCCGGATGCGATCGGCGACGTGAAATTCCGCCTGCTTGCGCAGCCGCTGAATACGGTTCACGACTTCGCGCGCCAGCCCACGCTGGATCAGCGAATCGGTAAGTGTACTATCAAGTGCCACGGTAACGCCATCCTCGCGACCGACCAGCCAGCCTTCGACGCCTTCGGCGGAAACCAGCAGATCGCCCTCGCCCAGCGCCACAGCCTCGCCGTCGGCGGTCACGGTCAGTGCGTTGTCGCGCAGATAGGCCGCGATCGCGTCGTCGTCCAGCTCGGCCACGGCAGCGGCCACCGCCTTCATCTTCTTGCCCAGGCGCTTGCCGAGCTGCTTGAAGTTGGGCTTGGCCTGGCGCTTGACCAGGTCGCCTTCGCCGGCGACATATTCGATGGCATCGACGTTGACCTCGTCGCGCACGATGGCGGCCACGGCTTCCACGTCGGCCCGTGCCACGCCCGGCTCCTCGACCACGAGAATCCGCGCCACCGGCTGGCGCACGTTCAGCCCGGCCTCGTTGCGCAGGGCCAGCGTATTGGCCACGATCGCTCGCGCCAGCGCCATGCGTCGTTCGAGATCGGTGTCGGTCGCGGCCAGATCGGGCGTCGGGAAATCGGCCAGATGCACCGAGGCCCGCGCGTCTTCCTGCGCGGCCAGCTGGCTGTACAGCCAGTCGGCGAAGAACGGCGCGATCGGCGCCATCATCGCGGCCGTATCACGCAGACAGGTCAGCGTGGTGTGGTAGGCGGCGCGCTTGTCGGCCACCGCGGCGTCGCTGGCGTTGTCGTTCGCATCGGCACGTGCGCCGGCCCAGAAACGGGCCCGGGAGCGGCGGATGTACCAGTTCGACAGCGCATCGATGAAACGCTCTACCGCACGCGCGGCCCGCGTCGGGTTGTAGTCGTCGAGCGCGGCCGCGGCCTCCGCGGCGGTGGACTGCAGTCGCGACAGGATCCAGCGATCCAGTTCGGGACGCTCCGCCACGGCCGGCGCCGGCGTATCGGCCGTGAAGCCGTCGATGTTGGCGTAGGTGGCAAAGAACGAGTAGACATTCTCCAGCGTGCCGAACACCTTGGTGCGCGTCTCGCGCAGGCCGCGGTCGGCGTACTTGGTGTTGTCCCAGGGCGGGCTGTTGGACAGCATGTACCAGCGGATGACGTCGGCGCCGTGCGTATCCAGGGCCTCGAACGGATCGACCGTGTTGCCCTTGGACTTGGACATCTTCTCGCCGTTGGCGTCCAGCAGCAGGCCGTTGACGATGACGTTCTTGTAGGCCGGCGAGTCCTGGATCAGCGTGCCGATGGCATGCAACGAGTAGAACCAGCCGCGGGTCTGGTCCACGCCCTCGCAGATGAAGTCGGCCGGGAAGTTCGCCTCGAAGATTTCCTTGTTTTCGAACGGGTAGTGCCACTGCGCGAACGGCATGGCGCCCGAATCGAACCAGACGTCGATGATTTCGGGCACGCGCCGCATGGTGCCGCCATCGGCGGCGGTCCAGGTGATTTGATCGACTTGCGGCTTGTGCAGATCGAGGCTGTCGTCGTCGGCAACCTGATCGCCCGCATATTTCCGCAGCTCGGTTATCGAGCCGATCACGACGATATCGTCCGGGTTGTTGTCGTTCACCCAGATCGGCAGCGGCGTGCCCCAGTAACGATGCCGGGACAGCGCCCAGTCCACGTTGTTGGCCAGCCAGTCGCCGAAGCGGCCGGTGCCGACATGGGGCGGGTGCCAGTGGATCCGGTTGTTGTACTCGACCAGCTTGTCCTTGTGTTTCTGGGTCGCCACGAACCAGGACTCGACCGGGTAGTTCATCAAGGGCGTGCCCTTGCGCCAGTCGTGCGGGTAGTTGTGGACCGTGACCTGTTGACTGAAAAGCAGGCCGCGCTGCTTGAGATCGCGTGCGATCGGTTTGTCGGCGTCCTTGAACCACAGCCCGCCAACCAGCGGGAAATCCTCGCGGAAACGCCCGTCGCGCTCGATCGGGTTGAACACCGGCATGCCCGCGGCCGCGGTGACGGTGAAGTCGTCCGCACCAAAGGCCGGCGCCTCGTGCGCGATGCCGGTGCCGTCGTCGGTGGTGATGAAGTCGGCCGCGATCACGCGCCAGGCGTTGTGCGCCTCGGGATGGTCGGCGAAACAATCGTAGGGCGGGGTGTAACGGCGGCCGATCAGCGCCTCGGCGCCAAACGTCTCGAGGATCTCGGCGTTCTCGCCGAGCGTCGCGGCCACGCACGCCTTCGCCAGGATATAGACCGAGCCGTCCTCGGCGCGTGCCCTGGCGTACTCGATGTCGGGGCCGACAGCCAGTGCCACATTGGACGGCATGGTCCAGGGCGTGGTGGTCCAGGCCAGGATCGCGACATCCGGCTCGTCCTCGAGGAAGAACTTCACCGTGATCGACGGATCCTGCACTTCCTTGTAGCCGAGGCTGACCTCATGCGAGGACAGCACCGTCCCCGAGCCCGGCGAGTACCAGTGAATCTTGTGGCCCTTGTAGAGCAGGCCTTTATCGTGCAACTGCTTGAGCAGCCACCAGACCGATTCGATGTATTCGTTGGAGAAGGTGACATACGGCGCATCGAGATCGACCCAGTAGCCGATCCGACGGGTGAGTTCGTCCCACTGATTCTTGTAGCGCAGCACCGACTCGCGACAGGCGGCGTTGTACTTGTCGATGCCGTAGGCCTCGATGTCCTCGCGCGAGGACAGCCCCAGTTCCTTCTCGACCTCGATCTCCACCGGCAGGCCGTGCGTATCCCAGCCGGCCTTTCGATCCACGCGATAGCCGCGCATGGTCTTGTAGCGGCAGAACGCATCCTTGATGGTGCGCCCGAGCACGTGGTGAATACCCGGCCGGCCGTTGGCCGTGGGCGGGCCTTCGTAGAAAGTGAAGGTCGGGCCGTTAGCGCGCGCGGCCGTGCTGGCCTCGAATACGCCGGCGTCCTCCCACCAGCGCCGGATCTCGGTCTCGACCGCCGGCAGGTTCAGGGGTTTGTGCTCGGAAAAACCGCTCATGGCTCAACGTACTGGTAGAAAACGAGAACAAAGACGGGCGCGGCGCACGAAGGCCCGACCGCTTGATTTCAAATCGGACGCGCCGCTGGCCGTGCCGGCCAACATCGCTCGCCAAAACCTACAGAGCGCGACACTATAAACCCTGCCGCTCGCGCATGCATCGCCGGACGTCTTGCCGGGCCTCAACCGTCGCCGTGGTGATGCTCGTGGCCCGCGTGCCCGGCGCGCGGCGGAACCGGATCGAAGCCGCCTTCGTTGAGCGGATGACAACGCGTGACTCGGCGGATCGCCAGCCAACTGCCGCGAATCGGGCCGTGGCGCGGCAGCGCGGTCAGCGCGTATTCCGAGCAGGTCGGCGCAAACCGGCAGCGCGGGCCAAGCAACGGCGAAATCGCATAGCGATAGAACAGGATCGGCGCCCGCAACAGCGCTACCACCAGCCGGCCGATCATGGCCTTCGATTGTCTAGCAATGCGGCGTAGATGCATGGTTCAAGCTTGACTGACCGGTTTTCCGGCCCAACCTTGTAGCGATAGTTCTCGTCAACGACATTACGCCATGGATGACCGCGTCGAACAGCTCAAGACCACTTTCGAGATGCTGCCGGACTGGGAAGAGCGTTACCGCTACATCATCGACCTGGGGCGCAAGCTCGAGCCGCTCGAGGACGCCGAACGCAACGAAGCGACCCGGGTGCGTGGCTGCATGAGCCAGGTCTGGCTGGTGGCCGACGACGCCGATGACGACAAACTGCATTTCCGCGGTGACTCGGACGCCCATATCGTACGCGGCCTGATCGGCGTGCTGTTGATGATCTATTCCGACAAGACGCCGCGCGAGATCGCCGAAACCGATATCAACCAGATCTTCGCCGATCTCAACCTTGAGCAGCACATCACCATGAATCGCCGCAACGGCCTGTATTCCATGGTGGAAACGATCCAGCGTTCGGCGGCTCATCGGCTCTCGTCCTGAGGCGACCCGATGGTGTCCGATAGCGATCGAATGCGCCATCGCGACGCCTGACCCGGCCGGGCTCGCGCAACCGCCCGGCCGTTTCGAGGCCGGCTATTTGCCCTTGTTCGCGCTGCCGATGGGCACATGCCGGGCCTGGTCCGACCTGGGCTCGGCGGACGAGGCGGCCTGCCCTCCTCCGTTGGCCGGCGCGGATCGAGCACCGGCCCCGCCGGTCGAGCCGGTCGAGGTCTTGCTATCGGCCGCGTTGGCGGCCGGCTTCTGTTCCCCGCCAGCGGCAGCGCTCGCGCCGTTGGGCTTTTTCGTGGCATGGCCCCCCGCACCGCCCGACTGGGACGGCGATGTAGCGGCGGGTTTGCTCGCCGCCGCAGCCGTCTTGCCCGCCGTGTTCGAATCGTTGGCACCGGCCGCCGGCTTGTCGCCCTTGTCGCCGCCACGCGCGGCGGCGCTCTTTTCACTCGCGCTGCTCTGGGTGATCTTCTCCGGCGAAGGCGGCGGTGCGACCATCTTCTCGTCGCTCAGGTCCGCCAGTTTCTGCGCGCCCTCCGACATGTGTTGATACATGTCGCGGTAGTCGTCGACCATGCGCGACATGATCGCCGAGGTCTGCTGGAAATGCTCGCGCACATCGGCCCTTAGATCATCGTGCTTCTGCTTTTCCCTGTCCGCGGCCTCGTTGTAGTCGCTGCCGGCACGGCTGCCGACGAGATAGCCGATGACCAGCGCGATGACCACGCAGACGGCGAGAATGATGATCATGACTACCGGGCTCAGATTCGCCATATTGCGCATCTCCTGGGATTTCGAATTCGGACTATCCACACCATAGTGGTCGGCTCGCTGAACGCCGACAAGGCGACAACAGTCGCAGCCGGGCTCAGCCCGCCGCACCGCCGAGGCATCCACGACGCAAGATTCGTGCAACAAGCCGCGGGGCCAGGCGAACAACGCCGGCGGCCAACCATCATGCCCTCACCCATCCATGCCGCGCCCTCGTTGCAAGCGAGGGCCTGGATGGCGCGTAATTGCCGGGCAGGCAAGGCGCCTTCGAGGACCGTATCAGGAAATACGGGGCAGAGCCGCAACGCGGCGTTGCGTGAAGCGGCAACAGGCCCTAGCCGAGCAGCCGGTTGAATTCCTTGTACATGCACCGGTCCATGATCACGTGGATGCCGTGTGCAGCCGCTTCGCGCGCTGCTTCGTGATGCACCACGCCTTCCTGTAGCCACAGGTTGCGTACGCCTTTCTCGATGCACAACTCCACGATCGACGGCACATGCCGCGGATCGCGAAACACCGTGACCATATTGATGGTATCGGTAACGTATTTGAGATCGGTAAACGCCTTCAGCCCGAGAATGCGGTCGGCGTTCGGATTGACCGGGATGATCTCGTAACCGGCTTCCATCATGCCCTTGGCCACGGCGTACGACGGACGGCTCGGATCGGGCGAGAGTCCGACGACGGCGATACGACGAGCCTGGGCCAGAATTTCTCGGATGCTGACGTCGTCTGTGATTATCGGCACTTATTGATCCTTTGTCTTTGAAGCCTCCGGAATACTCCGGCCCGCCGCTTCGAGCGTCTTTCCGATGCACTGCACGAGCGTCGCGTTGACCCAGACCATGGCGGGTCGGTGCTGGAGAGCGGCGTAGCGCTCGAGCGTATCGGTGCCCACATCGCGATAGACATAGAGCAGCATCAGCGGCAGCCGCTGCTCCAACTTGCGGCGGAGCCCTTTCCTCGTATCCGACAGGATACGCTGAATTTGTGTTTCGTCGACCCGCCCGGACGGGCCGAGTGCGAGATTGCGCGCCCGGATCATGGCGCCCAGCAGGGTCACGTTAAAGCGCGTCTGCAGATCCGCCAGCCGCATGTCGCCGGCGAGTTGGTCAACGAGGCGCAACCGCCGCTTTCGCTGATGACCGGCCGGCTTGTCCGTGAATTGCTTGAAACCGCGGGCGAATCCCGGCTGGCCCACCTTGCGCCGGAGCGCGATCATCTTTCGCGCCAGCGGCTTGTCCAGCCATTCGGCCGCCCGCGCGAGATCGCGAGTCCGGCCCTGGTCGCGTGCCGACTTCGCCAGGCGGCGGATGGTCTGTTCGACCAAAGGCGAGGGTGCAAAGGCCCGATTCACCCGACGATCCACTTGCTGGCGCCGGCCCAGCGCAACCGACTGCGGCAGATTGCGATTGAGCGACCCCGACACCGCGGGCGCGGCCTGGGCCAGCAGTCCCGAGACCTGATACACCGACACCAGATGCCGCGCGGCCGCCCGATCCGTGCGCCCCGAATGCAACGCGCACCCTGCGACAACCAACGCCAACGCAAGCAATGAGCCGATGAGATAGCATCGGCGCGCCCCTTTCATTTGCGACTCGTGCCGTGAACAATCCCGAGACTGTACGCGAACGCCCGGCGCCGACCGCCCATATCACCCGTGTCGACGGGATCGGGACCGAGACGCTGCGCCAGCTGTTGGCCGACTTTCAGCTCAGCGTCACCGAGGTCCCGCTCGACGCCCCGATCCCCGGCAGCTTCTGGGGCGAGGCCGAAGCCGGGTTGCAGGGCGATACGCTGCTGGTGCGCCCCGACACCCCGTTGCATTCCGCGTTGCACGAGGCCGGTCACTACGTCTGCATGGACCCGGCACGCCGGGCCTTACTGGATACTGATGCCGGCGGCGACTACGACGAAGAAAACGCCGTGTGCTACTGGCAGATCATGATCTGCGACCGTATCGATGGCATGGACCGGGCCACGATGTGCGCCGACATGGACGCCTGGGGCTATACCTTCCGCCTCGGCAGCGCGGCCGCCTGGTTTGCCGACGACGCCGAGGATGCGCGAGCCTGGCTGATCGCACAGGGCTTGCTGGATGATGCCGCCGATCGACTGCTCTCGGGCCTGCGCGAGGCCTGAGCTCGACTCGGCTGGGCACACCGTAGCCTGGAAACAACAGTCCGCCAATTCACGCAATCGCCGCAACTAGCGGCGAACGCAAATAACACAGCCAGCAAAACCAGTGATCCCGGCGGGCCATGGCGTGGCTATTGGTCCGCGTTCTAGCTGTCGTTTATTTGCATTAATTCGCGTTCATTTGCGGACGGTTTACGTCTTCTCACACGATCCGGGGCTACTTGCCCTTGGCCTGATCGGCCACGGCCTTGGCGGCTTTCTCGGCCGCGTCGGCATCGCCGAGATAGCCCGATTCAATGACGTTCAGCTCGTCGTCGAGCTGGTAGCGCAACGGGATGCCGGTGGGGATATTCAGACCGGTGATTTCATCGTCGGCAATGCCGTCGAGATACTTCACCAGCGCCCGCAGGCTGTTGCCGTGGGCGGCGACCAGCACGTCGTCGCCGGCTTTCAGACGGGGCGCAATGGCATCGTGCCAGTACGGCAGCACGCGCTCGAGCGTCAGCTTGAGGGATTCGGTACCCGGCAGCACGCGGGCGTCGAGCCTGGCATAGCGCGGATCGTTGCGCGGGTGTCCCGGGTCGTCGACGCCCATTTCGGGCGGCGGCGTGTCGTAGCTGCGGCGCCAGATGTGCACCTGATCGTCGCCGTGCTTTTCGGCCGTCTCCGATTTGTCCAGCCCCTGCAGGCCGCCATAATGGCGCTCGTTGAGCCGCCAGTGGCGCTCGACATCCACCCAGGGCTGCTCCATTTCGCTGAGCGCGATCCATAACGTCTTGATCGCACGGGTCAGCACGGAGGTGAAGGCGATATCGAAGCGGATGTTCTCGTCCGCCAGCAGCCTGCCTGCCCGCTTTGCCTCGTCGCGCCCCGTCTCGGTCAGGTCGACATCGACCCATCCGGTGAAGCGATTTTCCAGATTCCACTGACTCTGTCCGTGGCGCAGGAGTACCAGCTGGCCGGCCATGACCTCTCCTTGGATTGTCTTGTCGTCGGAGAGGGCAGATTAACTTAACTGGCAGCATCACGGGTAATGCCGCGCCCATGCCGGCGCCCGCGACGCCGACACAAGCGGGCCGGGGCCCGGCCGCAAATATCGCGCGAGGGCCGGGTCAGCTGTTGCCGTTGTCGGCGTAGAGAATGTGAATATCGTGCTGAATGCCCCAGTCGCGGGCTTTAGCGACATCGTGACCCATATAGATATCGATCTTGTTGGTCCAGCGCGCGGCCATCTTGTCGCGCACGACATACACCCCGGGCAACCCCTGGATTTTCACCTTGGTGCCGTGGGTGAGACCCTTTTTGATCAGATCGCGCGAGACCGCGATCGCGTGCATTCCCGGCTTGAGCACATCGCCCCACGCCGCCACCGACGGGTCGTGCCGGGTGGTCTGGGCGGGCACCGAGTTGTAGGCCGATGCCGCCACGCTCAACGTTTTCCACTCAACGGATTCTGCACTGGCCGCACCACAACTCGTCAGCAGCAGCAAGCCCGCACAGGCAACGGCGCATACCTTTCGGCGCATATCCGGCCCCTCGGCTGTTCTCGAGCGCGGGATTTTACCCAGTCAAGCTGAACAGGGCCTTTCTGCGATATGAAGATTGACGAAATCCGCGATGCGATCGAGCTCGTCGCCGGCCAAGCGAAGCACCCATGCCAGGGGCGCGATCAACATCACGTGATTCACACCCGGATAAATTTTCACTTCGGCCGATCCGCACGCCTGCCTGACCCGGGCGGCCATATTCGTCGTGTTTTTCGGCAACACCGTGGTATCCGCCCCGCCGTGCAGCAACAGCATCGGCGGCTCGTCGCCATTGACGAAATGGATCGGCTGCGTATTCGGCCCATTAAGTTTCGGCGCGAATATCTTCTGCAGAACGGGGTCGGTGATGGGCAGAAAATCGTACGGCCCGGACAGGCCGATGAAGCCCGATAGATCGTGGATCGAAGCACCGGCATCGGCCAGGTATCGTGCATTCGTGGCCAGCATCGCCGCGATCTGCGCGCCGGCCGAATGGCCGGCCACGAACAGATGGCAGGCGTTGCCGCCGTAGGCGCCGATGTGCCGTTTCGTCCAGGCCACGGCGGCGGCGCCGTCATCGATGAAGGCCGGAAATCTGACGTTCGGGTACAACCGGTAATCGGGCAGGACAGCCGTAATGCCCCGCGAGGCCAACGCCTCGCCGACAAAGCGGTAGCCGTTCTTGTTGCCGGTCTGCCAGCTGCCTCCGTAAAAAAACACCACCACCGGGCGGCCGGCGGCGGGCCTGCGCGGTGCGTAGACATCGAGCTTCTGGCGCGGCTGATCGCCATAGGCGATGTTCGAATGCCGGGCGTAGCCCCAGCGCGGTACCAGGGCATTGATCCAGAACTGGCCGGAACAGGCGGCGCGCAGCCCGGTCAGCAGGCCCATGGCCGCCAGGCGCCCGAACAGGGCAGCGCCGGGCCGACTCACGTCATGGTCACGAATTCTTCCGCACTGGTCGGATGAATGGCGACGGTGTCGTCGAAATCGCGCTTGGTGGCGCCCATCTTCACGGCCACGGCAAAGCCCTGGGTCATTTCGTCGGCGCCGTCACCGATGACATGCGCCCCCACGACTTTTTCGTCTTCGCCCACGCAGACCAGCTTCATGTCGGACGGTGTCTTCTCATCGAGCACGCCGTGGTACAGCGCCACGTAGTGACTGGTATAGATCTTCACCGCGCCGTCGCCATAGGCCGCGCGCGCCTCGGCTTCCGACAGGCCGACGGTGCCGATCGGCGGATGGGTGAACACCACGCTCGGAATGTTGTGATAGTTCAGCCGCCGCTCCGGCATGCCGCCGAACAGACGATCGGCGAGGCGCCGCCCGGCCGCGATGGCCACCGGCGTGAGTTCGACGGCGCCGGTCACGTCGCCCAGGGCATGTATGCCTTCGACCGGCGTGTCCTGCCATTCGTCGACCGGCACCGTGCCGTCGGCGTGGAGTTCCAGCCCGGTGTTTTCCAACCCGAGGCCTTCGGTGTTGGGTATGCGCCCGATGGCCCAGATCAGCTCGTCGAAGCCGCCGATCGTGCTGCCATCCTCGAAACGCGCGACGATACCGCCGTCGCCTTCGGCGAGCTCGGCTACCGGGCGCTTCATGTGGATCGCGATACCGGCGGCGCGCATGCGCTCGATCAGCGTCTCGCCGAGCATGGCGTCGAAACCCGCCAGCACGTGATCCTTGCGCAGCAGCAGCGTGACCCGGCTGCCGAGCGCGTTCAGCACGCCGGCCAGTTCGCAGGCGATATAACCGCTGCCGACAATGGCTACCCGCTCGGGGCGCTGCGTCCAGGTGAAAAACCCGTCCGAATCGGTGCCGAGCGCGGCGCCCGGAATCTCGGGCCAGCGCGGCTTGCCGCCGGTAGCGATCAGCACATGCGTCGCACTGATCCGCCGACCATCGACCTCGACCGTCCGGGTATCGACGAAGTGGGCCTCGCCCGCGACGTATTCCACGCCGCTCTTGTCGAGATTGCGGTCGTAGATGCCGTTCAGGCGTTTGATGTAGGTTTCGCGGTTGGCCACCAGCGTCGACCAGTCGTGATCGGGCGGCACCGCGTTGAAGCCGTAGTCGTGGGCATGGGCCGCGTGGATGGCGAATTCAGCGGCATGCCACATCACTTTCTTGGGCACGCAGCCGACGTTCACACAGGTGCCACCCAGACGCCCACGCTCGACGAGCACGACTTTCGCACCGTGGGCAGCGGCGCGACGCGCGGTGGCAATACCACCGGAGCCACCGCCGATAACGAGCAGGTCACAAGCCTCGGACATGATCCTTGGTCCATCAATCAATCGAATATCCGCATTGTAGGCACGCCGCCGCAGCCCCGGCCAGCCGCGACCGCGCCCTTGATTGCAGCGGGTTGCACCGCATCATCATGCAATTACCGACAATGGCCCGCGAGGCGATAAATGAGTGCAGTGACTGAAGCCGCCGACAATCCGCTCCTCGATATGCTGGCAACCGGCGAACTGCCGGACTTCGAACAGCTGTCGCCCGAACATGCGGAGCCGGCGATCGATACCCTGATCGCCGAGGCGCAGGCGGCGATCGAGCGCTGCACGACCGATGCCACGGCCAGCGGCTGGGCCGGCCTCATCGCTCCGGTCGAGGACGCCGAAGACCGCCTCGAACGCGCCTTCTCCCCGGTCGCACACATGCACGCGGTGATGGACTCGCCGGAATGGCGCGAGGCCTACCAGACCTGTTTGCCCAAACTGACCGCCTTCTCCTCGGAGGTGGGCCAGAACACGGCGCTTTATGAAGCTATCAAGGCGCTTCGCGATGGCGACGAGTTCGCCAGGCTGGATGCGACCCGGCAGCGCGTAATCACCGATCGCCTGCGCGACTTCGAACTGGCCGGCGTGGCCCTGTCCGAAGACGCCAAGGCGCGCTACAAGGAGATCGCGCAGCGCCTGTCGGCGCTCTCCACCACCTTTGAACAGAATGTGCTGGATGCCACCCAGATCTGGCAGCGGCACATCACCGACCATGCCGCGCTGGAGGGCCTGCCCCAATCCGCGCTCGATCTGCTGGCACAGAACGCGGCCCACAAGGACATGGACGGCTGGCTGATCACCCTCGACGCGCCCAGCTTCCTCGCCGTGCTCACCTATGCCGAGGATCGGGCGCTGCGGCATGCCGTGTACGAAGCCTTCGCCACCCGCGCTTCCGATGCCGGCCCGCATGCCGGCGAATACGACAACTCGCCGGTCATGGACGAGATCCTCGCGCTACGGCACGAAGCCGCCGGCCTGCTCGGATTCGACAACTACGCCGAGCGCTCACTGGCCCGCAAGATGGCCGAATCGCCGGCCCAGATCGAAGCCTTCCTGCTCGATCTGGCCGAGCGCAGCTTCGCGCCCGCCCGCGAGGAACTGGCCGCGCTGCGGGGCCTGGCCGCCGAGGACGGCATCGACGAACTGGCCGCCTGGGACATTGCCTACTATGCCGAAAAACTCAAGGAGGCCCGCTACGACTTCTCCGACGAGGACCTACGGCCCTACTTCCCCGCCCCGGCCGTGATCGACGGCCTGTTCAAGGTCACCCAGCGCCTGTACGACGTGAATATCCACGCCCGTGACGACGTGCCCGTCTATCACCCCGACGTGACCGTCTACGAGATCACCGATGCCGACGGCACCTCGCGGGGGGTGTTCTATCTCGACCCGTATGCCCGCGAAGGCAAGCGCGGCGGCGCCTGGATGCATCCATTCCAGAACCGGCGCGTCATGGACGACGGCGGCGTGCAGAAACCGCTGGCGTTTCTCACCTGCAACTTCTCGCCGCCGGTCGGCGGCAAGCCGGCGCTGCTCACCCACGACGAAGTCACCACCCTGTTCCACGAGTTCGGCCACGGCCTCCACCACATGCTCACGCGCGTGGCGCGGCCGTCGCTGGCCGGCATCTCCGGCGTGGAATGGGACGCGGTCGAACTGCCCAGCCAGTTCATGGAGAACTGGTGCTGGTACCGCGAATCACTCGACCTGTTCGCGGCTCACTACGAGACCGGCGAGCCCGTCCCGCAGGCGCTGTTCGACAAGCTCGCAGCGGCCCGCAACCACATGGCCGGCTGGCAGATGCTGCGCCAGGTAGAGATCTCGCTGTTCGACCTGCGCCTGCATCGCGACTTCGACCCCGAGCAGGGTGCCGCCGTGATGGACACGCTCAACCAGGTGCGCGCCGAGGTATCCCTGCTGCCCGCGCCCGAGTTCAATCGCTTCCCGCACAGCTTCATGCACATCTTCGCGGGCGGCTACGCGGCCGGTTACTACAGCTACAAATGGGCCGAAGTGCTATCGGCCGACGCCTTCTCGGCGTTCGAGGAAACCGACCTGTTCGATACTGAAACCGGGCGCCGTTTTCTCACCGAAGTGCTGGAACGCGGCGCCACCCGCGATGCCATGGACAGCTTCGTCGCCTTTCGCGGCCGGGAGCCCTCGATCGACGCGCTGCTGCGCCACAGCGGGCTGGGCGGGCCGAAAGCGGCCTGATCGCAAGCACGCGGGTGCCAGGCCGGATGGCGCCCGCTTTCACATCACCGCACCGACACGCGGCTCGAATGCCTTGCGGATCCGTGCCACCCGATCGCGGTTCACCCCGAAATCGTAGTAGCCGATGCGCGAGGATGATTTGACGTCGATGATCGATTCGGCGGGCTGGATGATGAACGTGACATCGTCCACAAAGCCGAGCGTGGTGGTGAAGGTCGCATGAATGAAACGACCCTCGGCCGCGACGATTCTGGCGTTGCCCTGGCTGGCAAGCACCGCGAGCAGGGCCTGCCTTGCCCGCCCGGCCGACCCCTTGTAGACGAGCGGCATGACGTAGTGCGAATCATCCGGCGCGGCCTGGGACGATACGCAATGCGGCGCGGGGGCACAGGGGGTGAAATGGCTGTTGTCCACCCTGAACCGCTGCGGCGGGCCGGCGGCGCAGCCAGCCAGGCCCGCGGCCATTACAATGGCGACAACGGTCGGTCTGTGGATCAGCTTGTCGAATACACGGGACATGGCGCTCGCTCGTCGCGTTCGAGAGTTTCGATGCTACACCCGCCGCCTCCATTCACCGCCATTCACTGCTGCCGACACGGACGCCCATGCAAATCGCGACCTGGAACGTGAACTCGCTCAACGTGCGCCTGCCGCATGTTACCGCCTGGCTGGAGAAAAATCCGGTCGATGCGCTCGCCCTGCAGGAAACCAAGCTCACCGACGACAAGTTTCCGGTCGAGGCACTCACCGAAGCCGGCTATCACAGTGTCTTCTCGGGCCAGAAGACCTACAACGGCGTGGCCCTGCTGTCGAAAACCCCGGCCACCGACGTCATCACGGCTTTGCCGGACTTCGAGGATGACCACAAGCGCGTGATCGCGGGCACCGTGGACGGCGTGCGCGTGATCGGGGTGTACTGCCCGAACGGCAAGGATCTGGACAACCCGAGCTATGACTACAAGCTGGCCTGGTTCGAAGCCCTGCGCCTGTGGCTCGCGCGCGAACTCGAAAGCCACGACCAACTCGTGCTCACCGGCGACTTCAACGTCGCGCCCCGCCCCGAGGACACCTACGACGCCGACAAGTGGGAAGGCCGTATCCTGTGCTCACCGCCCGAGCGTGCGGCGTTGCAGGCCTTGCTCGACACCGGGCTCACTGATTGCTGGACGGCCTTCGAAGCCGACAAGGAAGGCCGGCATCGCTTTACCTGGTGGGATTATCGCAACGGCGGCTGGGCCCGCAACGCGGGGCTGCGTATCGATCACATTCTGGCTTCGCCGGCGTTGGCGCAAGCCTGTACCGATTGCCGCGCCCACGTCGGCGAACGTGGGCGCAAGCGCCCGTCGGATCACGTGCCGGTCGTGGGTACTTTCGATATCGTTTAAGCGCCTATTCCAACAGGCTCTCAGTAACGGCTCGATTGGGCGACGGCCGCGTTGATGCGCTCCAGTGTTTCGATCACCGTGACCGCGCTCGCGCCGTCCGAACGCGGACGCTGGCGCGTTTTAACGCAATCCAGGAAGTGCGCCAGTTCCAGCCGCAACGGCTGTGCGTCGCCGCGGTGCACGACTTCGCTGCCTTCGTCGTGGTTCTGCAGATCGGCGTCGATCCACTTGCGGTGATGCGTCACGGTCTGGGCCACTTCGTCGTAGACGAGCATGCCGCGTGAGCCGCGCAGCAGGGTGCGCCGCGTGGTCTCGGGCCACAGCCAGGAGGTATGGATATTGCCGCGCATGCCACTGGGGAATTCCAGGTGCACATGGACCTCGTCCTCGACCGCCAGCCCGAGCATGCGATGGCCAGTGCCGCGCACGCGCTCGGGCGCCTCGCCGGTGAGATAGAGCATGATCGCCATATCGTGCACGCCGATATCCCAGATCACGTTCTCCGCGCTGCGGGCACGCCCGAGATTGAGCCGCTCGTGCCGGATCGAGAACAGCTCGCCCAGCTCGCCGGCCTCGACGTACGCCTTGATCCAGGCAATGGCCGGCTGGTACATCAACAGGTGGCCGACCATGAGGATGCGCCCGCCGGCCTCGGCCGCCTGGGCCACTTCGCGCGCATCGTCCGAGCTATGGGTCATCGGCTTTTCGACGAACACATCCTTGCCGGCCCGGACCGCGGCGAGCGCGATCTCGTGATGCGTCGGCGTGGGCGTGGCGATCGCCACCGCATCGCAGTCCGAGGCCAGCGCCGCCTGCCAGTCGGCATACAGGGCAAGTTCGGGATGCGCCGCGGCATAGGCATTGAGGCGCCGGTTATTGCCCTCGACGATACCCGACAACACGCCCAGCGCCTCGAGATTGTTGATGATGTTCTTGCCCCAGGCGCCGGCGCCGATCGCTACGATTTTCATACATGCCCTGACAAACACGAGGGCCCTAGTGTAACGACAGCGTTCGCAATCGGCAGACCGCCGCGTCTCGGGCCCCGCGCCATGGCGCGGCCGGAATCGTCCGGCGCGCCTGCACCGCCGGACGAGCCGCGCCATATGCCGTTGCCGCCGGCGACACGAAACTGCCATATTCAGGTCGTAGCTTGGATCGTTGGTGCCGCTTGCGGCCGGATTAGCGAATATTAATATTTGTTGAATTTTCGCGCATTGACCTCGCCTTTTCCGACCGGCGGTCGATAATGAAGCCGTGAGCCCATGAATCGAGGATTTTCGCGTGACCGCATTCCCCATGGCCTCTGAACTCAAGGACACGACACGCGCAGAGCCCGGTCCACCGAACCCTGCCAACTTTGTCGACCGGCTCGCGCGTCACATCGATTACGCCTTCCAGCCGATCGTCAGCATCAACAGCGGACGCTGTTACGGCGTCGAAGCCCTCATGCGAGGGTGGGAAGACACCGGGGTCAACAGCATCGACGCGGTGCTCGATTTCGCGCATGAACACGACCTGCTGATCGAAACCGACGCCCTGCTCAAGCGCGCCGCGTTCGAAAAATTCAGCAGACTGCCGTTCGGGCGCGATCTGCGCCTGTTCTTCAATATCGACAATCGGCTGTTCAGCAGCGCGGCCTACAATCCCAGACGAACGGTCTGGGCGCTCGAACGCTACAAGCTCCAGCCCTCGTCTGTGGTACTCGAGGTGTCAGAACGCAATCACCTCAACCGCGAGGCGGGCTCCTACCAGGTTCTCGAAAAGTACCGCGACAGCACGGTGCAAATGGCGCTCGACGATTTCGGCACCGGTTTTTCGGGCCTGTCGCTGCTCTACGACACCAACCCCGAATATGTGAAGATCGACCGCTATTTCATTTCCAACATCGACAAGGACCGCCGCAAGAAACTGTTCGTCTCGCATGTGGTGAGCCTCGCCAAGACGCTCGGAATCCGCGTGGTCGCCGAGGGGGTGGAGACCACGGCCGAGCTCTATACCTGTCGCGAGATCGGGTGCGACCTGGCTCAGGGGTATCTCATCCAGCGGCCCACCCGGCAATTGTCGGAACTCAGGCCCGACTATCCGAGCGTGCTCGAAATGCACGCGGCCGACCGGCGCAAGAAACACGAAACCGCGACATCGGTGCACGAGCAGCTCGACCATGCGCCCGCGCTCGATGTGAGCATGAATATGGTCGATATCCTGGATGCCTTCCGCCGCCACCCGGAACGCTCGTTCTTTCCGTTTCTCGGCGAGAACCGCCATCCCATCGGCATCATCCGGGAAACCGAACTCAAGGAATACATCTATTCGCCCTACGGTCGCGACCTGCTGGCGCGAAAACGGCGCGAGGAATATCTTGAACTGTTCGTGCGTCGCTGCCCGGTTGCCGACGTTCACACCGCCATCGACCTCATTCTCGAGCAATATTCGGTGACCCCGAGCCGCGACGGCGTGGTGATCACCGACGACGGCGCCTATCTGGGGGTGCTCAGCGCCGAGGCGCTGGTACTGGCGGTACAGGAACGCAATCTGGAACTGGCGCGCGATCAGAATCCGCTGACCAAGCTGCCCGGCAATCCCTCGATCGAGCGCTTCATCAACGAGCTCAAGGTCAGCGACTGTCGCACCGCGCTGCTGTATTTCGATCTCGATAATTTCAAGGTCTTCAACGACGCCTACGGCTTTCGCCTGGGCGATCGCGTGCTGCGCATGTTCGCCGAGATCCTGCAGAAGAATTTCGCGATGCTCGGCGCATTCATCGGGCATATCGGCGGCGACGATTTCTTCGTGGCGGTACAGGACGAACCCTATCCGGTGATCGCCCAGACCGCGCGCCACGTACTCGACGATTTCCGCTCCAGTGCCGAATCCCTGTATAGCGAAGGGGATCGCCAGGCCGGGTATCTGGTCGGGCTGGACCGGCGCGGCCGCCGAACCGAATTCCCCTTGCTCTCGGCCAGCAGCGCCCTGCTGAGTGTGGACCGGCATACGCGCGACCGCTCGGAATACGCGTTTCTCTCCGTCATCACCCTGCTCAAGGAGCAAGCCAAGCATTACGGCAACACCGTCAGCGCTGCTTCCGCACTCTGAGTCGGGCGGGCGCGGCGCTGTGCGCACAAACCCGAGACGTATCGAGGCGCCGCAGGGCCGAGAACATGGCGACACACGGCGATTCGGCCGGCATCCGACGAGACGCTGTCGGCCGGGCGCGAGGCCCATACGCCGCCGACTTGACTACCGCCCGGCACGGTTTGCGCCACCCCGGCGGTTCGCGTCAGTCGATGCGCGCGACCGGGAAGCCGGTGCTCAGGCCGATCCGGCCGCAGCGTCGGCGCGACATGGCAACTGGCCGCGAACGACGGCCGGGCACACGATCGCAGCAAACGTCGACAGGTCGCGGGCGCGGCCCTGCCGCCGTTTCACGCGCGGCGCCGGGCTTTCCGGTACTGCACCATGCGCTTGCGGAAGGCGCGCTGTTTTTCGGCGAACAGACAACGGCCGAGCGGTTCGCACGCCCGCTGGAGATCGCTTCGTCGACGGTCAATCAGCGTCAGCACGGCCTGCTGGCTGCGATTGTCGGGGTTCGCCTGCCGGCCGGCCTCGACTCGGGCAGCAAGAATCGCGAGGTCGTGCTCGTCGCCAAGCCAATCGGCCAGCCGCTGCAATTCGGATGCGCGAGCCTTCATCGGTCGCGTCCACAGATCACGCAGCAGATCGCAATGATGGCGATGGTATTTCACCTGTTTGCGCCAGTCATGATACGCCTCGGCGGTGGGATTCGCGCAGGCCTGCTTCATGGCGGTACGCGCCCGATCGTAGCTCCGGGCCAGACCGTCAGCGATCACCTCGAAACCGTCGGCGGAAAACCGATACTCGGCCAACGCCGCCCTGGCTTGCGCCAATTCCGCATCCAGTTCGTCGAATACAGCCGACTCGGGGCGCGCGGGCCCGGACTCGCCGCCGGCAGACAGCCGCGGTCGCGCCGGCACATAGTGGCGCCGATCGATTTCGTCGTCGTAGGCATCGAGCAGGCGGTCAAACGTCTCGCCCAGAACCTGGGCATCGCGGGCAGCTGCGACACGGCGCGCCATGTCGCGGAATCGATCGTTCTCGACCCGGAACTGCTTGCCGAGAGCCGGGCGCACCAGCCGAAGCAGGGCGCGTATCTTCTTGCAGCGCTTGCGGAACCGATGCACCGCCTCGGCCGCGTCGTGCGCCGTCAAATCACGGCGGGCCCGGTCGATCTGCTGCCCGAGTACGCGGCGCACATTCGCCGCTACCGGGGCCTCGAGCTGCATCCGGTATGACATGATGACCTCAGACCACAGGCGTCAGGCGGTCAGGAAGCGGCCGACACGCCGGTTTCCGGCACGGGCGGGTTATCGCGCATGGCCTGCCGCCGGGCGTTGGCGTCGTAGCCTTCCTGCCACAGCGCCAGACGCTGGCTTTCTATCGCTTTCGACAGGTCGCAACCACAGGCCGGGCAGGCGACCCGACTGTTGCTTTGCAAAAGCCACCATGCCGAGCGTTCCATGGTGTGCCCACAATTGCGACTCGGACAAGACACGGTCAATATATCGGTCAATCGGCGCATCATGGCCTCCGAAAATTTCGAAACACCCAGCGCCCGCGACCGCCCGCGGGCTGAGCCCGGACCATAAGGCGTACAACGCGTGTCCGGGTGGGTGATATTACGGAGGCCATTCCGTCGTGTCGACGATCTCTTGCGTGCGACCCATCCAACCGGCCACGCAGTGCGGGGGATCGCCCCCTGAGCTTGAGGCGGCAACTCATCCGTCTCAGAGACATCGTCTCAGCGGCATCGTCTGACGGCACCGACGCGCAGCGATTGCGTCACCGATATGTACCGCGCCGCATTCGGCGCGACCGCCACCGCACCGCTATGCAACCACGAATTGCCCCATCATGCCGTTGTCCTCGTGCTCGAGGATATGACAGTGGTACATGTACGCATGCGCAGCATCGGCCGGGTGATCGAATGACGCGATCAGCGCCACGGTCTCGCCGCCGCGCACCAGCACCACATCCTTCCAGCTGCGCTCGTGCGGCGCCGGCGGGCGGCCGTCGCGCGAGCGGATGAGAAACGACGTACCGTGCATGTGGAACGGGTGCGCCATGAGGCTCACGTTGGTGACCTGCCAGACTTCGGTGGCGCCGAGCTTCACGCGGACATTGATCTTGTGCATGTCCATGGTTTCACCGTTGATGGCGAACAGGTCGCGGCCCCCCACGCCCGCACTCATGCCGCCGGGCCCGTTGGCCGCACGCGGGGCGTAGCCGTGGCCGGCCTGCATGCGCGCGAATGCGTCCGAGACGATCATGCCGTTCATGACGAAGCGTCGCGTGGGCCCGTCGGCGTGCAGGCTCGGCTGCTCAACGAGTCGTTCCGGCAGACGCGTGCCGAGCCCTAGCGAGGGGCCGACCCGCAGCTCGAGCAGATCGAAGCCCCGGCGATCGTGGATATCGACCGCCATCGGCGTGCGATACAGATCGGGCACGACCGCGCCGGAGTCGCTCGTGAGCACCACGCGCCGTCCGTCGTCGCCGCGCAGATCGACCAGAATCTGGGCCCGTTCGGCCGGCGCCAGTAGCAGTTGATCGACCGGCGCCGGTTCGGCAAGCAGGCCAGCGTCGCCCGCGATGACGTAGAAGCGCCGGCCGTCAGCGAAGGCGAGATTAATGATTCGGGCGTTCGACGCATTCAGCACGCGCAGGCGCAGCCAGCCCGCGGCCACTTCGGCGTAGGGCTGCTCCACGCCGTTGATAAGAAACCGATCGCCCTTCATGCCCATCACGTCGCGTGCGGCCGTCATGTAGGCGAGCGTGCCGTCAGCGTGGACGCGCCGATCCTGGATCGCGACCGGCAGGTCGTCGATGCCGTAGGTGCGCGGCAACGCCAGCCGCGCGTCGCTGTCGTCGTCGATCCAGAGCATGCCGGCCATGCCGGCATACACCTGCGGCCCGGTATAGGCGTGCGGGTGCGGGTGATACCAGAGGGCGGCGGCCGGCTGGGTGAGCGTATAGGTGGCCGTCCAGGTCTGGCCCGGGGCGATCACGCTGTGCGGGCCGCCATCCATGCGCCCGGGCACTTGCGCCCCGTGCCAGTGCAGGGTCGTGGGCTGATCGAGCCCGTTGTGCACATGCAGCGCGACCGGCCGGTGGCGCGGAATACGCAGCGTCGGGCCCAGCCAGGCGCCGTTGTAGCTCCAGGTCGGCGTCTGCACACCGGCCACCAGTTCGCTCGCACCGGGTCTTGCGGCGAGTTGATAATGACGGACACCGGCGGCATCGAGCGCTCCCGTGGCCTGGGCCGGCACCGGCAGCGGGCGTTGGAAAACACCCGCGCCCGGCGGCGCCAGGAGTGGCGCGCCCCAGCCGACCGCACCCGCTCGGGCGGCGCCGGGCCACAGCCGGGCGCCGGCCAGGCCGGCCGCGAGGCCCTTGAGTATTCGGCGGCGGCCGCGGCGGTCAGTACGCGTCATGATTCATCGATGCGTTGCGCTCAAGCGGGATCGCGCAACCAATTACGTCGATCGCGCTCATGCGGAGGCAGTACGCGGCTGATTCTGGCGACGGCCGACCACGAGAGCAAGGCGCGACTTGTGCGAATCGATGGATCAAAAACCCGGCCCGGTCCCGGGCCGGGTTGGCCGCAGCGGAGGCAGCCGCCGCTCAGCGCGCCAGTACACGCAGTTTCGATTCGACCATGTCGTAATCGAGATAGCAGCCCTGCAGATGACGTTTGCCGGTGTTGGGGTTGAACTCGCCGCGGCCGTGCAGCACGCGCCGGTTGTCGAAGGCGATCATCTGGCCCGGGGCCAGCTCGAAGTCGGCGCGATAGCGCGGCGCCCGCAGGCGGGCCCAGAAGTCGCAGTAGGCGGCGTACCAGGCCTCGATCCGGTCCGGGGCGATGTCGATGGCGTCGCGAATCCAGTTGTTGAAGCGGATCTCGCGCAGTTCGCCGCGGTCGTCGACGCGGATGATCGGCTCGCGCACGGCGATGTCGTGATCGTCGTCCTGGAAACGCAGATCGATGGGCGTCTCGGCCAGCATCGCGAAGTGCCGCGGCGCTTCCTGGCGCATGGCCTCGGCCACCGCGAAGCCATCCGCAAAAGTCGAGGCACCGCCTTCCGCGTCGTTCTCCAGGCAATACAACAACTGGATATCCGGCGGATGGCGCCAGTTCGGCAGATCGGTATGCAGTTCCAGCTCGATCGCCGTGTAGGCGGCATTGTTCGGGTTCGGCTTGGACTGCACGTCGAAGCGGGCGCCGAAGTTGGTCGCCCGCATCGGGCCGATGGATTCGGCGATGCGCACGACTTCGTCGAGCTCGGTCGGGCCATTATCGAGCAGCACCAGGCCATCGCGAATCAGCGCTTCGAGCCAGCGCCGTTGGCCATCGTTGCCGGCGGTGAAATCGCCGTGGGCCACATGCGCCGGCAGGAAGCCCTCACGCCAGGCACGGGCTGCCGGGACGGCCGGCTGGAAGCGATGCTGGCCCGGCCGGCGCTGATGCAGCCAGACGCTGTCGAAACGGCTTTCGTGGCCGTCCGGCCAGGCGAGAGCCAGCACGCCGTGGTCGAGCGAGACATCCGGCACGCCGACTTCGGCGTCGATGATCTTGAACAAGCGCTCGCGCGAGGTGGCATGGCGGCAGGCGTCGCAGGGACAGTGATCGCGCAGCCAGATCGGCGGCAACGCGGTCTCGGCGCCGTCATCCCAGGCCAGCGCCACACGCGGCGAACCAGCGCCCTTGGTGAGCGCGGCCGAAACCAGCGCGGGGCCGTCGCTGTAATCGGCCAGTTCCTTCATGTCGACGCGTTCTCGATCGATCACGGACGCCATATCCATCCTCGTCTTGATGCGAGCGAGTACCGGTTGATTCGAGCGAATACCGGGCTCGCGAAATCCTGGCGCCCAGAATGAACCGGCGCCATGATCCCGACAAACGATGAATCCAGCCCCGAAGCCTTAGCGGAGCTAAGTCATTTAGGGCATCATGGCCGCATGAATCAGGGTAATCAATCGATCACGCCCGCGCCGGTGCGGCGACGAGACGTGCGCTGATGGCCCGCCTGCCCCCGGTAGCCTGGCTGCAGGCCTTCGAGGCCGCCGGGCGTACGCTCAGCTTCACCCGGGCCGGCGAGGAACTGGCCGTCACCCAGTCGGCCATCAGCCAGCGTATCCGCCTGCTGGAAGCGCGCCTCGGCCAGGAATTGTTCATCCGCCATCCGCGCTCGCTTACGCTCACCGAGGCCGGGCGGGCGTGGCTGCCGAGTGTGCAGGACGCCTTCGACCGGCTCGCCCACGGCACGGCCGAGGTCTTCGGGCCCGAACCGGACGCGCCGGTCACCATCCGCGCCACACCGGCGATCCAGCAGTTCTGGCTGGCACCGCGCCTGCAAAGCTTTCATCGCCAGCAACCCGAAACGCCGCTGCGCGTGGTGACGGGCGTGTGGGCGGACGACTTCATCGGCGAGGACGTGGACCTGGAAATCCGCTACGGCGCCGGCGACTGGCCACACCTGGTACAACAATCGTTGGGCACGGATGCCTTGACGCCGGTCTGTGCGCCGACGCTCGCCGCGACGCTCACCGCGCCATCGGCTCTGGCCGGTCATACCCTGCTGCATACGGCGGGCTTCACCGTCGGCTGGCCGGACTGGCTGGATGCCGCGGGCCTGCCGGAGATGCCGGCCCGGCATCTGTGGTGCGACACCCAGAGCATGACGCTGCGACTCGCGGCCCAGGGCTGCGGCATTGCACTCGCCCACCGCGGCCTGGTCGGCGACCCGCAGATGCTGGTGGCGCCATTCGAGCTGGCCTGCCCGGCCCGTCAGCAATTCATGCTGACCCGGCCCGAGCGGCGATCGCTACGCCCCCCGGCCGAGCGGTTCTGGAATCATCTGCTGGCCTCGATCGATTATTAATCCGGCATCAAAACAGCTGACTTCATCAGCTGTTTTCAAAGGCTTCGCGGCCAATGACCGCGGCAAGGGGCGGGCGGCATGGCGGCGCCACATTCGGCATCGGCGCTCAGGGCCTAATGCGTCGCCGCCGTCGACCAGCCATTGATGATCACCACACCGGCCAGGATCAGAAATATTCCGATACCGGCCGCCGCATCGATCGGTTGCTTGAGCACCATGCTCCCCACGAGCGTGGTCAGCACGATCCCCAGCCCACCCCAGAGCGCGTAGGCGATGGCCAGCGGAATGGTCTTGAGTACCAGGGTGAGCAGATAAAAGGACAGCGCGTAGGACACGGCCATGCCCAGCGTCGGCAACAGCCGCGTGAACTGTTCCGACCGGGCGAGCATGGTGGTGCCGAAGATCTCGGCGATAATGGCAACGAACAACAAACCGTAGGCGATCAAGAGTGAGCGCATGCGAGTGGATACAGCGAGGCGGCTGCACCGAACCTACCATGTGGCCGGCCTCGGCCAGACGCTGCCCGCCGCGCGCAAGCGGATGGCACGGGCTCGGGCGTCGGCTAAGTCTGTTCTAAGTCTGGAACCCTAGGCTTTGTCCCGGCGCCAGTACCGGCGTCGCCACGACGGAGAAAGATCATGCCAAGAGTCCGCACCCTGACCGCCCTGGCGGTCACGCTTGCCACCATCGCCGCGACGGCGGCCTATGCCTCGGCCGGCAACGAAAACGATGCCACGGCGGTTGCCAACGCCAGGGTCTCGCTGTCCCAGGCCGTACAGACCGCCGAGCAACATGTCCACGGCCGCGCATCGAAGGCGGAATACGAACATACGCGCCAGGGCTGGGCCTACGACGTGGAAGTCGTCAATGGCCAGAAAGTATTCGACGTGAAGGTCGATGCCCGGGATGGCTCGGTGCTGGCCTCGACCACCGATCGCACGGATCACGATGACCAGGGCGATGAAACCGACTGACGTTCGCATTGCCGCTGCCGGCCCGGGTGCCGGCAGCGGCAATCGACACGCACCGCCGTTCGGCAACCGGCCGGCCGCGACGGGGCGACGCCGGCCCATGATCGTCGTGCATGAGGGGGCGTCAAGCCGAACCCATGTCCCGAAACGCCGCGTGCCGGGCCGGCCTGCTCACCGGCCGGTTCGTGCACGCTCGACCACACAAGGAGCCTGAATTGTGAACGACTGGACCGCCACAAGAAGCCGCGGTGCCGATATTGCCAGCAAAGTCGCCGAGGTCACGCTGCTGTTCTGGATCCTGAAGATCATTGCGACCACGCTGGGCGAGACCGCCGGCGATGCGCTTTCAATGACCCTCGGGCTGGGGTATGTCACGGCGTTGATCGTCACGGGCGTATTCCTGGTGGCCGTGCTGTCTACCCAGATCAGCGCCCAACGCTATCGCGTTGCGCTGTTCTGGCTCGCCATCGTGGCCACCACGACCATGGGCACCGAAGTCTCGGACATGATGGACCGCACGCTCGGCCTGGGCTATGTGTGGGGCTCGATCCTGCTGGTCGCGGGTCTGCTGGCCACGCTGGCGGTCTGGTACTACCGTAAACGCGATTTGAGTATTCACCGCATTGTCCGGACGGACACAGAAGTCATGTTCTGGATCGCGGTCATTTTCTCCAACAGCCTGGGTACCGCGTTCGGCGATGCCTTGGTCGATGTCGTCGGCCTGAGCTATATTCAGGGGGCGCTGGTGACCGCCGGCGTGATCGGCGTGGTCCTGGCATTGCACTATGCGACGCGGGTCAACGCGATCTTTCTGTTCTGGATCGCATTCATATTTACACGGCCGTTTGGCGCCACGTTCGGCGACTTTCTCACCAAATCGGTCTCCCAGGGCGGGCTGGAACTGGGCCGTCTCCAGGCATCGGCGGTGGCCCTGGTGCTGATGTCGGCGCTGCTGCTCTTAGCCGGTCGCCCATGGCGCCCGAGACGCCTGGCTTGACGCCGGCCGTGCCGGCACCGTGGGCATGGGGTGGATCGAAGTCCGTATGCGCGTACTACTGATTGAAGACGATGCCATGATCGGGGCCGCCGTCGAGGAAGCACTCAAGACGGCCGCCTACGCGGTGGACTGGGTCCGGGATGGCCACTGGGCCACCCTCGCCGCTGAATCCGAGCCCTACGCCCTGATCCTGCTCGACCTGGGGCTGCCGCGCCGCGACGGCCTGAAGGTGCTGGCCGATATTCGCCGCGCGGGCAACGCGACACCGGTCCTGATCCTGACGGCGCGGGATGACGTGGATGATCGCATCCGCGGTCTCGACCGGGGCGCCGATGACTATCTGACCAAACCGTTTGCCATGAGCGAACTGCTGGCACGCATGCGCGCGGTGCTGCGCCGGCGGACCCCGCAGGCCGACCCCGTACTGCGCAGCGCGACGTTGGCGCTGGACCCGACCACGCGCATTGCGAGCGTGGCCGACGGGCCCGAGGTGCGGCTGTCGCGGCGGGAGTTTGCGCTGCTTGAGGCGCTCATGGCGCACCCGGGCGCGATTCTGTCGCGCGCCCAACTGGAAGAACGCATCTACGGCTGGGGCGAAGAAGTCGAAAGCAACGCGGTCGAGTTCCTTCTGCACGCGCTGCGCAAGAAACTCGGTGGTGGTCATATCAAGAACGTCCGAGGCGTGGGATGGATGGTTTCCAAACCCGATTGAGACACTCCCTGCGCCTGCGGCTATCGTTCTGGCTATTACTCGCGATTATCGCGGTTGCCCTGGTCGGCAGCGCCATATCGTTCGCACTGATCTTCACGGAAGCGAACGAAATGCAGGACACCATGCTGCGTCAGACCGCCGCGCTGTTCGATACCGAGCACCCGCCGGCAGCGCCGAACTCACGGGTCGCGTCTCGCCCCGATACCGACCCCGAGGCGCGATTGAGAGTCGCCGTGCTGCCCCCGCGCAACGAGCGCGGCCACCCCGGCGCCCGGTCGGCGGGTTTTCCGCCGGATCTGGTGGACGGGCTGCAGACGCGCACCATCCACGGCCAGACCTACCGCATATTCGTGACCGGACTGGGTTCTTCCAAGCGGATTGCGGTCGCCCAACAGACGGCCATTCGCGACGAAACCGCCGGCTATAGCGCGCTGCTCGGGCTGTTGCCCTTCCTGATTCTGGTGCCGGTGCTTTTGCTGGTCGTGGCCGGGCTGGTACGACGGATCTTCGCCCCGGTCATGGCCTCCGCCGCCGAAGTCGACCAGCGGCGCGAACGCGATCTGCAGCCACTGGCCACCACAGGCTTGCCGGAGGAAATCCGCCCGTTCGTGACCGCCATCAACCGGCTGCTGAAACGCGTCGCCGATTCGATGGCGATGCAGCAGCGATTCATCGCCGCGGCCGCCCATGAACTGCGGTCGCCGCTGACCGCATTATCCTTGCAGGCCGAGCACCTCGACAGCGCCGGGATGGACGAAAACGCCCGGCAGCGCGTACGAACCCTGCGCCACGGCATCGACCGCAATCGCGCGCTGCTCGACCAACTGCTGACCTATGCGCGCGCGCAAAGCGCGCCGCCCATGCCGGAAACCATCGTCTCCGCACACGACCTGTTCCGCCGCATACTCGCCGACCTGATGCCGCTCGCCGAAACCAAGGGCATCGACATCGGCGTCAATGGCACCGATATCCAGGTCGCCACCGCCGAGATCGAACTGACCACCGCCCTGCGGAACCTCGTGGCGAACGCCATTCACTACACGCCGCCCCACGGGATCATCGATCTTCAGGCGGCGCCAACGCCGGACGGCGTGACGATCACGGTCGAGGACAGCGGCCCAGGCCTCGCCCCTGCCGAACGCGAACGCGTATTCGAACCGTTTTATCGCGGCCTGGGTACCGATGTGGTGGGCTCGGGACTCGGCCTGTCCATCGTCAAGACATTGATCGAACGGATCGGCGGTCGAATCGAGCTGAGCGAGGCCACACGTTTTGCCACCGGCCTGCGCGCCACGATCACATTGCGGCACAGGCCCGCACTGCAATGAGCGCAAAAAACCGGATGCGACGGTGTAAACCAAACCAGACGCCCTGTCCACGGCCGGCAGCGGGCTGAAAGGGGCCGACTGACGGTCTCTGTTCAGATGCCGCACTCGCGCGCCTGGGCACGTTTGAGCCACAGCACCACCGTCAGCAACGCGACTTGCCAAAGCGCGAGTGCGGTCACGACGAACTCAAGCACGGGATCGCGGACCAGAAAGATAAAAAGCGCGGCCATGAGCACGCCAATGCCCCATTGAAGACGAAGGAACCCCGTGGCGGCATACCGAGCCTACAGGCGACACGATTTTCGCCAAGTGAACGGGCGCCCGCCATGTCGCTTTTAGCCGACCTTAAGGGCGAACTGAGATTGCGCGGATATTGAGCGCGCGGGCAATTTACGCCGCGCCCTGCAAGGGTCGTACCGTGGGCTGGCGCCGCTGGCTAGCCTGAGCCAACTCATAATTCGCCTGCAGCGTCATCCAGAAACGGGCGGTGCTGACGCCCGCCATTTCCAGCCGGACCGCCAGATCCGGGCTGATGCCGGCCCGTCCATTGATAACCCGGGACAGCGTTGTACGCGACATACCAAGCCGCTCGGCGGCATCGGTGACTTCGATCCCGAGCTCGGCCAGCACGTCCTCGCGTAGGATCTCGCCCGGATGGGGAGAGTTATGCATCATCATGGCTGCGACCTCGCTTAATGATAGTCCTGATAATCGACCAGCTCGACATCCGGACCGATAAACCGGAATGTGACAAGCCAGTTGCCATTGGCCCAGATCGACCAATAATCCTTCAGCCGCCCTTTGAGGGGATGCAGCCTATAGCCAGGCTGATTCAGTTCGGCCGGCGTGGCAGCGGCATCAAGGGCCGCTAGTATGCGGCGAAGCTTGGGCGCCTGCGCCGCCTGAACGCCACGGGTCGAGCCGGTCCGGTAGAGGGCTTCCAGCCCCTTGTGACGGAACCCGATGATCATGGCCAGAGTGTCGCGCGACGCGATACACGGCACAACGCTCAACGCGCCCACCTCCGCTTCTCGACGGCCGAATTACGACCTCGTGTACTTATAACGACGAAGTCGTCAACATGAGGTGCGGGATGATGAGTGACGTTACGCAGGAACGGCGTCGATACGAGCGGATCATCGCCTTCCTGGGCGGCCCGCGCGTGGTCAACGTGCCGGCTATCGATAGTCCGAAAGCTCTGGTGAGCTTGCTGCGCCGAGGACTGCCGGTGGATAGCGCCGTCTTTGCCCGCGATCACCTGGGTCTGACGCCTGTCGTATTCGACCGCGTGCTGCCCCGCACGACGATCGCGTCGGCGCAGAAAAGCGTGTCGAGAACACTGTCCAAGGCGGTGTCCGAGAATCTGTTTCGGCTGTCGCGCCTGACGGCCATCGCCGAGGAGGCGTTCGCGGACCGGGAGCGCGCTCACCGCTGGCTCACCGAGCCAAACCCCGTGTTCGATAACGAAGCGCCCGCTGAGCTCGCCGACACGGAAGCCGGGGCCGAGTGGGTCGAAAGCGTGCTGATGCGCATGATGTATGGCATAGACGCCTAATGCGGGCGCTGCCTGACGGCTATCGATACGTTTATCGTGTCGCGGCACGCCAATATGCGGTAAGCGATCCACAAACCCCATCATTCACAGGCGGCCAGGTTCATGGCTAAATCC
>NZ_JBQDYF010000017.1:0-69976 GCF_052044135.1 Salinisphaera sp. RV14
ATTTAGCCATGAACCTGGCGGCCTGTGAATGATGGGGTTTGTGGATCGCTTACGAACATTTGATTGCAGACGATACACGCGCAAGTCAGGTGCGTTTTATTGATCCGGCAGAAAAACACTTTCATGCCGGATCAATAACGCCGGCATGCCCGCCGCGGCCAGGGCGACAGCCCGAATATCAACGTTGCCGGGCTGGGCTCGGCATTTACCGGCGGCTTGGAACAGGCGGCGAAATCACGAGCTCGCCGTCGATCGAGCCGACGCACGCTTTCTCAGCAGCGCCATAACTTCTCGCCAAAGAGGATGGTCGACCAACCAGGCCCCGAATATTGCACCGATCGCTAGGGCTGCACCTGCACAGATCAGCGGGCTCCATAAATGGTCGGCAGTTGGCGGCCACAGTACACGCAACAGAATGACCGGCGCCAATGCAAAGCCGGCAAGCATCAGGCTAGGCACCAGCGCAAGGGCATAGTCTCGAAACGTGATGTCGGTGTATAAGACCAACCCGGCCAAAACACCTATAACGGCGACCGCCGTCGCAGGCACTAGCGCAACGGCTACCCATACAACGCCGAAGAAGGCCCCGCCTACTAAAGCGCTGATAGTGATGATCTGCCAAGCAGTCATCCACAATGTGGCCAAGCCTACTCGCCCAACCGCGGTGAGCAGATTCTGATACTGCAATACCAAAAGCGCCAACGCAGACGATATAGCCAAGCACCGGAGAATGGGAACGGCCGTATCCCATTGATTGCCAAAAAATATGCGAATAATGGGGAAGGCCATTAACGCCGCGAACCCCAGGAATGGCAGGCCCACACCCGTGATGTAGGTAATCGCGCGCAAAAACAACGCACCGGCTCCGCCTCCGTCACGATGCTCTCGAGAGAACGCCGAGTATGAGACGGACCCGATGGCGCCGCTGATATTGTCGTTAAACATTCGCACGAGACCGTACCCGCGGCTGAACATACCGACATCCACAAACCCAAGCATTCGGCCGATCACAAAGTCCGGCGCGGCCTCGCCAGCTTGGTTCATCATAGTGCCCAGCGTCTTTTTCCAGCCGAATTGCGCCACATCGCGCCAATTTTGCAGGCTGAAACCACGCACCCTATATTCGCGCCCCCAGTACAGACACCCCACAACAGTCGCCACCATACCGGCGACCGCCCCCCAAGCCGGGCTGTAGTAACCCCACCCGCGCCACGCAAGAAGTATGGTCACTCCGGTCTGAATAACCGCCGCCGTAATATTGATTTTATAGCGGATAGCGAACTGCATCTCGCGAACAAGCAGCGCGCCGGTGGTCGACCCAATTGGCAAGAGCAGGTAGGTAATACTGAGAATACGCAGCACCGCGCCAAGCCCCGGCTCTCTAAAAAACTCAGCGACGTAGGGGCTCGCAAGGAAAAGCAACGCCGCCAGGGTCCAGGCGATGATCAATGTAACGGTGAACGCCGAACGCTTTGTTTCCTGATCAAGGTTCTCGACCTGCACCAAGTACTCCGTGGTGCCGAAGTCGCGAAGCATATGAACGAGATTGAAGAACGCGATGGCCACCGAATACACACCGATTTGAGCCGGGGTAAGCAGCCGACTGAGAATCATGATCGACGGGACGGTGATCAGCAGCTGCGTATATTGCTGTGCACCCGAAAACAAGAGCGCGACGCGAACCGTTGCGGGTTTCGGTTTGGCATCAGATGATGCCGGACCGCGTGGACGTCGAAGACGCATTCAGCCGGCTCCTGAGTTTGCAAGGCGAAATGCCGCGCTAATAGCAAGCGATTGGCGAGTCAAACGGTGCCCCGCCTGTAGAGATGCGCCGGCATATCGATCAAATGGCAACACTGCATATGATGCATCTGAAAACTCTTTTGGATGGCTTCCGAGCGGATCCCAGCTTGTATCTGCGCCGCTAGCCGACATGAGCAATGATCGAGGCCACCAGCGCGCATGCCGCAGCCAACGGGAAGTGCGCTACCCGCTTTGGCAAATCACACAACGTGGCAATCTCCCCGCCCCTAAACCGCGCCGCAAATTCCGAGCGCCCGCCCGTCTCGCATTGCCCACTGACATGCCCTATGGGCCACGCTAGAGTGCCACACTAGTAATGGGTCCGTGACGACTATATCTGACGTTTTCTTTCGGGCACTGGTCAACTGATGTCTGGCGCAGTTGAAACCCGGCAACAAGAGCCGCTTTGCCCGACTTCCGCGGAATGAGGATATCGCCGCCCCCCTGTATTCACGCGCGCCGAAGCATCGTACATTAGGGCCAGCTCCCGTTTCATGCCAATCCAGCCTCACGGTTAGCACCTCATGAGTAGCCATACAAAGTGCCCGTTCACTCGTCTGGCACAACGCAACACGGGATGCCAGGTGCCGACATGCACTGTCATGACTTCTCATCGGCGCTTGTATAAACCGCCATCGACACCCGTAAATTGATTACGCGGCAAACCTGGGTCGGAACGCATCGAGTTGAACCGAAACAAGCCATGTCGCAGTTAACCCGCCCTCGAAGCGCCCAAATAAAGAAGTAAGGATTCGTGAACACCCAGCCTTTCGTAAGCGTCATCGTGCCCGCCTACAACATAGCCGACTATATCGGGCCGTGCTTAACATCGCTGCTTGTGCCTGAAGCCACGCAGTGCGAAATCATAGTGGTCGACGATGGTTCAACCGATGCCACGCCCGAAGTAATTGCCGGTTACGATGACCCGCGCCTGCGCGTCATTCGGCAGGCGAATGGCGGACTTGGCAGCGCTCGCAATACGGGATTGGATGCCGCCCAAGGCCATTACATCCTTTTTGTTGACGGCGACGACTGGGTTGAGCCCGATCTCATTCCTCAATGTATTTCACATATTCAACGATATCCAGATGCTGATCTGTTTGTATTTGATTACGTAGACATTACAGAGCACGGCAGTGAGAAACGGATCTGCGGCAATGACTTCTGGGGAGCTAAAAGCTCGGCGTGGAACAAGCTTTTCAAACAAACACTAATCGGAAATGATCGCTTCGACGAGGATATCTTCTATGAAGATCTGGCCGTTGTTCGGCCATGGGTTGCACGTGCCGCCGAAATACAACGAATCGACGCAGTATTATACAACTATCGCTTCGCGCGGTGGGGCTCGATCATGAATTCGTTCGACGTACAGCGACTGCTCGACTTGCCGTTGGCGGTCAATCGATGCGTGGCACGAATTGAGTCAGATGCCCGTCAGAGAGGCATGAGATCTCCCGCTGAACGACTTGGACAAGAATGGAAAACCCGGTTGTACACCTTTGAAGCGTTCATTCAGGGCGTAATCAACCGGGGACAACAGCTACCAGATCGCCATATCCGGATAAATTACGTCAAGCAATTCATCGACCGACTAAACGAGCCGGAAAGTGTCGATACCGAAATCATTCAGCGGCACCACGGCCTTTTAGTCGCTGTAGCGAGCCGTTGCCACCTGATTGGCGCACATGCCTTAGGAGATTTATTATTACACGGACTGGGCGAAATAAAAAATGGGCTCCGATCTAAGTTTGGCTTTAGTTGATTAAGAAACGCGGAAATATAACAATCCGCCCGCGTAGTCAGTCGGTATTCCGCAACTCGTATTTGGCGCAGCCTCGTCGACAACTTACTCAACCCCACCTCCACTAGCTTTGGCCGAGGGGTATTTCGCACCGGCATATTGATAACGAAAAGGTCACCTGTGGCCACTTTTTCGATATGCTACTTTGCCGCTATTACGTGTAAGCGGACCAAACGTTACGTGGCTATACGGGGATTTTGATTATGCCGCCTCAAGGTCAGGGGGTTGAACTGCCGACACTTAGCGTTATCGTAGCCGCTTATAATATTGCCGATTTCATCGGGGAATGTCTCGACTCTCTAGTGACCGAGGCCGATAGAGATCACGAGATCATCGTCGTGGACGACGGCTCGACAGACGCCACTCGCGATATTCTGGCTGATAGAAGTGCCCGACACCCACAACTACGAATCATACAGCGCAAAAACGGTGGACTAGGCGCCGCGCGAAATACGGGAATTGATGCGGCCTCGGGACGCTATTTGACGTTCGTCGATGGCGACGACTGGGTGGAGCCTGGCTACGTAGATACTTGTTTGGCAGAAATTTCGGCCCATCCTGAAATCGAACTCTGGGTGTTTGATTATATCGACGTAACTCCAGAGAGCCGCCAGCGGCAAACCTGTGCTGACGATTTCTGGTCGTGCCGAAACGCCGCCTGGAACAAAATCTATCATCGCGATTTGATTGGTGACGACAGGTTCGATGAGGGCATCCTGTACGAGGATCTAGCGGCAGTGCGGCCTTGGGTTGCACGCGCCAAGCGTAAACGCCATCTGGATCGAGCCCTTTACAACTACCGCAACCAGCGAGTGGGGTCGATCATGAATTCTATTGACACCACGAGATTCTCTGAGCTCTTTACAGCAGCCAGTCTCTGCGTTCAACGCGTTGAGATTTCACTCGGTGCAAACGGAGCCCAGGCGACACTAGGAGCGGACTGGCGGCGACGTTTCTATACTTGCGACGTATTCGTTCCAGGTTTGGTCCAATGGTCACGAAAGATTCACGAAGCGTCATTGCGTCGACGCTATGCGGAGGAATTTACGGCGTACTTCGACAAGAACACGGATGGTCTCAGCAAACGTCAGCTGGCTCGCCATTTTGGTCTAAAGTTCGCCGTAGCTGCCTTTTGTTACGAACATAATGCGTTCGCGGCTGGCGACTTTCTACTCCATCGGATGGGACGTATGAAGCGGCGCTTGATGGCTCGCATCTCCGGCGCAGGTCGTTTTACGTGATGGCCGCCCGAGATACGCCTCGCTACAGCTTCATAGTAGCGGCCTATAATGTGGAAAGCCTTATAGAAGAATGCTTAGCTTCTCTGCTATCGCAGCAGGACGGAAACTACGAAATTGTAGTCGTCAACGATGGGTCGACTGACGCAACGCTCGAGATAGTCCAGACATTCGCCGACAACCCTAAATTGACCATCGTGGATAAACAGAATGGTGGGTTGAGTGACGCCCGCAACGCCGGTCTCGAGGTCGCGCGGGGTGACTACCTGATGTTTATCGACGGGGATGATTGGATCGAGCCAGACACCTTACTGTGCTTCGAGAAAATATTGTCTGAGGAAACCGAAGCCGATCTACTAGTTTTTGGTTTCTACGAAGTTCACGGCGCGACTCGATATCATAGCCCGCATGTTGCCGATTTCTGGAAAATGACAAATTCCGCCTGCAATAAACTCTTTGCCCGAACACTATTCGATAATATCCGGTTCGATCGTGGCATCTGGTATGAAGATCTTGCGATAGTGCCCATGCTTTTTGCTCGAGCCCGACGGCCGGTTACCGTGCACGCACTGCTCTACAACTACCGTCGAGACCGTCCTGGCTCCATCATGAACACGGTTGACTTTGAGCGGGTCTACGATCTCCCTATCGCCGCCCTGCGCTGTCTTGAGCGTATCCGCACAGACGAGGCCGCTGGTCGAATTGCCCCAATGGCATCACGCTTCGGCGCAGACTGGGAACAACGCTTCCTGACTATCGAAATATTCATTCCTGGCGTACTGCATCGCAGCCGAATGATTACCGACCGCGCCGCGCGTCGCCGTTATATCGCAGAGATGATGAAGCAGCTCCCCAGCCGAGACGACATTCGTATTGATGTTGTCAAAGAACGTTATGGTTTCAAGCCCGCCCTCGGCGCCGCATGCTATCGCTTTGGCTTCGATAATATTGCGCATTTCCTCCTGCACGATACCGGCGCAATCAAGCGCTGGCTTCAGGTGCAGCTTAAGTCCTTGGGTCTTCAGCGCGCGGCCTAGCCGCGTCTAGATGGCGTTGGCAGATCGGTTCACCGTGACCGAATCAAGCAAGGTCGCCAGCTCGGCCGTGATTGCCCGGCGCGAGTAATGCGACACTCGCTCGCGCTCCGGGACGATAGTCGAGGTTTGTCCTGATTCGATTACTTCCAGAAAGCGCTTCACGCCCATCGCGATCGCTTCGACGGAGCTGGCATCCGCCTGTATACCTGCTTCCAATTCAGTGAGGACCGCCGCAGTATCCCCGTCCGCATCGACCAGCGCCAGAATGGGGCGCCGGGCTTGTAGATACTCAAACAGCTTGGCAGGCACTTGGAGATTGAATTGCGCCCCCTGGAGCAACAGCAGACCGTCTGCGGCAGATTGCTCTTGCAACGTCAGCGGATGGGACAGGCGGGGTTGCAGGGAAACGATATCCTCTATTCCCCGCTGTTTGGCTTCGCGTCGATAGCGACGCTCGTGCTGACTGTTACGCAATACGATTTGCAGGCGGTTCGCATCGATAACACCGGCCTGCTTAAGCAACTGCAACGCGTCGAACAACGCGCTCGGATCACGCCCCTCGGGATACAGATGGCCGCTGTGTAGCAGACGAATCGGGCGCGAAGCGCCGCTCGGCCTACGGGACGCGTCGGGTGGATCGAGCGATTCGTCAAAGCCATTGGGGAGCACACTAGATCTGTCGGCCAATCCGGGATACCGACGCGCGGCCTCCCGGCGTGCGCCCGGCGTTACGAACACCATATGCTGCGCCCTATTCATCGTTTCGCGCTCAATCCAGCATTGCGCGCGTTGCTGCATGGGTTGTCCGTCCGGCCGCAGAGGGTCACGGAACTCCGCGACCCAGGGCAACCCGCTCATTCGCGACAAGGCATCCGCTATCAGATGCGCAGTCGGGATCGGGTAAGTCGACCAGATAGCCTCGATCGGGTAACGGCGAATCAATCGCATACCCGTCACAATTGCCGCCGGCGCCCAACTGATCCAGCGATCGGGCGTTGCCGTGATAGCCGCATACCGGCCGCGCCAACCCATATGCCGCTTGGCATCCAGCGCCCAACTGCGGTGAACTTCGGCTTGCGAAGGCAGAACGCCGCAGTCATCGCGCTCGGCATAAACAAATGAGGACGGAGTCAAAACATGGGCACGCCACCCGTAATCAGGCAGATAAGAAGCAAAGGCGCGCGTGCGTAGTGCCCCGGCCGAGGCCGCAATGGGCGGGTAGTGAAACGCCACCATTAATACTAGACGATCGCGCTCCACCGGATGACACATTGTTTCCCGCATGGGCTGTCGACCACCTACCAAGGTGGCAGATCCTGTACGCCTTCGGCCCGCGAACCATCATGCGCACCGGTATGGGCAGTATTTTTGTGCTTTGGCGCCGAACGGCGCCGTTTTTGTTTGCGGTTTAATGGCGTGGTCGCCGGGATCGGCACCGGCGTCGGTCCGGGCGCACGGTTATGTTGGGCCACGAGACGTGTCATCAGTACTTGCATCACGGCGACGAGCGCGATCATTTGATAGTAGATATCAATGTACGGCATCGGCAGCAGCGCTCCTGCCGCGGCAAAACCGATAAGGCTAACCTGAAGCATTCCGGCCAGGTCTCCCAGCCACTGAAGCTCGGGGCCCGCCCTGGCCTGCTTCTTCACGCGAGCGAGCCCGAAATAGCCAGCCGCAAGCATAAGTACGAACAGCGCCAGCCCCACGAACCCCTGCTCGCCCAACACCTCGAAAAAGATGCTGTGGATGGCCCGATGTGCCGCGCCAGGCGGCCCATAGGTATCCCACATCGAGCCGCTCGACCATACCTCGAACCCGCCACCAACAAGGGGATGCGCCAGCGCCACGTTGGTCGCGAATTTCCACGAGTCGATGCGCCCTTGCGACGATCTGTCGTGGTGATAGTTGCTGATACTATCGATACGTGAAAAATACTGTTGGGGCATGAACGATAGAATAGCCAGCACCAGGAAGGGCGCGACGATCAATAATCCGGCCCGCCGCCGGCTTTTAAGAATCAGCATGAAACCCACGACACCCAGTGCAAGGAAGCCGCCGCGCGAATAAGTGCCGACGATGGCGACCGCCGTCAGCGCCATCACAATCCAGAGCGCTCGCCGAACCCAGCGATTGTTCGTATACAACTGCACGTAACGCATCAGCGGCAGGACCATGCACATAACCATCGCGAACGCGTTGTTATCGCGAAAGAAACTCGCCTGCGGCCCCAAAACGTGATAGCTGCCGCCGGTGAGCAAGGTAAACAGGCCGCCTTTAGCGCCCCAGAAACCGAACGAACCGACAATCACCCAGACGACCCACTGAAGTTTCTTTCGATCGGTAACCAGTATGGCGGTGACGTACGCCATAACGATCATCTTGGCAAATTCGGTTAAACGCCCGAAAGCGGCATCGGGCAACACGGCCTGGCTGGTAGTGACCGCTGCCCAGATCAAAAACAGCGCCATCAAGATCATTACAGGCTTCATGCGTAACGATCCGCGCTGCTCGGGATGTGCCACAAGACCAATCAAGGTGACAATCGCTACGAGCATGACCCAGGGAAAATTGACGGCGAAGCCCCAGGTCATGCGATGTGGGTTCAGGTAACTGAACATCATCCACAGCAGCAGGCCGATGATGGGGCGCATGAACGCCATGGGGATCGTGCCGACCACAAAAAGTAGCAACGCCAGGGAACGCATGCTCAGCGTGCCTCGAGCGATAGCATGATCGCGTCCATGAAGAACTTGGCCGCCCAGTTCGGATAGCGATCGGTCATGTAGCCCCCTTGGCGCGGATACGAACCGGCGATCGCGCCCCGCCGCTCCAAATCCATTGTGGCAAGGTCCTGCGTGGACTGCACGAATTCGATCGAGCGGCGCGCGTGGTGAATCCAGCCCTCGGTTTGATCGATGCGGGCGAGCTGCAGCCAGGCGTGGGCGATCTGAACGTCGCCGGTCAGGCAACTCCACGGCGCCGCCGCCCGCCATTGTTCATCGAGCCGACCCGGCAGGCTGCCGTCGCGGCGCTGACATTGGGCGATCCGGCCCAGACCGAGGCGCGCCGCATCGACGAAACGCGAGTCGCCGAGCCGCATGCCCGCTTCGAGCATCGCCTGCAGCGCGTAACCGAGCGTATGCGTCAGGGGCCGGCGGTTATCCTCCAGGTCATTGTTGTCGAGCCACCCGTTTGGACGCATCTGTGTCAGCGCCCAGTTCAGGTTGGCACGCGCGGCCTCGCTGTAGCGCGCCGCGTCGAGCGCGCGTGCGGCATCGAGCAGGCCGAGGGCGGTACGGGTGTTGTAGGTATTCAGTGGATGGGTGGCAAACGGCGAGCCGTGGCGGCGCCAGGCGCCGTCGTCGTCCTGGATGGATACGAGCCAGTCTGCGGCGCGTTCGAGCGAGTCCGCGAAACGCGGCTCGCCGGTGCGCTCGAAGGCGGCGGCCCAGCCGAAAAGCACCTGGCCGGTATTGAACACCGTGGGCACGAGCCGGGGCGCGGCGAGCGTGCCGGCACAGACGCCGCCGTTATCCATCTGGACATCGGATTCCCAGTGCGCCATGCGCGTTGCGCGATCGAAATAAGCCTGATCGCCGGCGTGCTCGGCGTAGGCATAGAGGGTGGGAATGATATAGCCGGTGGTTTCCGGGTAAGACGCTTCCCAGCGTTGACGTCGGGCGTCGTAGAATGCCGGCACGCCACCGTACTGGCCCACGTCGTGCGCATGCGCCAGCCACTCGGCCGCCGCGCGAAGATGGATCTCGGAATCGGACAGCGGATGGCGATCGCGCCGGGCCCAGCGCCGTAGTTCATGGCCCACCCAGCGCGGATGCGCGCGTTCCAGAAGCAGCGGGATCACGAGCGACGCACCATCAGGCGAGCCGCCCGGGCTCGCGCGCGATCGTACAGATCGAGCAAGCCGGGCCCCGGGTCCGACCGCCGCCAGAGGGCATCGACGACCCGTGCATCGCTCGGCGCAGGGAAAGCGATCGCCTCTCCCGCCGCGGCCGCATTGGCATCCGCCATCGGGTCTTTCCAGATCCGGGCCGGCGCGACGCGTGCCACGCGCGGGGCCACCTGGCCGAGCGCCTGGCGATAGGCCGCCCATGGCAGATTCACACCGTTCAACGTGGCAATTTCTTCCTGGTGGTCGGTGCGTCCGATGGTCGGCTCGATCATCACATATTCCCGGGTTGTCGCACGCCATTTGTACTCCATACCGGCCAACCCGATGACGCCCTGCTCGCGAAAGAAGCGTGTGGTCAGGGGGATCAGTGCCGCGGCCGCCTCGGGGGCGGCGACACAACGCGCCGTGCCGCCGGTCTGGCGCGGCCAGGCGCGCAGTTTGCGGCCCACGAACGATACCGGCTCACGATCGCCGTCGCCCAGGCACTGCAAGCAGAAATAGATGGTCGAATCGTCGCCGTCGACCCACTCCTGAACGACCAGATCGTCCGAGACGGTGAGCATGTCCCGCAATTGATCGCGCGCGCCATCGATCGATTCGGCGCGGCAAGCCCGGGGAAAGCGGGCAAGAAATGCGCGCTGGCGGCCCGCGGGCTTGATCACCAGCGGCGGCACCAGCGCCGAGAGCCTGTCCAGATCGTCGATCGAACCGATATGGCGGGTGCGCGGAACAACATACCCGCCGGCTTCGGCCGCTGCGTGGAAGCGATCCTTGCTTAGCAGACGTATCACCGTGTCCGCTGGCGGCAGCTGGAGAACGTAGTTGGATTCGAGGTGTGCCCGTTGCCCGGATACGGCTGCGACTTTCTCTTCTTCGGTGAGAATCAACGGCCGTCGCGGGCCCGGCTGCCGCGCCGCCCAATCGGCCAGCGCGCCGACTGCGTTTTCCGGCTCACGGTCATCGTAACGATGGAAATCAACGTAACGACTCCGCGCGGCCGGCAGGTCAGGCGAACCCGCCAGTAGATGCACCGGCACGCCTGCGCTCGCCAGGCTGCGTACCACACCAAGCGCATTGAGCCCACCGCCGACCACCACGGCCGCGGGCCGGCGACGGTATATCGAACTCGGACGCTTGCGAATCATCGGCCACCGTGCCCGGCATCCGACGCGCCCGCCGCGAGATCGTTGGCAATCGAGACCACCCGCCGCGCATTGGCGGCCCAGCTCAGGTCGCGATCGACCAGCGTCGCGCGGCCCGCCTTGCCCAGGCGCGCCCGCAGCGACTCGTCCTCGATCAGCCGCCGCATGGCGGCCTTGAAGGCATCCCGCGAGCCTGGCTCGAACAGCACGGCATCGTGGTCGGCTGTGAGAATCTCGCGCAGATTGGGCTGATCCGGCGCAATGATCGCCTTGCCGCAGGCCATGTATTCGAACAGCTTCAGCGGCGAGGCATAGGCGACTACATTGGGTAACATCGCCACATCGAACGCATTCACATGGCGTTGCACGTCGTTGCGATCGACCACGCCGGTCACGGTCACGGCATCGGCCACGCCCGCCGCTTCGGCCTGTTGCCGCAGTGCTTCGGTCGCCGGTCCGTCACCCACCAACAGGAAATGCAACGACCGCGTGTCGCGGTATTCCGCCAACAACTCGATCACGGCATCGAGCCCGTGCCACTCACGGGCGAAACCCACGAAACCGATCACCGTGGTGCGCGGATCAAGGCCGAGCCGTGTCTTGGCCGCGGGTGCATCCATCTCCGGGGCGAACCGTCGATGATTGATGCCATTCGGCGTCACCGTGATGCGCGCCGCCGCGACGCCCGCCTCGGCGACCTGATCGGCCAGAACCTGGGTCACGGCAAACACATGATCGGCGGCGCGCCAGGCGCGTCGCTCGGTCCAGCGCCCCAGGGACGCCAGTTTGAACCCACCGTATGCCGATCGCTCGGCAAACAAGGGGGCATTGATTTCTAGCAGCAGGGGCACGCCGAAACGGCGGCGCGCGATCGCCCCGGACAACAGCGACAGGTTGTAGCGCTCATAGATGACATCCGGGCGGAACGCGTCGATCGCGCGGGCCAGCCGGGCGTAGTCGACGGCGTTGTAGCCCAGTTCCATCAGTTCATAGATCGCGCCCGGAATACGGGCCTTGAGCTTCGACACCAGCCCCGACTCACCGCCGAACTCACGCTGATCGAAACCCTCGGGGCCGACGAGCCGCACCTCGTGGCCGGCGGCGCGCAGCGCCTCGACCATTTCCTCGATGTGTACGTACTGGCCGTCCTTGGACCCGATCCGGTGGTGGTACAGGATCTTCATGGCGTGCCCGAGCCCGTATCGTCCACCCCGCACCCATCCAACGCGATTCCGGTAAGCCGCGAAAAGATCGTCAATTGACCTCGGGTCGTAGGCGTCCAGCCGAACTGTTCGGCGTAGCGCCGGCGGGCTGCGCGCCCCCGCTCATCCAGCGTACCGACCGCCTTGAGGCGACGCCAACACTCGGCCATGGCGCCGGCATCCCGGGAAGCCATCAAATAGCCCGCCGGCAGACCGGTCATGATCTCCGGGATACCACCCACCGGCGTTGCAATGATCGGGCATCCACAGGCCAACGCCTCAAGCAAGACGTTGGGCATACCCTCACGATCGGCAGCGTGCATGAGCACGTCCGCGGCCGCGAAGTAACCGGGCAGATCGTCGTGCCTCACCGCACCGACGAAGCGCACGCGCGGCGCCACGCCAAGCCGCTCGGCTTGTGCTTTGAGCGCTGCCTCATCCTCACCCTGGCCAATCAACAGCAGCATTGCATCCGGGATTTCTGCCAACGCATCGATCGCTATGTGCATGCCCTTGCTTTCGGTCAAACGACCGACACACAGCCATACCTGGCCAGACAAGCCTAAGCTGTGCCGCAGAGCAGCACGATCACCCGGCCTGAATCGGAGCAGATCCACGCCATTGCGCAACGCAGCGATGCGTTGCCGATCGATACCCAGGGTATCGGCCATGCAATCACCCAGCGCACGAGAAACAGCAATCAGCGCGCCGGCGCCGTCAACGGCGCGACGGATCTGGCGCCATGGCCCGGGCATCGATGCGATCACATTGATATCAGTGCCACGCGCCGTAATCACCACCGGGCGGCGGAACCGGCTCCCCGCCATGACGGCCGCCACGCCGTCCGGATAGACATAATGGGCATCAATCAAATCGAAATCGAAGCCGTCCCGGCGCAGCCGCGACAGAGCGCGGCCGATTGTGAGAGAGAGCGTATACGGAGCGACCGTCATGCCGATTTTGGGTATGACGACGTAGCGTGGATGTTCAATCTGAATGCCGTGACGAACTTCCTGCCGAGGCACAGCTGCCAGCCGAGCATAGCCGCCAAAGCGCGGATGCGAGGAAAAGAACCAGGGCACGGGCGCGATCACACGAACATCGATCGCGCCCGTTGCCACCAACGCGCGCAATCGTTCCTCGACAAACACACCGTGATGGGGCTGTTCGGCGTTCGGGTACAGTGTCGTGACGAGCGCCACGCGAATCGGACGCTGACTCATCAAACCGCCCCACAGGCGATGACATCGCCGCTTCGAGCGATCGCATCGCCGCCCGCCTCGCGCTCGAGAAACCGCGATAACATCAACAGCGACCAGATCACCGTGCCGTGATCGCGCCGGCCGCTTGCATGATCAGCCCATATCCGGCCGAGCGCGTGCGGCTCGAAGATGCCGGATTCGACCAGCGGGCCGGCGTTGAGCGCCGCGGCGCCGATGTCGCGCAACGGACCCCGAAACCAGTCGGCGAGCGGCACGGAAAATCCCTTCTTCTGGCGATAGAGGATGTCGTTCGGCAGGTGGTGCTCGAAACTCTTCTTGAGCAGGTACTTGCCCTGCCCTCGACGCAGCTTGTAGTCGGGCGGCAGGCCGGCGGCCCAGGCAACGAATTCGTGGTCGAGCAGCGGCACGCGCACTTCAAGACCGTGCGCCATGCTGGCGCGATCGACCTTGGTGAGAATGTCCCCCGGCAGCCAGGTCTTGTAATCGAGATACTGGGCGATCGACAGCGGGTCGTCACTGCCGGCGTTGGGCGCCAGATCGTTGAACAGGTCGCGCACGCGATAGCCGCCCAGCTGTTGCTTGAAGGCGCGGCTGTAAAGACGCTCCCGCAGGTCCTCGGCCACCATCGACACGCTGTGGCAATACGCTTCGGCCGTATCCATTGCCAGCGCCTGAAAAGTGGTCCGGGCGCGCAGGAAACGCGGCGCGCGATCCATTTTCGGATAAACGCGACCGAGCATGCCGAACAGCGGCCTGCGAATCGCGCGCGGTATCCGGGCGCGTGCACGGGATTCGTTGGCATGCAGGCGATAGCGGCGATAGCCGGCAAAATCCTCGTCGCCGCCGTCGCCGGACAAGGCAACCGTGACCTGCTGACGCGCCAGTTCGCAGACACGATAGGTCGGCAACGCCGAACTGTCGGCGAACGGCTCGTCGTAGACATCCACCAGCGTATCGATCAAACCGAAGTCATCGCCCGAGATGCGATGCTCGCGATGATCCGTGTCGTACTGTTCGGCGATGCGCCGGGCGTAATCGGACTCGTCGAAGGCTTTGTCGTCGAAACCGATGGCACAGGTCCGGACCGGGTCGGGCGAGGCGCCGGCCATCAAGGAAACCACCGCGCTCGAATCCACCCCACCGGAGAGAAACGCCCCGAGCGGCACGTCGGCCACCAGCCGCATGCGCACCGCCTCGTCCAGCCGGGCGTACAGCTCCTGGGCCGCGGCCCCGTCGTCCGGCGCATCGCGCGGTCCGAAATCGACGTCCCAGTAGGCCTCGGCGCGCGGTTCGCCCTCGCCGGCGGCCCAGGATAATCGATGCCCGGCAGCAAGCTTGTAGGCACCGGCAAAGATCGACAACGGTTCCGGCACATAGCCGAGCGCCAGATAACCCTCGATCGCACGGGGTTCCAGCCGCCGCGACAGATCGGGATGCGCCATCAGCGTCTTCAGTTCCGAGCCGAAGACCAGGTCGCCGGCGGCGGTCACGGCGTAATACAGCGGCTTGATGCCGAGCCGGTCGCGCACGAGATGAATGCGGCCGGATTCGGCGTCCCAGACCGCAAAGGCGAACATGCCGCGCAGCCGCTGTACGCACGCCGCGCCCCAATGCTGCCAGGCCCGCAGCAGCGTCTCGGTATCGCAGTGACCCTGGAAACGGTACCCGACGGCTTCGAGCTCGCGGTTGATGTCGCGATAGTTGTAGATTTCGCCGTTATAGATCAGGGTGAACCGGCCGTCCTCGGTCGCCATCGGCTGTTCGCCGCTGGTGGGGTCGAGAATCGTGAGCCGTCGATGGGCCAGTCCGCAGCCGGCGACAACCGTTTGATCGTGCTGATCCGGCCCGCGATGTGCCTGCGCGGTGTTCATCGCGTCCAACACGGCCGCATTCGGGCGTCGGCCATTGCCGGTAACGATTCCTGTCAGACCACACATGGCATGTTCTCCTGATCAACGCGCCAGCAACGCATCGTAAAGCGAGCAATAGCCGGCCACCATCGAAGCCACGCTGAATTCCGCCTGCACCCGACGGCGTGCCGCCTGCCCCATCGCCTGCGCCCGCTCCGGCGCGGACAGTACACGCGCCAGCGCCGAGGCCATGGCCTCGGGCCGGCGCGCCGGCACCAGCAGGCCGGTCTCGCCGTCCGCCACCAGTTCCGGATTGCCGCCCACGGCTGTGGCCACCACCGGCAGGCCGCTGGCCATGGCCTCCAGCACGGTCAACGCGATGCCCTCGGCAATCGATGCGCAGACATAGACATCGAAATGCTTGAACCAGGCGTCGGCGTCGTCGCGCTGGCCGGCCAGCGTCACCCGCCCGTCGAGCCCGAGCTCACGCACGCGACCGGCCAGGCGTTCTTTTTCAGGTCCGTCGCCGACGATCACCAGATGTAGCGGCGGCATGCCGCTCCGGGCCGTCAAAACGGCCACCGCGTCCAGCAGATGATCGAAGCCCTTCACCGGATCGAGCCGGCCCACCGTGCCGATCACGCGAGTCCCGGCCTCGATCGCAGGCAGGCCCGGCACGACGGCCGCTTCGCCGGGCGCGAAGCGCTCGGTATCGATGCCGTTGCGAATGAGCACGATCTTCGAGCGCGGTATGCGCACATCTCGCGCCAGCCAGCCCGCCAGATCCGCCGATACCGGCACGAAACGGCTGATGGCCGGCGCGAGCAGACGACGCAGCCAGCGATACCTGGCGTTCGAACCGTTCGGATCGGCCGCGTCTCGCCCGTGTTCGGCGTGCACGATGTACCGGCAGCCGGCCAATCGGGCGGGCACGGCGGCATCGATGGCGCCGATGTTGTAGCTGTGCACGATGTCGGGCGCGAGCGCGCGCAGACGGCGATACAGGCGAAGATAGGCCGCCGGATCCTTGCCCGGCTGCTTGTCGATGGAATCGACCGTTACCCCCAGCGCTTCCGCCCGGGCGGCCAATTCGCCGCGATCACGCAGACCGATGATGTGATGCGCATACCGATCGCGCGTTGCCGCAATGACCGCGAGCGCGACCGATTCCATGCCACCGACGCCGAGCCGGTCGATCACATGCACCACCCGGGGCCGTTGTGATTGGCGCGTCATGAACCCGAGCCCCCCGCACGCCGTAGCGACGCGGCCGCATCGGCCGCGACCCGCGCCAGCTTCGCGGGCCGGGGCCGACCGGCTTCGGAGACCACCAGCATGCCGGCCGGCGTCGCCTGGCCGAGCAACCGATCGATCGATTGCCATAGCTTGAAACGCAGCGGCGAGGGCGTCCATCGCGCCCCGATGCGATAGGCGTAGAGCAGCACGCGCGTGCCGTCGCCACGCGTCGCCTTGAGCGTCAGGGTGGTGAATCCGGCGCCTTTGCCGCCCACCTTCACGGTCGTGGGGCCGGCGACGACCTGCCATGTCGAGGCGTCGTAAAGCCCGCGCCGGATATCAAGAATATCCGGGCCGTCGCTGCCGGCATCGATACCCAGGTAATCAACCCGAATCGGACGCGCGATATCGCCGTAACGGCGGGTCAAATGAACATCCAGCCCCCGTTCCGGGGGGGCGGAATTGCCGTTGGAGCCGTCGTTCAATGCCCGGTAATCGGCCAGCTGCGCCGGCAGCGTCGCCGGCCCCGGCCGGTCGTCGCTTGCCGCCAGCAAGCCGGTCACCGCATACCAGGTCGCCGGCAGCACGATCAGTGCGAGCGTCACCGGCACCATCCAGCGCATGCGGGCCGCCCCATCCTCGGGCAGGCCGTGATCGGGTTCGGGACCCGACGGCGGCGCCTGATGCCACGGCCAGCCGCATACGAACAGCAACACCAGGACCGTGCCGAAGAACTGCCAGCCAAAAATCAGATGGTCGGTGCCGGTCGCATACTGCAGGCCGAGATATTCACCGATCAGAATGGTGAAATACACCCGCAGCGCGTTGGCGATGATCGGAACGACCAGGGCGAAGCCCACGAACACCAGCCGCCGTCGCAGGCTGGTGTAGAACAGATGGGCGTAGAGCACGCCGAACGCCGTGGTGGCGACGAAGAACTTGATGCCACTGCAGGCCTGGGCCACATGCCAGGCCGAGGCCGGGGTATCGATGAAATGCCCATCCATGACGACCGGCACACCGGTCAGCTCGAGCGCCAGCACCGACAGATGGGCAGTGACCGTCTGCAGCGGCCCGACCATGAAATTGCCGAACGGGATCGCGAACAACAGATAGCCGAGTGCAAATGCGATCACCCCGGTCACCCGCGGCCCGTAGAACAGGTACACCATCACTGGCCAGATCAACACCGCCGCGATGTGGCGCGCCAGATTGATGTCCGCCACGGCACCCACGAGCCAGAGCGCGCCCAGCGCGGCCACGCCGAAGAAAGCGATCGGTCGCGGGCGTGCCGCCACCCGCGCCAGCCAGTGTCGTCGCCCCCAGACGAGAACGGCGCAGATCGGGAAGATCAGAAAGGCGTACTGAAAGGTACCGGTGTCGGCCCAGGTTTTGACAAGCGAGCGATAGCTGCTGGCGTAGAGCACAATGAACGCCACCATGCAGGCGACAAATCCCAGATGCACCGCAATCTGCGGGGCGGCGCCGGCCCGGCTCGCCGTCGCGCGCTCGATGCCGCTGCCCTGTGTCCGGCCTTCGCTCATAGTGATATCTCCGACTTGGGCATAACGTCCGGGCCCGCCGGGACGAGCAATCGATCGAGTTCGGCGACGCGCGCCGGCCACGCGTAGCGGGTCAGCACATAATCGCGTGCGGCACGCCGCCCGGCTCCGTCCGGCGCAGCGGTCAGACGGGCGATGACCGCCGCTGCGAATGCCTCGGGCGTATCGGCCACATCGCAGACCTCATGGTGCCCGGTTTCCAGCCCGGCCGCGGCCTGCGGTGTCATGACAACGGCCAGGGACATCGCCAGCGCCTCGAGCACCTTGTTCTGCAGGCCGCGTGCGATGCGCATCGGTGCGACGGCAACGCGCGCATGCGCAAGATAAGGCCGTACATCGGGTACGGCGCCGGTGACCTCCACGCCCTCATGTGCGGCAAGCGCTCGCACGTCGCGCGTGGGCCGCGTGCCGACGATGACAAATCGTGCTGCGGGCACAACGGCGCGCACGCGATCGAAGACATGCTCGACAAACCAGGTGACGGCATCGACGTTCGCGCCGTAGTCCATGGCGCCCGTGAACACGATCCGCGCCGCGCCGCCCCGGTCCGGATCGGAATAATCGGCCTCCGGGTCGAAATACCCGGCATCCACGCCATTGGCGACCGCATGCACGCGGTCGCTACACTCCGGCACCATGCGCCGGAAGAAATCCGCTTCGGCGGCCGACACGAACACGCTTGCATCGAATGTACCTGCCAGCCGGCGCTCGCCCGCGGCCAGTGTCTTCGCTTCGCGCGCATAGACCCAGCGCATCGGTGCCCGGGCGTGTCCGGCGTATTGGGCCCACTTGTCGGAATCCACATCGACAAAGTCGAGTACACGACGAACGCGGTCGTGCCGAAGCACATAAGGCGCCATGGTCGATGAGAACACCAGCACGGCATCGATGGCGCGCTCATGCATGAGCCGGTCGACCCAGGCCTGCATCTTCCGGTCGCGATAATAGGCAAAGCTCAAGGCCTCGCGACGGGCCAGAGCGGTCAGGCTCCGCAGCCGGGCCCGGCGCGGTGCAATCGGCCGTAACAAGACCTGATCGCACCACTGGTTCAGGCAACCCCGATGGGCCCAGTCATCGGGGGTGTCGACGAATGCGCCCAGATGCACCACATGCCGGCTGGAGAGCGCGCGCAGCCAGTTGAAGGCGCGAATCTTGTCGCCCTTGTTCGGGGGATAGGGTATGCGATGACACAGATAAAGCAGTTCAGCCATGGTGAGTGCGGCTGGTCATCGCGCGGCGCTGGCCGACGGATGGCAAGGGCGTCACGCCGCTGGGCCGAAACCGGTCGCTGCCCATCACTAACCCAGGTCCTTCGACAGCCAGGGGCCCACCAGGCACGTGATCGGCAGCGGCAGCTTCTGCCATGCCTTGATGAACATCGCATACTTCGGATTATTGGGGCTGATGTCCGGGATCGAGTCCAGGCCCGAGAGATAGTATTCGTAAGCCAGCGGCTCGGGCTCGAAGCCCCAATGCCGCTTGAAATGATAGGGCCCCGTATCGACCTTGCTGCGCCCGAAATCGAACAGGCGGGCGCCGCGCGCGGTAGCGTGCTGCATGAGCGCCCAGTAGAGATAATCGTTGGCCTTGAGGTCGCGGGCACTCGCCCCGGCGCCGGAGTAATACGGCAGGACCTGGTCGCGAAAATAGAAGTTGAGTACCGCCGCCACCGGCAGGCCCTCGTGGGTCACGGTCAACACGTCGCAGTCGTCACCGAACACTTGCAGCAGCTCGCGCATGTACTTCCGGGAGAATACCGGCGTGCCGAGGCTTCGCAGGTTGTAGGCATAGAGCGGATAGAGCCGATCGATCGTGCTGTCGATGGTCCAGTTCAGCCCGTTCTTGATGCCCTTGCGCACCACCGCGCGCTGCTTGCGCGGGATGAGCTGCAGGTTGTCCTCGTCGTTGTCTGCGAGTTCGCGGCGAAACGTGGTGTAAAGATCCTTGCGTGGCCAGTCGGCGTGTCGCGGCGTGCGTTCCCGCGACTCGAAGTAATCCACCCCGAGCGTGCGGGCGCGCTCGCAGGCGTGGGCATAGAGCGCCGACTCGGCCTCGGCGGTATCGGCCACCACGCCACCGTAGACACAGAACGGCGTCGAAATCAGGGCGTTGGCGAACAATCGGCTATTGACGTGGACCAGGGGCAGAATGCCCTCGATCCGACCGTCGCGCTCGGCGTACAGGAAATAGCAGCGATGTCCGAACGCGCGCTCGATGACCCGTTTCCAGCCGGCGCGATGAAAGAAGGTGGCATCGGCACTCGCCGCCACAAAGGCCTCCCAGGCGGTCTCGTCCTGGCCCAGCGTGTGCACCTGAAGCGATTCGGCACTCATGCGTTGCTCATCCTTGAAGCGGCGGCGTCGCTGCATCCGTCCTCGATCGCAAAGACCCGGTCCATGCGATCCCAGCGGAAATCCGCCAGCAGACGTCGCAGGCGAGGTTCGACCCGATGGATGTTGAGGTAATGGCGGAAACGGCGCCGGGGATCCAGCCCCGGGACGCGCGGCTGCTCCGGATCGACTTCCCATGGGTGAAAATAGAATACCGTCGGCTGTCGATCACGCCGGTTGACGCGCCGCAAGGCGGCGCGGGTGGCCCGATACGGATACAGTCTGAAAAAGCCGCCGCCGGCGCAGGGCAACCGTCGCCCGCCGATTTCCACCGTAGTGACGGGAATTTCGATCAGGCGGCTCGCCGGGCCGGGCCGAAACGGGAACCGCGGCGCCCCGGGCATGCCGTAGGCATCGTGCGTGCCCGGATAGATACTCGAACTGTAGCGGTATCCGGCCGCGGCCAGTTCGTCGAGCGCCCAGAGGTTGGCCGCACCGATCGAGAAACTCGGGGCGCGATAGCCTTTGACCGCCTGCCCGCCGGTGTCCTCGAGTACGGCCTTGGCTTGACGGATATCGGCGCCGAAGGTCTCGCGATCCTGATTGATCACACGCACATGATTCTGGCCGTGGCTGGCCAGTTCGTGCCCAGCGTCCACGATGCGACGAATCAGTGCGGGGTGACGCTCGGCCACCCAGCCCAGCGTAAAGAAGGTGGCGCGAACCCCGGCGAGCTCGAACATCGCCAGAATGCGGTCCGTGCTCGCCTCGACCCGCGACGGCATGCGGGCCCATTGCTCGAACGCAATATGCTGCTCGAAGGCCGAGACCTGGAAGTATTCCTCCACATCCACCGTCATGGCGTTCGCGCTGACGCGTGTGGGGCTGGATATCGCCTCGGGCTGCCAGTCAATGGCCGTCACGGCGCTCACTCCCGGTTGAATAGACGCCTAAGTTTATAAGCCGCGGACCCCGGCGCGACGGAGCTTGCCGCGCGGCGCTCGTTATCGGGCCATTCAGTATAGGCCGGGGTCGTCTCGGCGGAGTTTTCAGGCACGAGATCCCGCAACGTGGCTTCGAGCCGCTCGACACGAAGGATGGCATCGACCAATTCGCGGTGCGCCGCGCTGGTCTCGTGATGGCGCATCAACTCGGCCACACGCTCTTCGCCGTAAGCGCTGCGCAAGGCGCGTTCGACCGCGGCCACCCGTTCCAACAGCGGATCGAGCTGGGGCGAGGTCGGCGGTTCGCCGCCCTGCTCGGCCGCGTCGCCCATGCGCGCACGCTCATTGCTGGCACCATCGTAGATCAGACCGTCGCTGGCGAATTCCGCTTCGAATTCCTCGATCGCCGTATCCAGGTCGTCGCGGGTCAATTCACGCCGTTCCTCCAGATAACCGAGCAACAGCAATCGGTCCATGATCTGGTTGATGCGACGCGGAATCCCGCCCGACCACTCGTAGACGCGGTCGTATACCCCCGCCCCGAACGAAAGTCGATCGGCACGCCAGCCCACGGTATTCAAGCGGTGCTCGATATAGCCCGGCACCTCCGCCGCGCCAAGCGGCTCGAGATGATAAGAGGCCACGATGCGTTGGCGCAGATGCGTCATCGCCGGGCGCATCAACAAATCGCGCAATTCGCTCTGCCCGACCAGCACCACCTGGACCAGCGCCTGACCGCGTGCCTGCAGGTTCGACACGATACGCAGTTCCTCGAGCGCCGCCGTACTGCAGGTTTGCGCCTCGTCGACGATCAGCAACGCGCGCCGGCTCCGCGCCGCCGACAGCTTGCCGACCAGATTGTCGAGCATCTCGTACTTGGCCAGTCCGCGCACGGCCACGCCGAATGCCGCCGCTACCGTGGCCACGACATTGTCGGCATCGATATTGGCCATGGCCACGCGGGCAACCAGCAGATGACGCGTCTTGATCTGGTCCAGCAGAACCTGGAGCAACAACGTCTTGCCGGTGCCGACCGGGCCCGTCACCACGACAAATCCCTCGCCCCGCTCCAGCCCGTAGATGAGATAGGACAAGCCACGGGTATGACTGGCGGTTTCGAACAACCGCCGCGGGTCCGGCATCAACTGGAACGGGCGCGCCTGAAGTTTGTAAAAATCCTCGTACACGGCTAGAACGCTTTTCGGAATTGCAGCGTGATCCGGTTTTCCTGATATCCGGGGCCGTTGCTCTCGTCTCGCCATTGCCGTGAGTAACCGACCGCCGCCTCGGCACTGGGCGAGATCGCGCGCACAACGGACACGCCGGCACTGTAGTCATCGGAGCTCGAGCCGTTGCCGAAATTACCGTCGTAATGATCCCAGCTCGCCGAGGGCACGATGCTCGTGCGCGCACGCACCGCGTAGCGGGTGTCAATCTCGAGGCCGTGGCTGCGGCTGTCGGTCACGCCCGGCGAGCGGTAATTCTCGCGCTGTGCGTAGCCCGTAACCTCGGTGTGGGTCAGAGCCGTATGGAAACCGATGCGCCCCTGCCAGCGCTTGCGTATGTATGTGCCGCGATTGAGCAGTGAATTAGTGCCGTTGTAGCCGGCCCCGCCGCCACCCAGCAAGTTGCCGATCGACCCCACCGAACCGAAGGCATAGCCGGACCCGGCGCTATTGAGCGCATCGAGGCCGGGCGAAGACGGATCTTCGCTGTAACGCAGCGACAGATCGAGCAGGCGACCATGGTGCGATGCCGCCAATGAGTAGCTGGCGCCATAGAAGCGGTGGCCGTAGTTCACTTCCAGTGAATTGCTGGCACTGGCCCAGCGCGCCCCCACCTGCCAGCGCGGCGCCGACCAACGCTCGTTCCTGCCGTTGCTTCGATATTTATCCTCGACCCCGCCCTGCGTGGTGAGCGTCAGCGTCGGGGAGACGCGGTAGCCCAGTTGCAGTGTGGCGCTGTCGAAATGCTGCGTCTGGTTGGGATTGCCGCTGTAGCCGGGCGGCAGTGCGCCGGCACCGAAGACCTGCTGGTAGCGATCGATAAAGCGTTGCGCATTCCCGCCCGAGCTCTTTACCGCCTCGGTAACGACCTGTGCCTGCCAACTGAATGGCTCGACTTCGGTCGGACTGGTGATGCCGGCGGAGACACCTTGAACGGTGGTATCCGGAACACTGTTGTCGCCGTAGATCGATCGCCCGTAGCGATAACGCAGCATCCCCTGGCCCAAGCCACCCAGGGACTGGATTACATAGGGGCTGATATTCGTGTGCCAGGCGGTCGTTTTGTTCTGATTCGGCCGAATGATGTTCGAGCGTGAATAGCCCACCGACGGATCGATTACCTGTTTCCCGTACTCCGTATCGGCATCCAGATACAGATGGTTTTCAATCAGATCGATGGAGGTGCTGCCCTGCAGATCGTTGTAGATGTCGTTGTCGTGGCCATGATTGGCATAAGCCACCCCTTCGAGTTGATAGCTTGCCTGGCCGCGGATTCTGCCGGTCGAAGAACAGGCATCGATGCGCGGCGCCACCGTGGTGATGAAATCCGATTGCCGATGATGCGCGTCGAGATTGAGATTGTCGGTGTAGGTCTCGGAGCCGGAAACCGACGCCTGCACATAGCGCCCCGACGCTCGCCGGGGCGCCGCCGGGCGATCCAGAACCGACGCGGTGTCCGAACTCGCCACATCGCCCAGGCTCAAACTGGGCGCGCACCCGTTGGGTGCGAAGCCGCCGGCAAAGCCGAATGGATTGCTCGTACCCGGGCCGCCTGGCGCATAATCCTGGCTACTCGACGCACTGTTGCCGATGACAACCGGCCGATTGTCCTGGTAATCGCTGCCGGTGCCCGACGCCGTACCGGTGCGGCTCGTCGCCACGCCGCCACCCCCGGAAGTGGCCCCCGTACCCGATCCGCTGCCGGCCGAGACCTGCGCCGCCATCGCGTTCGCACCCCAGACCAACGCCAGGGGCAGCGCCATCACGCACACACGCACACACGCCGCGCGCCGCAGTGGGCCGTCGGTGGGATCGCACATGGGGATGACACGTGACGCGGGCATGGGCTTACTCCGTGCGCTCCGACTCGGCCGGGTACATGCCGTAATAGCCAGCGTGCCGCTCGCCGAACAACTGATGCCCCTGGCTCAGCACCAGACTGATGTCGGCGCCGGACGGCTCGATCAACGAAAGCGCTGCTTCGACCGCTCTTTTTTCGGTGTGCTCAGCGCGCACGAGCATAAGAATCTGCCCCACGTTGACCGCCAGCGCCTGGGATTCGGCGGTAGCCAGAAGCGGCGCGGAATCAAACAGCAGAATCCGGGCCGGATCCGCAGACAGCTCATCGAGTACCGATCTCATTCGCCGGCTCGAAAGGCTTTCCGCCGCCCGACGGCTGCGGCGCCCCGCCGGCAGGATGGACAGCCGGGCCTCGCTGGTCGGCACCACGCAATGCTCCGGGTCCGCATCGGCATGCGTCAGCAGATGCATCAGTCCCGGCTCGCGTTCAAGCCCCAGATTGCGGCTGATACCCGGCTTGGCCACATCACCGTCGATCAGGAGTACGGAATGATCCAACTCGTTGGCTAGACTAAGGGCCAGGTTGAAGGTGGTGAAACTCTTGCCCTCGCCCGGGTTGGCACTGGTGATCATGATCCGGTTCGCAGCCGACGCATCGGCTGCCATGGCATTCAGAATCGGCCGTTTGATCCGCTGCAACTCACGCCCGATCAATTGCGCCATCGACTCGGGCGGCAGCAATCCGACCCGGCGCAGCCGCACATCGTCGAGCTCCAGCGGCTCGCGCTGTCCGGGCTCCCGGGTATCGAACACGGGAGCGTCGTCGAACACTTGATCGTCGGCCCATTGCACCGGTTGCCGTCGTTCCTGGCGTTTCAGCCGCTCGGCGGCCTTCTCGACAATACTCATAGAACCTGTCCGGAGACGATGTTCGGAACCCACTGCACGCCCACCGGCAGCAGGACCAGCGCCGCGGCGAAACCGACCAGTAACGACAAACAGCAAATCACGAATACCAGCATCGACCGCCGCCGATCGGCGCGCTGCGCCGGGCTGAGCGCCAGACTCACGGCGCCGATCACGGGGAAACCGGTCGCCTCGGTCAGGTCACGCCGGCTCGAGAATACCGGGCGGATCTGGGCGAGAAACCATGCAAAGGCAACCCCGGCGGCTATCGCGCCGATCAGCGCCATGACCATTAGGATCAAGCGCTTGGGCCCGGACGGTTCGGCTGGCACTTCGGGCGGATCGATGACACGGAATTGCAACGCATTGCTGCTGTTTTGCACATCGGTCGACAGACGCGCGCTGTACAACCGTGACAACAGTTTTTCGTACTGGTCGCGCGTGACCTGGTAGTTGCGGCTGAGCTCGGCGAGCTTGGCCTGGGCGTCGTTCATCGAGTCGGCGCCAGCCTGCAGTTTCTTGAGTTGGCCCTGCTTGCGCTGGAGCGACGACTCGAGCGTGCTGATCTGCACCTTGGTGTTGTTGAGCTGATCGGACAGAGTAGAACCATTGCCGCCGCCGGACGATGATGCCCCGGAGGGCGCCTGAATCTCGCTCGGGTGGGCCCGCAGGCGGGCCAGCATATCCGTGCGCCGTTGCTTGAGCTCGGCAATCTGCCGCTTGGCATCAATCACGTCGGGGTGCTTCGGTGTGTAGCGCGTCAGCAACTGGGATAGTTTCTGCTGTTCGGCATCCAGCTGGTTGTCGATGCTTTGAACCTGCTGACTCTGGGCCGGCGGCACGCTGGCGTGGCCGGTTCCGCCGGCGCGCATCTGTTCAAGAATATTGGCCTTGCGATCGCGCGCGGTCGAAAGCTTGTCCTGGATCGAGTCGATGTCGGCGTTGAGCTTCTGCACCTGACTGACGTAATCGTTCGTCCCGGGCATGAGCTCTGCGTGGTTCTTCTTGAATTGTGCAAGCGTCTGCTCGGTCTGGTTGAGCTTCTGCTTGTACTTGTCGACTTCCTTGTTCAGAAACGAAACCGCCTGCGTGGTATCGCCGCTGTTTTTATCCGATAGGTCCATGGTCGTCATGATGCTCATGACTGCCTGCACGACCGACTGCGCCAGCCTGGGTTGTGAGCTGGTATAGCTGATGGTGTAGAGGTCGGTATTCCCCCCGCTGTTCTTCAGGGTCAGCCGCCTCTGCAGGCCCTGGATGAGGGCCTGCTCCTGCTCCGGCGTGGTCACCCGCAGGTCGAGGCCTGTCGAGCGCGCGATATCACGCAGGTGGGGGCGGCTGAGTACCGTCCGGATCAACAGACTGACCTGCTGATCGGTGTCCGGCGTGATCGCCATGCCCCGCAGCAGCGGGTCGATCGCCGATTTCGTGTCGATGTGCACGCGCGCCGAGGAGCTGTACTGGTCCGGCAGGCTGTACACATACAACCAACCCACCAAGGCAATAAGCCAGGCAATCCCCAGCGCGACCCAGCGAAAACGCCAGATATTGCGGAGCTGACCCAGGACGAGTGAGAGGATTTCCTGCATGGTCCTCGCTCAGATTAGCGCGCGATAGTGCAGGCCGTTCGGCCAGCACTATCGCGCCGGATTCTAGAAGTAGGTGCGGGGAATGATCACGACATCGCCCGGATGGACCGGGACGTTGTCGTTGATGTTGCCGTTGAGCAGGTCCGCAATATCCACGTTGAAGGTTTTCGTGTGGCCATTTTCGTGCCGTACGAGCTTGGCCCGATTACCGGCAGCAAACTGGGTCAGACCGCCGACGTTGATCATCACGTCCAGCAGTGTCATGCCGGTACGGTAAGGCATCGACTGTGGCTGCGCGGCCTCGCCCACGACCCGAACCTGGTCGGCGTAGGTGCCGTGAAACTGGGTGACGATCACCGTAACGCGTGGGTCGCGCACATACGCCGAGAGCGCGTTCTGCAGATCGCTGGCAAGTTGCTTGGGCGTTTTGTTCGCCGCTTTCATGGACTGCACGAGGGGGATGGATATCTCCCCGTCCGGCCTGACCGGCACCTGCATGCTCAGGTCGGGGTTGTTGCGGACATAAATCTTCAGCTGGTCGCCCGGGCCGATGCGATAGGTGCTGGTCGGTGCCTGGCCCTTGAGCGCCTTGGGCGGCGCCGAGGCACAGCCTGCCATCAGACCGGCCATGAGAATCGCGGCCACCCAGGTCAGAAACAAACGATTTCGAAACACTTTGCCATCCCCCATAGGCCGACACGGCCCGAGACTGTCATTACCCGGCCTTGCATCCGCCCGAGTCGGTTACGGTTGGTCGACGCTTTCGCCCCCGAAGTCCTGTTGTGCCCGTCACGACATGCCGGGCCCCGATTTTCCGCATCATGCCGCTGACTCCGTCTGATTGTAAATGAAATTCCCCGGTTGCCGGGCAAACCGGGCTAACCGGTGCCCGCGCCGCCGGCCAGCCGGTTCAATATCTTATGCGCGTGACTCGTTTCGTCCGGGCTCAGGCCGGCGGCAACCGCCTGGCCGAGCAGGGTTTTCGCGCGCTGCCTGTCGTTCGGCCTGCCACGAGCGGCCAGGGCCACGCCCAGGTGATACCGAATTTCGGGACTGTTTTTACCCGCCGATTTTTCGGCCGCTTCGAGCAACGCGATACCCGAATCCTGCTGCCCCTGGGACACCAGCATCCAGCCCAGTGTATCGGTCACCGCCGCGCTGTCCGGGGCCTCATCGTGTGCCTTGCGGGCGTAGCCGAGTGCTTTCTCGGGATGACTTTTCGCATTGATGAGCGCGAGGTTGTTCAGTGCAATCACGGCGCCGGGATGGGCCGCAAGCACCTTCTGATACAACGACGCCGCGCGCTCGGTCTGATCATTCTGCTGATACCAGGCGGCCAGCTGCAGAGCTGCCGTGGCATCCCCCGGGGCCTGCTTCAGCCATTGCTCGAGCGGCTGCGCGGGCTTGTCAAGCCGGCCGGCCCGGCGCGTGTCAAACATGGCCATGGCCAACCGGGCACCGGGTTTTTTCCGATAAGCCCTGGCGTAGGCGGCATCGGCCTGCTTGAAGCGCTTGGCCGTACGCAGGACATCGCCACGGAGCACGTCCGCATCGAAATCGCGCCCGGCCTGCCGCAGCGCGGTCACCTGCGCCAGCGCCGCATCCGTGTTGCCGGCATCCGCCTGGGCCAGTGCCAGCACGCTGGCCGCGGGCCAGAATTCGGGGGATTGCCGGCGCAGTTTCTGCAAACGCGCGATGCCGGCCTGGCGTTGGCCGTACGACAACTCGGCCTTGGCGACAGCCAGGGCGAGGTCGGGACGGTCGGGCGCCTGGCCCGCCGCACGCGCGAGCGTTTTCAAGCCGTCATCGGTCTGGCCCTGGACCAGCTGTGCGACGCCCTTGAGGTGTAACCAATCCGCCGACTTTTCGTTTGACTTGAGCTGGTTGTCGATCAGCTTCAGCGCCGGACCGGCCTTGCCAGTCACCAGATAGGCCCGGGCCAGGGCCTGATTCAATACCTCCGACTTCGGCTGGCGTGCCACGGCCGATTGCAACAGACTGATGCCCTGTGGCGCCTGGCCCGCGCGCGCGTGGAGTGCGGCGAGCGCGAGCGTCAGATCGGTGTTGTCCGGCTGCGCGCTTTGCAGCGGCTTGAGTTCGTCGACCGCCTCGGCATAACGCCCGCGCTTGGCCGCCAGGGCGGCCTGGGCCCGGACCAGGGAGTCGTCATCGGGATTCGCCTGATGCGCCTTGGCAAGCACTTGCGCCGCATCGCTGTAGCGGGCCGTCGCAACATAACTCTGCGCCAGCAGCTTCTGCATTTCGGCATCGCTCGGGTTCGCCCGGGCCAGCGTCTCCGCCTGCTTCAGCGCGTCTGCCGTTTTGCCCGTGGCCAGCGCGATCCGTACGCGGGCAGCCGCCACCGCGCGACGCTGGGCGTCATTGCTCGGCTTGATCTTCGAGAGCACGGTCTGCGCCGCGGCCTCGCTGCCCATTTGCGCCAGCGAACGCGCCAGATCGAGTTGCAGCGAGATATCGTCGATACCCGCGTTCGCCGGCTCGCCATTCGCATGATTTTGCTTGAGCTGGGCCACGACGTCGGCCAGCGCCTTGTGCAGACCGGGTTGGTCGGGGTGGCGCCGATACGCCTTCGCCAGCAGATCCCGGGCCTGCTCGCCCTGGTTCTGCGCCATCCAGAGGCCGGCCTGAAGCCGCAGAGCCGCCATATCGTCCGGCGCCTGCGCCAGGACTCGCGTAAGAAAGGGCTGGGCCGCATCGGGCTGGCCCTGGGCGATCCGGAGCCAGGCCATCAATGTCATGCTGCGCAGATTGTTCGGATCGACGTTGAGCGTGGCCTGGACGTGATTGGCCGCGTTCTGGTAGTCCCCTTGGCGGATATCCATCAACGCCTGGAGGTAGTTGCCGAAGGGGTTGCTCTGATCGGCCGCCAGAAGCGCGTCGATATTCTTCTGCGCCGCGGCCGTATCGCCGACGCGTAACTGACAATCGGCCAGCAGCGCCCGCGCACTGCGCTCCTGCGCCCCGGCCATTAACTGGGCGCCGACCTGCATCGCGTGCGTCAGACGCTCGACCGCACCGCTGCAGTTGTTTGCCCGGTAGTCGACCTGGCCGAGCAGCGCCAGCGATCCGACATCGTCCGGATGCGCGGCGACCGCCTTCGACAGCGCGGCATGCGCGCTCTTCAGATCGCCCTGCCGCAGAGCCAGCCGCGCCTGCCCCTGCAGCGCGTCCGGCAACCCCGGTTCGATCGCCAGGGCGGACGCATAGGCAGCGCTCGCCTTGTCGGTATCGCCAAGCCCGGCCCGGGCATCTCCGCGCAGGCTGGCAATCAGCGCCCGCACGTGATCGGACGAGTCGCCTTCTGGCTTGTTCAGGACTTTAAGGGCCTGCTGATACTTGCCACTCGCGACCAGCGCGCGCCCGAGCGGCAGGGCGAGCGCCGCGGCCGGCTGACCATTGGCCTTGGCTTTTTCGAACTGGTGGATCGCATCGTCGTATTGGCGTTCTGCCAGCGAAGTGTGCCCCAGCAGGGCCCAGGCGACGCCATTGTCGGGGTGCTTGCGCAGCACCGTTTTCAGCTGCACCTCGGCGGCATGATAGTCGTGCTTCTCATAGGCCTGGCGCGCCTTGCCCACCCGTTGCTCGGGCGAAGAGAACGAACAACCGGTAATCAATACGGCGGCCGCCAGGCAAAACACAAGCGCGCCTGCGATCCGCAACGGTCTTTTCTGAAAACTGCTTGACTCGACCATGACTCCCCCTGGATCTGTTGCCGGCTCACACGGCCCATGCGCGGCCATTATGTTCGAAAGCAAACACTGCTGGCGCAGTGTAGCCCGGTACCATGAACGCTCGACAACACGGTGCCGGGCAACATACCCGCCCCGCGGGCCGTTTGACCGAACACGGCAACACACCCTAGTTATTCTGCTCGATCCCATGCTTGCGCATCAGATCGTAAATGGCGGGCCGCGACACGCCCAGTAACCGGGCAGCCTGCGAAATATTGCCATCGGCCCGGCCCAGACTCTTTTCCAGCGCACTGCGCTCGGCGGCATCGCGGACCTGCCGCAGATTGAGCTGACCGTCATCCATATCCGATGTGGTCTCGCTCAGCCCGAGATCCGTGGCATCGATCAATTTGCTTTCGGCGAGAATAACCGCCCGATTCACACGATGCTCCAACTCGCGCACATTGCCGGGCCAATCGTGCTGCTCGATGGCGGCCAGCGCGTCCGGCGAAAAACCGCGCAGCGTTCGACCGTGTTCTTCGTTGGCCCGCTCGAACAGCGCTTTCGCGATCGCGATGGCATCGCCACTGCGTTCGCGCAGCGGCGGGATACGGATGGTTATTTCAGCAACGCGGTAATACAGATCCTCGCGGAAATCGCCCTGTTGGATCAGCGCCTGGAGATCGCGATGCGTCGCACAGATCACGCGTGCATCGACCGGAATCTCGTGGCGCCCGCCAACACGCTCGATCACGCGTTCCTGGAGAAACCGCAGGAGCTTGGCCTGCAGACTTGGGGCCATGTCGCCGATCTCGTCGAGAAAAAGCGTGCCGCCCTCCGCCAACTCCACCTTGCCGAGCGTCTGCTTCTGCGCGCCGGTGAAAGCCCCCTTCTCGTAGCCGAACAGTTCGCTCTCAAGCAGGTGCTCGGGGATCGCCGCACAGTTGATCGCGACGAACGGACGCTCGGCCCGCGGGCTGAGCCGGTGCAACGCGCGCGCCAACACCTCCTTGCCCGAACCGGTGTCGCCCTGCAGCAACGTGGTTGCACTGGTCGGCGCGATCTTTTCGATCTGGCGGACAATACGCCGCATCGACTCACTGGTCGCGATCAGGCCATCGAGCGGGCGGTCCGCGTCGGCCCGGAGGCGGCGGTTCTGGCGCTCGAGCTGCCAGATATGGAAAGCACGCTGGATAATGAGTTCGACGACCTGGATTTCGACCGGCTTCTGGTAAAAATCGTAGGCGCCCGCCGCGATCGCCTTGATCGCGCTATCCTCATCGCCATTGCCGGTCACGACAATCACCTTGGTCGCCGGCGCGAGCCGCAGAATATCCGACAGTGCGGCCATTCCTTCTTCGATCCCGTCAGCGGCCGGCGGCAGGCCGAGATCGAGCAGCACGACCTGGGGTTCATGGCGGCGAACCCGGTCGATGGCACTGTTTCGGTCCGCGGCGAAAACCGGATCGTATTGATCAAAGCTCCAACGCAGCTGTCGCGTCAATCCCGGATCGTCTTCGACGATCAGTAGTCGTTCGGCCACTGCATTCATGGATCAGGTTCTCCCCTCGACAAAGACCGGCTCGGCCGATGCATCGGCGACCACCGGCAGCACCATCGCAAACCGCGTCCCTCGACCCGGCGTACTGACGACGAACACATCACCACCGGCCGTGCGCGCAAAATCACGGACCTGGTAGGCCCCGATCCCCATGCCCCGCGTCGACTTCGTGCTCACGAACGGCTGGAACAGAGAATCGCGAATGAAAGCGGCGGTCATCCCTTCGCCGTCATCACTGACCGCGATTTCGATACCACCGTCGCGGAACCGCGTTTCAATCTCAACCTGCCCGTGTTCACCGGTCGCATCCTGGGCATTGCGCACCAGATGCCGCAGCACCATGATCAATCGGTCACGATCCGCATTCACAACGGCCCCGCTCGCCGCCCCCCGCCGGACCGGCGCCGGGGACGTCCCGGCCAGCTCATCGATGAGTTGATCGATGGCGGCGTCGACATCCACGCGCTCGGTGCGATTCTCCGATCGCGACACCTTTTGCAGCTGGTTGAGCACACCCCGCATACGGGTGACCGAGTGCTCGATAGTGGCAATCATGTCATCGACAAAGGCGGGGTTGTGTTTGTGCCGCTCGGCATTCTCCAGCATGAGCGACTGCTGGCCGGCAATGTTTTTCAAATCATGCATGAGAAAGGCCGTCAGTCGGTTGAAGGCCTCGAACTGACGTGCCTGGGTCAACGCGCGGTTGGCTTCCTGGTAATCGAGATACACCCCGATCTGCTGCGCGAACGCCTTGAGCAGATCGATTTCCTCCCAGTTGAGCTCGAACGAGGCCCGCGGCTCGGCCAGCACGAGAAAACCGACCAGCCGGTGCTGGCCCGCAAACAGCGGAATCATCAACCGTGCGCGCTCGAGCGTCATAAACCAGCCGGGCGCCTCGAAACCACCATACTTGTCGGGGTCGCGCCCGAATTCCGCGCGGTCGACCACCCAGGCCGTCTCCCCCAGATAGACGGCCAGCGCCCCGGTCAGGGGTTCGGACACATCCGCCGCGGCCGCCATGTTCCATTCCGCAACACAGGTGAAACGCCCGTCACGCGCGAGCCAGAGGGCGCCCGCCGGACTGTCCACCGGTTGCGCAATCGCCCGGATCGCCCGCTCGTATACGTCGAGATCACCATCGTCACGGCTCAGCCGTCGCGTCAGCGCCAGCCATTGCTCGCGATAATCATAGCGATACTGCAACAGATGCTTGTGTACGAGCACACGGGCATGACCGCGAACCTGACCGGAGAGGAAAAACACCACCAGCAACAACGTGGCGGTCACGGTGAACAGCAGCGCCGTCACTTCGGCCCAACTGCTGTCGAACCGGCGGATATACGTACTGCCGCCGGCCACGACCATCAGATAGGCGCCGGCCACGATCAAGGCGCCGGTGCGAAAGATCACCTGATTGGACACACTGACCCGTGCCGACCACTGGGCGTTACGCGCCGCGGCCAGCCCGATCAACGGCGCGACGAGCGCGTTAACGGCACCGCGTGCGTTCCAGACCGACAATGCGATGCGATGAGCGGCCAGGGCGCCCGAATACATCACGAAGTCGTATGCGAACAACGTGGCGAGCGCCAGACAAAGATACTTCACGGCCCAACGGGCATCCAGATCACTGGCCCGATAGGTCTGTTCGACCAGCACCAGCCCATAAAGACTCATCACGATCGCGCCCACCGTGAACAGCACGCTGTGGCCGGTGGCGATCATTCCGGAGGGGCCGGCCAGACGCCACAACAGGTAGCCCATGATCGAAACGGGCAAGGTGACGGCGATCCCCCGCAGCCAGCGATGGCGCATCGACATCCGGCCGACCGGAACGAGCCAGGCCGCAGTCACCAGCCACAGCCCGGTACGCGCGGTTTCCACGACATCGAGCAGCGGACCACTGATGGTAATCAGCGGCGCCGCGGCCAGGAACGTAAACCAGAAGCCGGTCATCGCGCTGGCCACCAGTAAAAGCCGCGAGGCGCCGTGATGCGCGCGGACCCCGAGCATGATGAAAGCCGTCAATACAAAGAAGGCCACCGCCCCCACGCCGTTGGACAGCAACCACACCTGGGTGATGTCGAGATCGGGAAACATCGCGACGGATCCGATATCAGCCGCGCAGGCGGCCTGAGCCGGCGTTCACCGGCTGCCCTTGCGGAACAGCACGACCTCGATCGTGTTGATCAGGATGAGCAGATCGAGAAACAGGCTGCGATTCTTGACGTAATACAAATCGAGCTGCAGCTTGCCGTTGGCATCCTCATCCGAGGCGCCGTAGGGATATCCCAGCTGGGCCCACCCGGTCACCCCCGGTTTGACGCACTCGCGCACCCGGTAATAAGGCAGGATCGTGACCAGGTGCTGGACGAACTCCGGACGCTCTGGCCTGGGCCCCACCAGGCTCATGTGGCCAAAAAACACATTCCAGAGCTGCGGCAGCTCATCAATGCGTAACTTGCGGATGGTGTGGCCGACCCGTGTGATACGCGGATCGTCCTGCGCAGCCCACTGCGGCCCGGACATGGCCTCGGCGTCGACCCGCATGCTACGAAACTTGTAGATCGGAAATTCCCGGCCGTTGAGCCCGACTCGCGTCTGCCGAAAGAGCACCGGCGCGGTGAGACCGTCTTCGATCTTGATCGCGACCGCAGCCACGACCATGAACGGCCAGAGCACAACAAACAGCACGAGGGACGCCACCAGATCCAGCAACCGCTTGAGCACATGATCGACCGCTCCCTGGCGGAAGCCGCGCGAAAAGATGATCCAACTGGGCTGCAGAAGCTCGGTTTTCACTTTCCCGGTCTGGCGCTCGTAAAACGTGAGCATGTCGACGACGTTGATCCCCGAGACCCGGCATTCGATCAGCGCATCCGACGGAAAATTGTGGCGCCGATCATCCATGGCCACCACGACTTCGTCGACATCGTGTTGGCGAGCGTACTCGGACAATGTTGTATCGACGTGGCACCGCAACGCATCCGACACCATGACGGGCTCACCCTCGATCACCACACAGCCCACCAATTTGAACAACGACTGGTCACTGCGGCGGCGCAGGAACGCCAACAACTCGGCGGCGTTGTTGCCGGCACCGTAGAATAAAACCCGCCATGGAGAAGATTTTTGACCGACTGTCGCGTCGAAGACGAACTGCACAATCGCGATACCAACCAACGACAGCAAAAGTGCCAGGGCGAACACACCGCGACCGAGGTAAAGGCCGGGCAGGATGTAATAAACCACGATGGCGAACACCGCGCCGAAGGCGATAGCCACCAGAACACGAACAAACAAGGCCAGGTAGTTATTTTCCCGATGCGGTCGGTATACCCCCATCGCGCTCAGGCACAGCACGAGGATCACCGCATAGGCCATGGCCTTGAGCGTCATCATGGGATAGTCGGCAATCACCGGGGCGTCGGCCGTGATGTAGCGAATATTGACCGCAGCGAACACCGAACCGATCAGCAGCAGGAAATGCAGCAGGCCCAGCAACACGAACTTGACATGCACATGGTGATTAAAGATACGCAGCGTATTCATGACTCCCCAAGCATTGAAGGCGCCCCTCTCCTTCGACCGCGTCACGCTCGTTGAAAGCGTCTCTACCGAGCCGCCAGGCGTTGCGTCACACCTGACCGCCCATGAATCGACCGCCGCGCACAGGCCTCGCACGCCCCACGATCGAAGACTTCAACAAAGTCGATACTACCGCAATCGGCATGCGGCGGTGATGGCACGTTAATTATTTCGACGGTTCCGCCCGGAATCCATCCAGTGGGGCTCGCGGGCGCACGGCACTCACTGCCGCGGCACCGCGAGCCGCGCACCGCCTCGCGCAAAAACAACTCAACCCAAAATCAAAACCTTACAAGAAGCACGCCGCGCGCTGGCGCCCATCGGCTCGTACGCACGACTCGCAACCACTTCGGCCCACCGATCAGAAAAGCCAAATCATCTTTATAAATTAAACACTTGCCGACACGTCCCAAATGACAGTTTTTGCGACACCCGTTTCACGCTCGCGACGAAGCGCCCCGCATGCATAGTAGTGCAACAAAAAGCCCCCGGCACCGTCAGGCATCGGGGGCTCACACCATCGCCACTGCCGCACGCGCCATCGCGATCCGATGACGGCGCCCGGCCAGACGTCAGTCGCCGGCAGCGCGGGACCGCCGCCGACGCGAGGCAACGCCTACTCCAATCATGGCAACACCCAGGCCAAACATGCCCCAGGTCGCCGGCTCGGGCACATCACGGCGTTCGCGATAGCCCATGATTTCGCCGTGCCGGAACACATCCGGCCTGTAGTAAGTGGACCCATGAGACAATAAATACCCAGCTCCGTCGGGCGCAGAATCACCCGGCGACGTTGCCAATGCCATGGGCGCCGCACCCAGGCACAAGGCAACAATCGCGGCACGCACCATAAATTGAGTACGGCGAGATTTGCTAGTCATCATGTTTCTCATCGAAAAAACTCCAGTCCGCACACAGGCGCTTTGTTACGGCGCCAGTATAACAAGTTTTTCCGCGCGCCCAGCGCTGCATTCAACGCCGGGCCGCACCTCCGAACAGCAGGCCTCGGGCGTGTCTGCTTTTCCGACGCCGATGCCCTCTCACGCATGTCGCTTCAGGCTATCCACGATTCGCTCGGCCGCATGTCCATCCCACAATGGGAGCGATACACGGGGCCGATCGCCGCTCATTCGCATCGCGCCCCGCACTGCGTCGAACAGTTCCTCGCCGCACACGAGACGATTGGTGCCCTCGCTTAGCGTTATCGGGCGCTCCGTGGTATCCCGAAGCGTCAAGCACGGGATGCCGAGGTACGTGGTTTCTTCCTGCATCCCCCCCGAATCGGTAATCGCGAGCGCAGCCCTCAGAAGCAGATTCATGAAACGCACGTACCCCTGCGGCTCGATCAGCGAGATCCCGGCGCATGCGTCCAGCCGCCGCCAGAGACCATTTTCGACGAGCCGACTCCGGGTACGTGGGTGCACCGGGAAAACGAGCGGCAAGTCAGCACTTATGCGAATGAGGCGATCAACCAGCGTCGCAAGCGTCGCGGGATCATCGACATTCGACGGACGATGCAACGTGACGACCGCGTAATTGCCGGCAGCGAGCCCCAACTCATCGCAAGTTCGATCTGCCTCGATACGCGAGCGCATCAACTCGAACGTGTCGATCATCACGTTGCCCACGAATTCAACACGTTCTCCGGGAATACCCTCCAACCGAAGATTCTCGTTCGCGTCGGCCGAGGGCGTCCACAGCAAATCTGCGACCGCATCCGTCAAGATCCTATTGATCTCTTCCGGCATGCTGCGATCGCCGCTGCGAAGCCCTGCCTCGACGTGGCCGACGCGAACCCCGATTTTGGTGGCGGCAAGAGAGCACGCGAGTGTGGCATTGACGTCGCCCACCACGATGACCCAATCGGGCCGATGTTCAAGGCAAACGCTTTCGTATGCCATGAGCGTGCGCCCGGTCTGCTCGGCATGCGTGCCGCTGCCGATGCCAAGATGGACATCCGGCTCGGGCAGCATGAAGTCCGCAAAAAAGGCAGCCGACATATTGTCGTCGTAATGCTGCCCTGTATGTATTAGCCGAGTGCTACACCAGGACTCACGTGATAACGCGTTAAAAAGCGGCGCCATTTTTATGAAATTCGGCCGCGCGGCGGCGACCAGATCTATACCGAGCTTTGCGACCATGCCTCCCCGCGCTGAATGCAATCAACGATAGAACAAACGGCACACAGTGTACCCTGCCACCATTATCGAGCGGGCGGCACACCAGAGGCGAGGATCCGGACGGTGGCCGGCCGGATCGCGTCGTTCTTCAGCGTGGCACGACCGCGAAATTCGCATAGTTCGAATAATCCGGCTTGACCGAACGATTAGAAAAAACGGTCCACGCGTCAGCCGACTTAGCGATACTACTGTTAGCAGCGGCAGCGAGCGCGATCTGTAAATTTGACGGAAACCCCGTCGGCGAACTCGAATAGCCGTCCATCTCCCCGATCTTGTATGTGTGGGTCGACGAACTCATAGCATTGACCATTTGCTGGGAGTTGCATTGCAATCCTGCCAAGGTCGGATAAGTCGCCTTGTAAACTTCAGACAGGCTCGAGTACTCCGGCGATCCGGATGAATCTCTGACCTGGAACTTATAACCAGAGGCTTCGAGCCAACAAAATCCACCGGTTGAGCCGTTCGTAGCCGAGGTCATCAACCCGACCTGGAACTGCGCCATCCACTTTAACAGCGCCTGCGCCTGCGGCACGCCCTGCGCGGCAGCATGGCCCACCGCCCAGGTGAAAAAATCCTGCTGCCAAGGCGCGATACCGACGTTCGACTGCCCATTAAGCGGATAAATAATCGCCCCGCCCCCGTCTAGCACATGCAACGGGTGAGCAGACGACTGGTTGACATACGTATTGATGTAATCGCTAACGATGTAATTAATCTGATCGGTGTAATACTTCTTCAGCGGGTCCCCGTCCGGCGTGGCGAATGCCGCATCGGAAATACTACGCAGCGTCCAGGCCTGACCACGAACCTGCGGATTGGCGACGATGAGCCGCCCTTTCGCGTAGCCGCGATATCCCGGATTGGTCCAGAGCTCGTCGTAACTCGCTTCGAACTGCATTTCTTCGAGGTAATAGAAGTCGCCGGTCACGAGATACGATACGTAGCCGATCGACGGCTGGTGAGCAATGTTGAACACATAGGGGTTAGCGCAGGTGCCACCACATGCGGGCAATAGGTCCTTCTGGTACTGCCCGCCAGCGGTCCGCGCATAATTCAGGGCGGCGATCGTTACGTACGGGTGATTTGTAATAGTGAGAGGCCTCCCGGTGGCATCATCGCGATAATGAAACCCATAGCTACCTGCCGCATCGTCATTCGCCAGCATCCAATTAAAGGCTCGACGATCACCTGAGACAACGAAAGCGCTCGTCCAGCGCGGCAACGGCCCGATAGCGGGCTGCGCCCCCGTCGTCCCCATATAAGGCGTTTGGTCCGCGTGGGTCATGGGCGCGGCACTTTGCGTAACACTATTAAGGAAACTGCTGGTAGGCGTAACGGCCGCGTATTTCGATATCGCGCCGGACTTCTGTAAATAAGCCACATCCGGTTTCACATACATCGACGGATTACCCTGGCTCCATAACACGTGGTGCCAGCGCGCCTGTGTGTAATGCGTGATGCCAGTGGCGGAATAATTCGAACTACCGACGTTAAGCACGGCGTCGTACGTCTCGTTCGAGGGCGACACATTGTAGGCTTGGTCATTTTCAATGACCGAGTCGACACGAACGTTACCGATGCTCCCGTCAGCGGCCCGATACGCCCGCACGTTGAAGAAAACACGCAGCCGAGGCGCCGTGGCGTTGCCGCTGGTCAATGTGGCCGGCACAATCCACTCGCTTGCGAGGCCGCCCGCCAACCAGCGCTTGCAGCTTCGCTGCCCCCACGCGGGGCAGGTTCCGCTCTGGGCGATCTGCTCAAGTGCGTTGCGCGCATTCGCCGTATAGGTCGTACCGCCGAGCGTGATCCGGACGTTTGCCGTGAAGTTGGTGCCCAGCAGATCACCAAGCGACACAGTACCCAGCCCCAGGCCCGCGTTGTGGGCCACCGCATACAACTGCAGCGTGGTCGCCTTGCCGCTGGCCGGCGCCGGAAGTTGCACCGTGACAACACTGTGTCGAACAGACCCGTCTGCCCAAGTCGCCTTGCGATCCACCTGGGTCGGTAGCATCTTGCCGTTGACGGCGGCCACCACATGCTGACTGGCGCCCACGTCACCTTTCGCGAACACCTGGCCAAAGGTCACGTCCACGGTACTGGCAGAGTTGCCACTGCCGTAATTCTGCACACTGACATCCGTGATATGACGCGCCGCGCCGCTGGGCAGGCTGGATGAACTGCTCGACAGGCTTCCCGAGTTGCCTCCGCCCGCCGGCTGACTGCTCGTGCTGCCCCCGCTGCCGCCAGAGCCTCCGCCGCAGCCCACCAGGACAGCCGCTACAGTGACGCAAATGAACATGATTGTCAGGCGATTGGCCATAGAAACCGGACCTCTAAAGAGGATTCCGTCGCCAGTGCGAACCCCACGGCACACTGCGGAATCTTGAATCATCAAAATTCGCTGCCTGCATTCGTCCAGCGGCAGCCCAGCCGTCCTGGCACGTCTGAGCGTGCTTTAGATCCGTGGCTTTGCGTCACCGTCTTTCGACGGCTTTGCCTTTATCCCGGAAACGAGCCAAACAATGTATTGCCGCACAACCCATGCACAACGCAGCCAGGCCGGACCGCCTGAGCCCGAGCGGCTCTCGCGGCGCCGTTGGCGCGTCCTGCCGGGATAGCAACCCGCATACGACTCTGCCTGCCGTTCTTCAGGCTCCGTGAAAACCCGGACGTACTTTCCCCAGGTCGGCGAACAGTACGCAAGCGGAATGTGCAAGTCCACTATTATGAATTCATGAAAACACGTCGAGAACGCGGTGCGCGCCGCGCAGCGCTACGGTCTCCGGGCGATCCTCAAATGGCGGCGGCTAATCCCGCCACTCCGGTCTCGCCCGGTTTGCAAGACATGACAAGCCGTTATCGTGTCTTGTTTGCCCAATTGGTTAACACACGCGTGCGGCGTCTCGGCGGGCCCGCTTCGGCACGGTCCTGGACCCTGGCAATACGAAGGTCGAGGATTACACGATCGTCAGAAAGTCGATAGTCGCGCGCGATGCGAGGTTGCGGGCCGGGCGGTGAACAAGGCCCGAGGTGCCCCTTCGCGTGGCGCCCTGCATCGATGGCCCGGGCGCACCGTCCGGCGTTGCCGGGTATGCCCGCGGAATAATCCCGATCGGCGCCGTTCTCCCGGATTGGGTACGGCGACGGGCACTGATAGCGCCCATGAAAACGCCGAATGACGGCCGTGGAAATGGCTGGCGTGGCAGGCTACGTGCCATGGACAGATGGAAATCGGCTCGCCCTACCGCCACGCACGAATGAACGATCCAGGCATCTCTGCCTGGATCGGCCAGGACCTCTGGCGGCCCTGGCCCGATCGAATCCCCCTGGAATCAGCTCGCCTCGAGCGCTCGATATTCCCCGTGCGTCTCGGTCAACAGACTGACCACGACGATTGCGATCCACGCCACGATGAAGCCCGGAATGATTTCATAGACCCCCGGTCCGCCAAGGAAGCTGCCGTCCCAGCCCATCGATATCCAGAAGATCACGGTTACCGCGCCGGCCACCAGGCCCGCGACCGCGCCGCTTCCCGACATCCGTCGCCACGTGAGCGAGAGAATCATCAACGGCCCGAATGCGGCGCCGAAGCCCGCCCAGGCGTGGCTGACGAGCCCGAGAACCTGCGAATTCGGGTTACGCGCAATGAATGCCGCGACGACACCCACCAGCAGCACGCTGAGCCGCCCGATGAGCACGCTTTCGCGCTCGCTGGCCTCCTTGCGCAGAAACAGCCGATAAAAGTCCTCGGTAAGCGAAGAGGACGACACCAGCAACTGGCTGGAGATCGTGCTCATGATCGCCGCCAGCAGCGCCGCATACAGGAAACCCGTGATCAGCGGATTGAACAGCAGGCGCGCCAGGATGATGAAGATGGTCTCCGGGTCGTTCACGGTTAACCCATTACGCATGGCGTACGCGCGGCCGAATATACCCAGGCTGATGGCACCGGCCAGCGAGATGAACATCCAGGTCATGCCGATGTTGCGCGCCTTGGGCACTTCGGCCACCGACCGGACCGCCATGAAGCGCACGATGATGTGCGGCTGACCGAAATAGCCCAAACCCCACGTCACCGCCGAGAAGAACCCGATGATCGTCAGCCCGTGCGTCCAGGAAAGGAAATTCGGCCCGGCCCCCGCCAGCGTTTGCGACGCCTGGGCGTAACCGCCACCACCGCTACCGAACAGCACGACGATAGGCATCAACACCAGAGCCACCATCATGATGCAGCCCTGGACGAAATCGGTAAGACTCACGGCCAGAAAGCCGCCGACCACGGTATAGGTCAGCACGATGATCAAGGTCAGCCAGACGCCGACATCGTATTCGCTGAGCGAGCCGATATGGATAAGCCCGCCGAATGCACTGGTGAACAGCTTGCCACCTGCGACCAACCCCGAGGCCGTGTACACCGCGAAAAACACGACGATGATGATCGCCGACACCGTGCGTAGCGCCATCGCTTTGCTTGGAAAGCGGTTCGCCAAAAACTCAGGGATAGTCAAGCTGTTATCGTACCGTTCTGTCTGCTCGCGCAGACGCGGCGCCACCACGATCCAGTTGACGAACGCGCCGACGAACAGGCCGATGCCGATCCATGCCTGAACCAGGCCCGCCACATAAAGCGCGCCGGGCAGCCCCAGAAGCAGCCATCCACTCATGTCCGATGCGCCGGCGGACAGCGCGGCCACCGCCGGACTGAGATTTCGCCCGCCGAGCATGTAACCTTCGGACGAATCCGTTGCTTTCCGCCAGGCATAGAACCCTATGCCCAGCATCAAGAGAAAATAAAGGATCAAGCTGATCCATACACCAATTGCCATGATGCCCCCGTGTTCGGATCGAGTAATTAGCCTTACAACTTTACCGGTAATTGCACGAATGACCAGTGCAACAATAGGTTGACGATCCGCCACCAGGCTTGTCGCCGTTCGCGCAAACGCCTCGGGCCGCGGTTTTCGGTTTACACGCCGGCCCGCCTTCGACCTTAGTCGCGCATGCGACCCAACCGGCCCAGCGTCCCTTCAATCGCGCACGACACGATACGGGTTTCGGTCCACGCTTGCATGCCGCTTCGGGTCAACGTCTGGCGGATAAGGGGGAGCCGCGCGATTCCACGTCGACCGAGGTGACTTGGCATGCAGCCGCTGGTGGTCGGGCAGGCCGTGACGACAGACCGTAGCGGCCCGGCCGCATGTGAACCGCATCGAACGAACCTTAAAAAAACGGCCCGCCGAGGCGGGCCGTTGTCCGGGATTACTACGAGGCCGGCCAGGCCGGCGCTGTCATCATCACAAGGACATTCAGACGTCGCGCTTCTGAATCCGACGAGCGGCGAAACCGATCATCAGCAGGCCGGCGCCAAACATGGCAATCGAAGAGGGTTCCGGGACCGGACGAACCGACTCGACGGTCGCCACGTAGTCCTGGTAGTCGCCGTCGGTGCCATCTTCCCAGCCCAACAGATACTCGCCAGCAGTCGCAGTGCCGCTGCCGTCCGCCGCGTAACCCACCATTCGGGCCTCACCGCCCTTATTCAGGGTGCTATCCGAATAATAGGTCTTTCCGCCTATGGTGAGAAAATACCCGAATATGCCGGTACCGAAATCAACATCATCGCTGGTATACAGCCTTTTCTGCGTGCGTGCGTTTTCGATGTATGAATAAAAAACACCACTCCTGGAGTAATTCAGGTAGCCCTTAGTGTTTATGTCCTGATTCGCGCCGTTCTGAGTGCCTCCGCCGAGCAAGTTCAACTTTTTCGACGGATCCGTCATGCTATAGACGCCGAAAGTGGCATCCTTGAAGTTCTTCGTATATGTCGCTTCAAGCACGCTGACACTGGTGCCGGTGCCACCAATCTGCCAATGACCATTGTTCACCTGAGGCGAACCGGCGTTCAGACCAGAAAACAGTCCTTTGCCGTCCAGGCCGGTGCCATAGTCCGAGCTGTTGGCGATGTCATATAGCGACGGCTCGCTACCGCTCGTATTGACGTCGATCTGGTTGGCGAAGGCGGTGCCGGTGAAAGCCAGGGCGGCAATCACGACAGCCGAACCATAAAACTTATTCATCATCTTCAGCTTTCCCGTGTCGGGATGAGTGGACCACCGAAAATCGCTCGGCTGCGTCGCTGTAAGCAATGTGTATGCCATCTATTTTATCTTTTAATTTCAATAGTTTTTGCATTTAATGCATGGCGCACATTCGCTGTTGGCAACTTTTCCGACAGGCCGACCCATCGGCCAGTGAATGACCGACATGGGATCTTGCCGCCCGGAACGTTTTCGATTCAGGCGACACCGGACGGCGGCGCCAAACCGCGCCACCCCGGGCGCGGCACAACGCGCCCCATTCGGTCGGTTTAAGGCCCCGAAGGCCGGACTTTGGGTGCAAGACACGGCGCGGGGCGCCCCGTGTAACGGAGGCGCCTGGACATGTGCCGCGCCCAATCCGACAAGAAAGCGTGCGAGGTGCGTCCATGTGGAACGGCAACCCGCCATCGCCTGTCAGGTTTTCCGACGGGAACGGCTTTCAGATACGCCCCGGGCCAGGCCGACATGCATCCCGGGCCCAACGTCCGATGCCGCCGTTCGGGGCGATCCGGTGGGCGCATAAGCGCAAGATCCTTGATGGGCGGGCCACACGATACTGCCGTCGATACGGTTCGCCGCTGCCCTGCCACCATGACCGCCGCTCACCAATGCCTGGAAACCACGGGACGACGAGCCGTCCCTGGGCAAATGCGGTGAGTGGCGGCAACGCCGCGGGGCGTGAGCAGGCGCCGAGATAAGGCGATGTACTGGCGTTGCAGGACTCGCGCACGGGGTAACGTCGATACGCGCCGCGCTTTGTTCCGGTTCATCGAGTCGGCGGCAGCGCGGCGTACGCCTGTTGATGTTGATGGATAGCGCGCGCCTGCTTCAGCACGATGTGCTGATCACTTCTTTCAGCAGTTGCACCGTCCGGCCGAGCGCGCCGCGGTGTATGGCCACGGTCGCCGCGAGGCGTTGCCGCGCGGCTTGCCGCGTGTCCGGGTCCTCCAGCCAACCGGCGGTGATGTCGGCCACGTCGCAAAAGTCCCGAGCGATCGCGGCGCCGCCGGCTTCGATCATCGGCGCCATCGCATCGCGCCACTCGGCCACATGGGGGCCGGTTGTGAACACACAGCCCACGGCCGCGGGCTCGATCACATTATGACCGCCGACACCGGGCGCCAGGCTGCCACCGACGAACGCCACATCCGCCAGCGCATAGAGCATTTCCAGCTCGCCGATGGTGTCGACCAGCACGATATCCGTCCGATCATCGACGGGGTCGCGGCGGCTGCGGCGCGCGTACTGCCATCCAGCGCGCGCCAGCAGACCCGCCACCGCTTCGAAACGTTGCGGATGGCGCGGCGCCATCACCGCCAGGGCCTTCGGGTGTCGCGCCCTGAGCAAAGCGAAGGTTTCAAGTAACTGCGCTTCTTCGCTGTCATGCGTACTGGCCGCCAGCCAGACAGGCCGCGACGCGGCCTGCCATGTCTGCCGCAGTTCACGCGCCTCCGCTTCGGCATGCGGGCGTTGTCGACGATCGTATTTCAGGTTGCCCGTCACCTCGACGACCCGCGCGGGCGCGCCTGCTGCAATGAATCGCTCGGCATGAACCCTGTCGGCAGCGGCGATTCGGGCAAAACGCGTCAGCATGAAGGTCGCGGCCCGCGATACAGGCCAACGCCGATACCGCCGCGCCGAGCGTGCCGACAGGCTCGCATTGACCAGAACGAGCGGCACCCCCGCGCGCCCGGCGGCGGATACGAGATTGGGCCAGAGCTCCGTCTCGGCCAGAATTCCCGCCGCCGGGCCGATGCGACGCAGGAACCGGCGCGTGGCGCCGGGCGTGTCGAGCGGCAGATAACAAAGCGCGACACGGCCGCCAAGGCGCCGCGCGGCCTCGGCCCGCCCGGTCGGTGTAAACGTGGTCAACACCATACGATGATCGGGGTAGCATTCGATGAGTGCCTCGATCAGGGGAGTGACCAGGATCACTTCCCCCACGGACGCGGCGTGCACCCACAACGCGGGGCCGTCGACCGGGTCCAAGAAGCCGAGCCGTTCGCGCCAATGGTCGCGATAGGCCGGCTCGCGGCGACCGCGCCAGGCGAAGTAGCCGAATGCCACGGGCAGGACGAGCCGGGTCAGACCGGAATAGAGCCAGCGCCAGATCACGTTGCGCCTCGGCGGCGTCCACCGGCCTCACCCGGCGTCAGCATGGCAAGGCGTGGCCGGCGGGGCGGCAGGACGCCGTCAACTATCGTCGTCGGCGCGTAGCCGCGCCACGATCGCCGTGGTCGAAAAGCCGGGCACGAATTCGAGCGTACGCACCTCGCCGCCCGCTTCGAGAACACAGGCACCACCCGCAATCCCGGAGACCTCATAATCGCCCCCCTTGACCAGCACATCCGGCAGCAGTCGGCAGATGAGCCGTTCCGGCGTGTCCTCGGCGAAGGGCACCACCCAGTCGACGGCCGCCAGCCCGCGCAGGACCTGCATGCGGTGCGATAGATCATTGAGCGGCCGGCCCGCCCCCTTCAGGCGCGCGACCGAGGCGTCGTCGTTGACCGCGACGACCAGCCAGTCGCCGAGCGCCCGCGCCGCCTCCAGATAAGCGATATGCCCGGGATGCAGGAGATCGAAACAGCCGTTGGTCATCACGATCCGCTCACCGTGCGCATGCGCCTGCACGAACCACTCGGCCAGCGTGTCCTCGTCGACCACGCCGCGGTCGCTGGTGCGTTGCGCGCGCGCGGCCTGACGCAGTTCCGCCGGACTGACCGTCGCCGTGCCCAGCTTGCCCACCACGATGCCCGCGGCCAGATTGGCCACCGCGGCCGCGTCCGACAAACTCAGGCCGGCGCCGAGACCGGCCGCCACCATGGCGATCACCGTGTCCCCCGCGCCGGTGACGTCGAACACCTCACGCGCGCGCGCGGGCAGATGCAGATCGCCATCGGCGGCGAACAGGTTCATGCCCTTTTCGCTGCGCGTGATCAACAACGCCTCGAGATCCAGCGTGCGGCGTGTATCCGCGGCGTGCGTCGTCAGCCAGCGTTCGGTATCCATGCCCATCTCGCGCGCGCCCCGGCCGACATGGGCCTCGAACTCGGCCGCGTTCGGCGTGATGAGATTGGCGCCGGCATAGCGCTGCCAGTCGCGCCCCTTCGGGTCGACCAGCACCGGCACGCCCGCGTCCCGGGCCAGACGGATGATCTCGGCCACATCAGCCAGCGTTCCCTTGCCGTAATCGGAACAGATCAGCACATCCGTGGCCGCCAGCGCGGCGCGGACCCGGGCCAGCAAAGCCGCGCGGTCGAAAGCGCCGTCGAGTGCGAACGAGCGCTCGAAGTCCAGCCGGATGAGCTGCTGATTGCGGCTGACGATGCGCAGCTTGGCGATGGTCGGGTGACCGGGGCTGTCGACCAGGCTATCCACGATCCCGGCCTCGCTCAGCAGGCCGCGCGTGGCCGCGCCCGGCTCGTCTTCACCGACGACGCCGATCAGATGCGTCCGTGCCCCGACCCGCGCCAGGTTGAGCGCGACGTTGGCCGCGCCGCCCAGACGACGCTCCTCGTCGCCGATACGCACGACCGGCACGGGCGCCTCGGGCGAAATACGCCCAGTGTCGCCGTACCAGTAGCGGTCGAGCATGATATCGCCGACAACCAGAACGCGGCTGTCGGTAAACGACGGGATCCGATCCATCCGGGGTTTATTCGCGGGCCTGTTTCGAGCATGATACAAAGCCGGTTGCAGGCTGTGTAGCGCGCCGCGCCGATGCGACCCGACAATGGCAGCCGGCAGCGCACGCCGGCCCGCGTAGGCTGAATGGCAGTTTCCAACCTCCAACACAACGACGAGCCGCGTCTGATCGCCCCGCGTTTCTGGCCCAGCTGGCTCCTGATGGGCCTCGGGTGGCTGCTCAGCCAGCTCCCGTACCGGATCCAGATGGGGCTCGGCGCCGGACTCGGGCGGCTCGCCGCGCATATCGTGCCCGGGCGCCGGCGCGTGGCCGACATCAACCTCAGGCTATGCTATCCGGACTTGTCGGATACCGAACGCCACGAGCTGCTCGACGCGCATTTCCGCTCGGTCGGCCAGGGCGCGCTCGAGACCGGAATCTGCTGGTGGGGCAGCCAGGCCAAGGTCGACGGTCTGGCCCATGTCGAAGGCCTGCATCATCTGGAGGATGCCGCCACCCGCGGTCGCGGCATTATTCTGCTGTCGGCGCATACCACATCGCTGGAACTCGGGGTGCGCATGGCGCAGCCCTACCTGGCCGAGCTGGGGTTCCGGACCACGGCCATGTACAAGCCGCCGCGGGATCCCGTGGTCGAACGCGTGATGCGCCGGCGACGCGAAGCCCATATCGGCGGCGCCGGCATCGCGGACAACGACGTGGTGGCCCTGCTTGCGGCGCTGCGCCGCGGCGACGCCGTCTGGTACGCCGGCGACCAGAAAGCCGGCCAACGGCTCAGCGCGGTGGTGGATTTCTTTGGCCAGCCGGCCCGTACCCATGTGGCGGTCAGTCGCATGGCGGCAATGACCCGGGCGACCGTCGTTCCGTTTTTCACCCTGCGGCGCGCCGACGGCGCGGGCTATCGGCTGATCATCAAACCGCCGCTGACCGATTTTCCGGGCCCGGACGAAGCCGCCGATGCGCGCCGGATGAATGCGATTATCGAATCGGTCGTCAATGAGGATCCGGCGCAGTATTTCTGGTTACACCAGCGCTTCAAACGCGACGGTTACGACCCCTACAAACCGCCGAAGGCGACGCGATAGCCCGTCCGCAACGCCTGCCAATCCGCTTCGCCGAAATGAAAGCGCGTCCCGCGAGCGGCGAACTTGTCGAGAGAACGGCGCAGGCGTGCCAGGTTGGCCTGGCGCCAGCTGCCCGCCCCGCGAAAGCGCGCGCGGTCGAAATCGATCAGATAAATTCGGTCGTTACCGGCCGTCAGAATATTGCGCGCGTTCAGATCCGCATGCCACACCCCGGCACGATGCAGCGCCGCGATCTCGCCGCCCAGGGTGTGCCAACCCGCCGCCGGCATGGGCGTGCGCCCGAGCCTGTCGGCCAGCGGCTCGGTGTTCGGCAGGGCCCATGTGATCAAGTCCGCACCGTAGCCCAGGCCGGCCCGGTACACGGCGCGCGCCGCCACCGGCTTCGGCACCGGCAGGCCCCGCTCGTACAACGCCGCCAATAGCCGAAACTCCCGCACCGGGCGTGTTTGCATATCCCCGGTCCAGAGGTAGCGATCCGGATTGAGGTGCGCCAGCAGACCGCCGCGTCGATAATGCCGCAGCACCCAGACCGCCTCGTTCATGGCGCGAAAAAAATAAGCCGCTCCACGGCCCGCCGCACTGGACAACAGGGCGTCGCGCGCGCGCAGGGCTTCCGGGTCGAACCAGTCGGCGCCCGGCGGCTGTCGGCCGAAAACCCGGCCATCCCATATCGCAATGCCGCCGCCATGCCTGGCGCTGGCCGTATCGACAGTATCCCGGCCACTCAACCGGCGATCTCCTGGCCCGTCGCGACAGCCGCGCCCGGACGGAACACGCCAAGCCGGGGGCATAACGAAAACCGCGCCAGGCGACTGCAAGCATGGGGCAAGCACGGGTTGAAGCGGCTGGGGTACATTAAATACTGTCTCGGGCGCTTGTTGCGGCAGTCGCGGGCGGCGAGCGACATGCGGCTATGTCCGGTACATGGCCAGCCAGTCGAGATAGCGCGGCACGCCCTGCTCCACCGACATGAACGCGTTCGGATAGCCGGCGGCCTGCAACGCCCCCATGTCGGCTTCGGTAAAGCTCTGATAGTGCCCGAGCAACGACTGCGGGAACTGGATATAGCGTTTCTCGCCCCGGCCATGCCAGGCGATCACGGCGTCCGCGACCTCATTGAAGGTCTGGGACCGGCCGGTGCCGCAATTGAAAATACCCGAGACCTGCGGGTGATCGAACAGCCAGAGATTGACCGCAACGACGTCATCGACATGAATGAAGTCGCGCCGCTGCTCACCGTCGCCATAGCCATCCGAGCCGGCGAACAGACGGCATTCGCCGTCTTCGACGATCTGGCTGGAAAAATGCCGGGCGACGCTCGCCATGCGGCCCTTGTGCCCTTCGCGCGGGCCATAGACATTGAAGTAGCGCAGACCCACCACCTGCGAATGTCTCGTCTTGGCCCGGGCCCGCACATACTGGTCGAAAGCGAACTTGGAGAACGCATACATGTTGAGCGGGTCCTCGGCCTCGCGGCGCTCGACGAAATCCGGGCCCATGCCATAGACCGACGCCGACGAGGCATACAAAAACGGGACGCGATGCTGGGCGCACCAGGCGTGCAGCGTCTTCGAATAGGTGAAGTTGCGCGCCATGACGTAGCGGCCGTCCCATTCGGTCGTATCCGAACAGGCGCCCTGATGAAACACGGCATCGACGCCCCGGGGCATGTCGTCGGCGGCCATGCGGCGCTCGAGTTCGTCGTATTCCAGATAATCCGAGAAATCGAGATCGGCCAGGTTGAGGCATTTGTGGCCGTCGGTCAGGTCGTCGACCACCAGGATGTCGCGGATACCGCGGGCATTGAGCCCGGCGACGATGTTGCTGCCGATGAATCCGGCCGCCCCGGTGACAATGATCATTTCGATGAACTCCCTTGCGACAAACCTGCCACGTCCGCCCCGATCTCCGCGTGTCGGCAGCCATCGCGCCCGGCCATGGCCACGGCAGTATAACCGGCCACCCGCGGGCGCCGGGCGGCGGTACGACGCGCGGCGCGATCCGGCCGGCGCACGGGCGCGGCACCGCCATGGCGACAGCGTACGCACCGCCCGTCGGCGCGATCAACTCGTTGCGCCAGGGCGTGTTGCCGTCGATATCGCCGGCGTGTGACGTGCGGGCGCCATCGTCGGCCCGCCCCTGCTTCGACTCACGCGGGCGCGCCGGGGACATCGGTCGAATCATTCGACGTGCCGGCCGGGCGATCTATCCAGTGTGCCCATAGATCGGCCACGGCCTGACGCTCCGCTTCACGCCGGCTGCCCCGGTCGATCATGGCGCGCTGACCTTGCAAGGCGGCGGCATGCACCACGCGCCGGTAATCGCGATAGGCACGGGTCATCGTGCGGATATCCGCGTAACGGGCGCGCTGGGCCGACTCCATGGTCTCCAGAATACGGATGGCGTCGGTAAAGATGAGCAGTTCCGGACAATCGTGACCGTAGGCCAGAGCCGCGTACTGCGCCATGAATTCGATGTCGATGAGACCGCCCGGCATCTGCTTGACATCCCAACGCCGGTCGGTGGTCTCGTCCTTCACCCGGCGCATCCGTTGCCGCATCGAACGCACTTCGGCGGCCAGCCGGGCCGGATCGCGCTCGGTGGCCAGCAGTTCGCGGCGCAGGCCCGCAAAGCGCGCCCCCAGGCCGGGGGCACCGGCCACCGGCCGCGCCCGGACCAGCGCCTGGTGCTCCCAGGTCCAGGCCTGCTCGCGCTGGTAACGAGCGAATGCCTGGATATGCGTGACCATGAGCCCGGCGTTGCCCGAGGGCCGCAGCCGCATATCGATCTCGTAGGCCCGCCCGGCCGGGGTCGCGGTGGACAGGATATGAATCAGTCGCTGCGCCAGGCGGGTGAAAAAGACCTGATGCGTCAGCTCGCGCCGCCCGCCCTGTGTCGACGCTTCCGATGGGCTGTCGTAGACGAACACCAGATCGAGATCCGAGGTATAACCCAGCTCCAGCCCGCCGAGCTTGCCGTACGCGATCACCGCGAACGGCGCGCGCCGGCCGTCTTCCAGGCGCGGCTCACCGTAGCGATCGCTCATCTGGTCCCAGGCCATGCCGAGCGCGACCTCGAGCACGACCTCGGCCAGCGCGGTGAGATGATCGGAGACGATCATCAGCGGCATGGCGTTGGTGACGTCGGCCGCGGCGATGCGCAGCATGGCCTTCTGGGTGAACCGTCGCAGCGCGTTCATGCGCTGGTCCAGATCCAGCACATCGAATGCCGACAGATCGTCGGCCAGCTCGGCCTCCAGTTCGGACCGGCGCGGGGGATGGTAAAGCTGGCGCGGGTCGAGAAAAGAGTCGAGCAGCGCGGGCTGTTCGGCGATGCGCTGGGTGATCCATTCGCTGGCCCCGCACAACCGCATCAACGTCGACAGGGCCGCCGGGTACTCCACCAGCAAGGCGATGTAGTTGCTGCGCCCGACGATCTCGCTGATCACCGACAACGTCCGCAGCACCGAACGCTCGGGGTCGTCGGTGTTCGCCGACGCCGCGATCACTGCCGGAATCAGTTCGCCGAGCCAGCGCCGCCCGCGCGCCTCGAGAATGCGATACCGGCGCTGGTCCTGGAGATCCACAAGCGCCTGGCGTACCGCCGCGGTATCCTCGATGCCGTAGCGTTCGAGCAGATCGTCGGCCTCGGCCGCGGACAGCGTCTGCTGCCAGAGCGCTTCGAGCGCGGCATGCTCCCGATCGCTGGCGCCGGCTGTTTCCTTGGAATCGGGACTGGCGAAGACCTGCTCGAACAAGGCGTGGACCTCGCGCCGCACGCGTTCGGTTTCGGCGGCCAGGGTGTCGCCGTCGGCCATTGCCATGGCACGCGCCAGTCGATCGCGCTCGCCGGCATCCGCCGGAAATTCGTGCGTCTGGCGATCGTCCACCATCTGCAGCCGGTTTTCCAGCCGCCTCAGGAACACATAGCCGGCATCCAGCCGCTCGGCCGTTGCGGCCGCCAGATGGCCGCTCTCGGCCAGCCGGGCCAGCGTCGGGCGCAGCCGATTGTCCTGCAGCTCGGGCTCCTGGCCGCCCCGGACCAGCTGAAAGACCTGGGCCAGGAACTCGATCTCGCGAATGCCGCCGTAGCCGAGTTTCACGTCTGCCTGCGAGTCGCGCCGCGCCACCTGGCGATCGATCATCGCCTTCATCTCGCGGATCGACTCGAACGCGCCGTAGTCGAGATAGCGCCGATAAACGAACGGCCGCAGCGTCGCGATCAACCGCTGCCCGCCTTCGATGTCGCCCGCTACCGGCCGGGCCTTGATCCAGGCATAGCGCTCCCACTCGCGCCCATGCGCCTGGTAATACTGCTCCATCGCCCCGACCGAGCCGACCAGCGCGCCGGCGTCGCCGAACGGGCGCAATCGCGTGTCCACCCGATAGACAAACCCGTCCGCCGTCGTTTCGGACAACAGTTTGACCATGCGCTGGGCCACGCGCCGGAAGTAACCGGCCGCATCGAGATCGGCATCGATCTCGATGCCGCGCGACTCATCGAACGCGAGAATCAGATCGATATCGGAGGAAAAATTGAGTTCGCGCCCGCCGAGTTTTCCCATGCCGATCACGATGAGCCGGACCGCCCCGCCCTGCCGATTGCGCAGCGCGCCGAAACGCTCGGCGACTTCGGCCTCGGCCTGACGCAAGGCGTATTCGATACATTGGTCCGCCAGCGCGGACAGATCCGCGAGCACGCGGTCCAGGCCGTCGATTGCGGCCAGGTCCCGCCAGGCGATCGCCACCAGAAACGCATTGCGGGCCCCGCGCAACGCGGCGCCGGGGTCGACATCGCCGCACTCGCGGACCCAGCGCGCGACATCAATCTCGAGCGCTGTGGCCGAGTCGGCCATGGCCGCGACCACCCAATCCGGCGATGTTTCCAGGCAATGGCGATACCAGCGCGCCACGAAATCGCTCGCCGCGCATGGATCGATCGGGGCGTGTTGCGGCACGGCCAATGGCGCTTTTCCTCGGAACGGCGTGGTGGGCATGCCGTCGATTCTGTCTCATTCGGCGCGCCGAACTCCAGCCCGGCTCACCATCGACCGGGCCGGGTGACTCACGACCATGGCGCACGCCCCATGGATACCAGGGTATGGCCCGGGCCGAGCGGGGCGCCTTGTCCCGGCATAGCTCGACTGGTTTCGGGCGCCCATCGCCGGGGCGCCGCGTGCGGCGACAGTCGGGCCGGACGCGATCAAGGCCTATTCCCCCAAGCCCAAAAAAAAGCCCCGCACGGGGCGGGGCTCTTCAAGGCTCGCATCAGGCGAGACAGGCGACTACATCATGCCGCCCATACCGCCCATGCCACCCATGCCGCCCATGTCGGCACCACCCTTGTCGTCGTCCTCCGGGACGTCGGCCACGGTGGCCTCGGTGGTCAGCAACAGGCTGGCGATGGAGGCCGCGTTCTGCAGCGCGGTACGGCTGACCTTGGTCGGGTCGAGAATACCCATTTCGACCATGTCGCCGTATTCGCCGGTGGCCGCGTTGTAGCCGTAGTTGCCTTCGTGGGAAAGCACTTCGTTGACCACGACCGACGGCTCGCCGCCGCTGTTGAACACGATCTGGCGCAGCGGCTCTTCGACCGCACGACGCAGCAGACGGATGCCCGCGTCCTGGTCGTCGTTGGCGCCCTTGACGGCTTCGATGGCCTTGAGCGTACGCAGCAGGGCCACACCGCCACCGGGCACGATGCCTTCTTCGACCGCCGCACGGGTGGCGTGCAGGGCGTCTTCGACACGCGCCTTCTTCTCTTTCATCTCGACTTCGGTAGCGGCACCGACCTTGATCAGCGCCACGCCGCCGGCGAGCTTGGCCACGCGTTCCTGCAGCTTCTCCTTGTCGTAGTCCGAGGAGGAGTCCTCGATCTGCGCACGGATCTGTTTGATGCGGCCCTCGATGTCGTCGTTGGAACCCTTGCCATCGATGATGGTGGTGTTTTCCTTCGAGATCTGGACCTTGTTGGCCTCGCCGAGGTGATCCAGGGTGGCGTTTTCCAGGGTCATGCCGATGTCTTCGGAGATGACCTGGCCGCCGGTCAGGATCGCCATGTCTTCCAGCATCGCCTTGCGACGGTCACCGAAGCCGGGCGCCTTGACGGCGGCGACCTTCACGATGCCACGCATGTTGTTCACCACCAGCGTCGCCAGGGCTTCGCCCTCGACGTCTTCGGAGACGATCACCAGCGGGCGATTGGCCTTGGCCACGTTCTCCAGCAGCGGCAGCATGTCGCGGATGTTGGAGATCTTCTTGTCGAACAGCAGGATGTAGGGGTTATCCAGCTCGGCCGTCATCGTCTGGTTGTCGGTGACGAAGTACGGCGACAGGTAACCGCGATCGAACTGCATGCCCTCGACCACGTCGAGTTCGTTGAACAGGCTGGAGCCTTCTTCAACGGTGATCACGCCTTCCTTGCCGACCTTGTTCATCGCGTCGGCGATGATCTTGCCGATTTCCTCGTCGGAGTTGGCCGAGATCGAGCCGACCTGCGCGATCGCTTTTTCGTCGTCGCACGGCTTGGACAGCTTGGCCAGCTCGGCGACGGCCGCGTCGACGGCCTTGTCGATGCCGCGCTTGAGATCCATCGGGTTCATGCCCGCGGAAACGGCCTTCACACCTTCGCGCACGATGGCCTGGGCCAGAACCGTGGCGGTCGTGGTGCCGTCGCCGGCGACGTCGGAGGTCTTGGAAGCAACTTCCTTGACCATCTGCACGCCCATGTTCTCGAACTTGTCCTCAAGTTCGATTTCCTTGGCGACGGAGACGCCGTCCTTGGTAATCGTGGGCGCGCCGAAGCTCTTGTCGAGCACCACGTTGCGGCCCTTCGGACCCAACGTGACCTTCACCGCGTTGGCCAGGGTGTTGACACCGCGGACCAGACGCTGACGTGCGTCTTCGCCGAAACGTACTTCCTTAGCAGCCATTGCTCGTTATCCTTGATTCGTTGATTGGTGGTTGACTAATGGATGCGCCAAACGGGCTGTTAACCCAGCACCGCCAGGATGTCGTCCTCGCGCATCACGACGACTTCGTCGCCGTCGACCTTGATCTCGGTACCCGAGAACTTGCCGAACATCACCGTGTCGCCGACCTTGACTTCAGGCTTGCGGACTTCGCCGTTGTCCAGCGGCTTGCCATTCCCGACCGCGATCACTTCGCCGCGCTGCGGCTTCTCGGCCGCGGAATCGGGAATGACGATGCCCCCGGCCGTCTTCTGCTCTTCTTCGATCCGCTTGATTACGATGCGGTCATGTAGAGGACGGATATTCATGCCACCCTTCTCCTCGAAACTGTGAAGGTTGTTGATAAAAAGCCCGACGGCTCATTGCCGCCACCCAGACTGCCGATTGGCAATCTTGATCACCGCAATTGATGCGGCCTCGCGGCCCCCTTTCAAGAGCAGGCGCACAAATTTTTAACCCGCACCGCCGCCGATCCAAAAGTGAAACGTCATCTTGTCGGAATTGAACTGAGGCAGTATCGTGCGATACGAGTCAAGTCATGCCGAGTGTTCTCGGCGATCCCGGAGGTTCCATGGCCGAATCCACAATGCGTCGCGTCGCCATCGTCGGCAGCGCCCGGATCCCGTTCTGTCGTTCCAACACCGCGTATTCGCATCAGTCGAACCAGGACCTGCTGACGGCGGCCTTCAAGGCGCTGTCGGAGAAGTATCGCCTGGCCGGCGAGCTTATCGGCGAGGTCGCGGCCGGCGCGGTGCTCAAGCACTCGAGCGATTTCAACCTCACGCGCGAAGCGGTGCTCGGCACCGACCTGGATCCGCACACCCCGGCTTTCGACGTCCAGCAAGCCTGCGGCACCAGCCTGGAAACAACGATTCTGCTTGCCAACAAGATCGCCATGGGCCAGATCGAGTCCGGCATCGCCGGCGGCACCGACACCACGTCGGACGCCCCGATTGCGGTCAACGAGGCGCTGCGCAGGATTCTGCTCGATATCAATCGCGCGAAGTCCGGCGGTGAGCGAGCCAAGCTGCTCGCCAAACTTCGGCCACGTCATCTCGTACCGAACCTGCCGGGCGTGTCCGAGCCGCGCACCGGCATGTCGATGGGCGAGCACTGCGAGCTGATGGCCAAGGAATGGAAGATCTCGCGCCGCGCCCAGGACGAGTTGGCACTCGCCAGCCACAAGAATGCCGCGCAGGCGTATGTGGATGGCTTCTACGACGATCTGGTGTTCCCGTATCTGGGCGTGGAGCGCGACAACAACCTGCGCCCGGATTCGAGCATGGAGAAACTGTCCAAGCTACGGCCGTCGTTCGACAAGGCCAACGGCACGCTGACCGCCGGCAATTCCACACCGCTGACCGACGGCGCATCCAGCGTGCTGCTGGCGAGTGAAGACTGGGCCCGGGAACGCGCGCTGCCGATCCTGGCCTACTTCACGCCCTACGCGCGCACCGCCGCAGTCGACTACGTGGACGGCGGCGAAGGGCTGCTGATGGCGCCGACCTATGCCGTGCCCGAAATGCTCGACGCAGCGGGCCTGACGCTGCAGGACTTCGACTTCTACGAGATTCACGAAGCCTTCGCCGCCCAGGTGCTGTGCACGCTCAAGGCATGGGAGTCGAAGAAATACTGCAGCGAGCGTCTCGGCCGCGACGCGCCGCTGGGCTCGATCGATATGTCGAAACTCAACGTGAAGGGCTCCTCGCTCGGGCTGGGTCATCCGTTCGCGGCCACGGGCGGGCGCATCGTGGCCACCCTGGCCAAGATCCTGGACGAAGCCGGTTCGGGACGCGGGCTCATTTCCATCTGTGCCGCCGGCGGCCAGGGCGTGACCGCGATTCTGGAAAAACCGTAGTACCGCCCTGGACAGGGCACGGGCATCGGGCCGGCGGCGCTGGCCTGATGCCCGTTTTGTCTTTAGCCTTCCCGGCATCACCCAGCGCCTGATGCCCCTATGACCCGTCGTATTCGTCACCGCCGGCCGCGCGCGGCCGGAGTCCGCGCATGAGCGCGACACCGACACGCGGCGGCTGGGCCTCGCGCTTCGGCTTCATCATGGCGGCTGCCGGCTCGGCGATCGGGCTCGGCAATATCTGGAAGTTCCCGTACATGACCGCTTCGAACGGCGGCGGCGCCTTCCTCGTGGTCTATCTGGTCTGCGTGTTCGTATTCGGCATCTCGCTGCTGCTGGCCGAACTGGTATTCGGGCGCATGGCCAAGCGCAACCCGATCGGCGCGTTCCGGCGGCTGGCCGGCGGCGTCTGGCCGGCGGTGGGGGCGCTTGGCGTGGTCACCGCACTGGTCATCCTTTCGTTTTATGTCGTGGTCTCGGGCTGGGCCATCGCTTATTTCATTTATGCCATCCAGGGCACGCTCACGCAGTCGAGCGCCGGTCAGCTCAACGCCTTGTTCGGCCACCTGGTGTCGAGCCCGATCCTGCCGTTGATTTATGCGGTCATTTTCATGGCGTTGACCGGCGCCGTGGTGATCGGTGGCGTGGCCGGCGGCATCGAGCGCATGGCGAAACTGTTCATGCCGCTGCTGTTCGTGATTCTCATTCTGCTGATGCTGCGCTCACTCACTCTGCCCGGTGCTTCGCGCGGGCTCGTCTTTTTCCTGCATCCGGACTGGTCGGCGATCAACGGGCATCTGATCTCCGCCGCCCTCGGCCAGGCGTTTTTCACGCTCTCCCTCGGCGTGGGCGGCATGATCACCTACGGCTCTTACATGGCCGATACGCAGGATCTCGGGCGCGACGCGCTGTCGGTGGTCGCACTCAATACGCTGGTTTCGCTGCTGGCCGGCCTGATGGTGATTCCGGCGATGATGTCGGCCGGCCTCACGCCCGCTGCCGGCGGCCCGGGCACGACCTTCAAGGTGCTGCCGACGGTGTTCGCGGCCATGCCGGCCGGCAACCTGTTTGGCATCGGGTTTTTCTTTTTGCTCATCCTCGCCGCGCTCACGTCCTCGGTTTCGCTTCTCGAGCCGGCGGTGAGTTTTCTGGTCGACGAACACGGCATGAAGCGTGCCCACGCCACGCTGATCGGTGGCGGTGGCTGCCTGGCGCTGGCCGTGCCGGTGTCGCTGTCGTTTGGTATCTGGCACCACGTGCAACTATTCGGCCTGACGATTTTCGGGCTGATGGATTATCTGACCAGTAACCTCGCGCTGCCGATCGGCAGCCTGTTGACCGCGCTGTGCGTGGGCTGGGTGGTCGGCCGTCCCACGGTCGGCGAGTTAACCAATCACGGCCGGATCGCCGCGGACTGGGCGCCGGTATGGCTGTTTTTCATACGCTACATCGCACCGATCGGCATCGTCTGGATCTTGATCCAGGGCGTGTTCGGCCTCTGATGCCAAGCGTTGCATCTATAATCGATCACCCTGACGTATCGCCGAACCAGAGTCGATAGCGAGGATCAATAATGCGCCGCGATGAATCCACCCCGGTCGGTGTGCTGTTCACCAACCTGGGCAGCCCGGACGACACCTCGGTGTCGGCGGTACGCCGCTATCTGCGCGAGTTTCTCAGCGATCGCCGCGTGATCGATCTCAACCGGGCGCTTTGGCTGCCGATTCTGTACGGCATCATCCTGACGTTCCGGCCCCGGAAATCGGCCGAGGGCTATCGCTCGGTCTGGATGGACGAAGGCTCGCCGCTGATCGTGTACGCCCGGCGCCAGGCGGCCGGCATCCAGGCCCGCCTGGATGCGCAATTGTCGCGGCCGGTGCATGTGGCGCTGGGCATGCGCTACGGCAACCCCTCGATCGAGTCGGGCCTCGGGGAACTGCATGCCGTCGGCTGCCGGAAGATCCTGATCCTGCCGGCCTACCCGCAGTATTCCGCGACCACGGTCGCCACGACGTTCGACAAGGTCGGCGCCGTGCTCGAGAACTGGCCGGAGCCGCCGGCGCTGCGCCAGATCAATCGCTACCACGACGACCCGGGTTATATCGCCGCACTCGCGAACTCGGTGCGCGAACACTGGGCGCAACACGGCCGCGGCGACAGGCTGGTGATCTCGTTTCACGGCATCCCCAAGCGCTACGTGAAGCAGGGCGATCCCTACCCACGCGACTGTGGCGTCACCGCGCAGTTGCTGGCCACGGAACTCGGCCTGTCGCGCAACGAATACAAGGTCTGCTTCCAATCCCGTTTCGGCCGCGAACCCTGGCTCCAACCATATCTCGACAAAACCATGAAAGCCTGGGGGGCAGATCCGGCCATCAATACCGTGGATGTGATCTGCCCCGGCTTTTCGGCCGATTGTCTGGAAACACTGGAAGAAATCCGCGAGGAGAACCGCGGCTACTTCGAGCAGGCTGGCGGCGACGCGTTACGGTATATTCCCGCGCTCAACGATCGCGACGATCATATCGAAATGTTCGCGCGCCTTATTCGCGAAGAACTGGCCGGCTGGGTCTGACCGGCGCGGCGCCGAACTACGGAGCACGCTATGCACTGGCTCGCCACTTTTGGTCTGAACTACGGGCTGTTCCTCGCCAAGACAGCAACGCTGGTGGCCGCCGTCGTCATTGTGGCGATCGTGCTGACCTCGAGCGCGATCAGCCTGCGCCGCGAGAAAAACCGCCGGCTTCGGGTCGAGCGTGTCAACGACCACTTGGAGCACATGGCCGATACGCTCTCGGACGCCCTGCTCAACGATGCCGAGAAGAAAGCGCGCGCCAAACAGCGCAAGAAGGAAAGCAAACAGAAAGCCAAGGCCGAGAAGCTTGGCAAGAAACACCCGCCGCAACGCCTGTTTGTGCTCGACTTCGACGGCGATATCCGCGCCTCGGCGGTCGAGGGACTGCGTGAATCGATCAACGCCCTGCTCCAGGTCGCCGAATCCGACGACGAAGTATTGCTACGACTCGAATCCGGCGGCGGCATGGTCCACAGCTATGGTCTTGCCGCCTCGCAACTGGCGCGCCTGCGCGATGCCGGTATCCGGCTGACAATCTCGGTCGATCGCGTCGCGGCCAGCGGTGGCTACATGATGGCCTGCGTCGGCGATCGCATCGTCGCCGCACCCTTCGCCATCATCGGGTCGATCGGCGTCGTGGCTCAGTTGCCGAACTTCCATCGCTGGTTGTCCGACAAACACATCGATTTCGAGATGCACACCGCCGGCGATTACAAGCGCACGCTGACCGTGTTCGGCGAGAACACCGAAGCCGGCCGCGAAAAATTTCGCGAGGAACTGGAAGACACGCACGGCCTGTTCAAGGCGTTCGTGGCCGAACATCGCCCCGGTCTGGATATCGACGCGGTGGCCACCGGCGAGCACTGGTACGCCCGCCAGACGCTGGACAAACGGCTGGTCGACGAAATCGCCACCAGCGACGCGGTCATGCTCGCCGCTGCCCGCGACGGGCGTGACGTGTTCACGATTGCCGTGCACGCGCCCCAGGGGCTGATCGCCCGCCTGACCGGTCAGGCCAGTCGAGTGCTGGCGAGGGCCCTGCACGAACAAGGCCTGATTCGGGCCGAAATCGGGCGCCGGACGCATTGATTTGGGCCGGTTATGAAACTCCCCGGCATCTCGACGGTCACAGGGCTGGGGACGTAGCCGGCACGGCCGGTCGTTTGGTGACACCGACGAGTAAGGACCTATGACACAACTCGCATCTCTGCGCTATCGCGCCTTCTTTCTCCTGCTCCTGGCGCTGCTGGGCACGAGCGCTCAGGCGTCCATTCCCAGCGGCATGCTGTCCGGTGACGACCCGTCGCTGGCGCCGATGCTCCACAACACGTTGCCGGCCGTGGTCAACGTGGTGGTGACCGGCAAGGCGCAGCAGACGCCGAACAACCCGCTGTTCAACGATCCATTCTTCCGGCAGTTCTTCAACGCGCCGCAACAACAACAGCAGATGCAACACCCGACCGCCATCGGTTCGGGGGTGATCGTCAACGCGGACAAGGGCTATATCGTGACCAACAATCACGTTGTCCGTAACGCGCAGAAGATCGAGGTCCGGCTGCGGGACAATCGGCAGTTCAAGGCCAAGATCGTGGGCACGGACCCGGCCACCGACCTGGCGGTGATCCAGATCAAGGCCAAGAATCTCACCCAGCTCAAGCTCGCCGACTCCGACAAGCTGCAGGTCGGCGATTTCGTGGTCGCCGTGGGCAACCCGTTCGGCCTGCGTCAGACCGTGACCTCGGGCATCGTATCCGGCCTGGGCCGCCACATCGGCAACCCCGAGGACGGACAGGGCAGCCGCTATCAGAACTTCATTCAGACCGATGCGTCGATCAACCCCGGCAACTCGGGCGGCGCGCTGCTCAACCTCAAGGGCCAGCTGGTCGGCATCAACAGCGAGATCCTGTCGCAGTCGGGTGGCAACATCGGTATCGGCTTCGCCATTCCGTCGAACCTGGTCAAGACCGTTTACCACCAGCTGGTCAAATACGGCAAGGTCAAGCGCGGCATGCTCGGCGTGGTCGGCCAGAACCTGACACCGGCCCTGGCCAAGGCCTTTGGCTTGAACATCGACCAGGGCGTGGTGATCGCGCAGGTCATGCCCGATTCCCCGGCCGCCAAGGCGGGCATCAAGCAGCGTGATGTAATCACCGCCGTCAATGGCAAGGAGATCGACAACTTCTCCGACCTGCAGAACGCCATCGGCCTGCGTTCGCCGGGTGACAAGGTGACCATCGACCTGCTGCGCGACGGCAAGAAGATGCAGGTGCACGCCACACTGGCCAAGGCCTCCGCGCTGACCGGCGCGGGCAACGCCACTACCGGCGGTTCGCTGAACAGGAATCTGGCCGGCGCCCAGTTCGGCCCATTGACCGACAACAACCCGCTGTCGGGCCAGGTGCAGGGCGTGGTGGTCACCCACGTGCAGGCCGGCAGTCCCGCGGCCCAGGCGGGTCTCCAGCCGGGCGACGTGATCACGTCGGTCAACCGGCATCAGATCAGCAGCGTCTCCCAGCTGCACAAGCTGGCCGGCCCGGATACCAAGCAGCTGCTGCTGCATATCCGCCGCGGCCAGGGCGCGCTGTTCCTGTTGATACAGTAGACTGCCGCAACCGGCGCCGTTGGCGCCGACCGCGAAAAGCCCGGCTTCGGCCGGGCTTTTTGTTGCGTATCATCCGGAAGGTGCCGATTTGCCGTCGTTTTGTCTGCCTCGATCGCGTCGTTATACTCGAACGCGTTGCAGGAGCCTGTCATGAGCCAGTTCGATCTCGCCGACTTCGAAGCGCAAGTCCATGCCCTGCTGGCCGCCTATCATCGTCTGCAGGCGGACTACGACGCCCTGCAGACGGCCCACGAAGCCGAGACTCAGCGCAATCGCGAGATTCGAGAGCGTTTGAATGGGGTGATCGAACGCATCCGGGCGCTCGAGGCCGAAGCCGGCAATGTGTAACCGCCGGCCGCGAGCACGGCCCATCGCCGGGCTTGGCGTCGGCTCACCGGCGTCACGGGATGCAAATGCACGCGATAACGGGTTTAATCGGAGAGCGACAACCTCTGAGTCCCCGATGGGGGCGTGACACATGGCACGGGCGGACATCATGGGTAGCGACAAGACACAGACCGCGCTGACGGTGCGTATTCTCGGGCGCGACTACTCGGTCACCTGCCCCGAAGGCGAACGCGAAGCGCTGCTGCGCTCGGCCGAACACCTGTCCAAGCGCATGAGCGCGATCCAGCGTCAGGGCAAGACCCTGGGCTCGGAGCGGATCGCCATCATGGCCGCACTCAACATCGCGCGCGACCTGCTGGACCTGCAGCGCCAGGTCGAGCGACGCGACGCGGGCCTTGCCGATAGCGACGAGGAAATGACGGAGCGCCTGTCGCAGCTCCAGCTGCGGATTGAGTCGGCACTCGATTCCTCGGGGTGACAGCCTGATCGGTCGTGCGTTTGTCACGGCCCCGGGCCGGGGGTACCATGTACCTACCGGCATTCCTGCGGTGTTCGACGGTCTCCCGGTTCCCCTTGAGCCTAATTACCTAACCAGGGGTGGGAACCGGCGCAGGTGAGTATGCCCGCCTTGCTGCGGGAAACCTAATGCGTCGCGGAACGCCCCACTTGAGCGCTTGTCTCAAGGATAGTGGACGACTGACGGCACGCGCGGGAATGTCGGTCCCTCTTGTTCGCTCGCCTGCCCATGGCCCGAATCGCCGATCAGCGCAAGACCGCTCTATCCGCCCGCCGGAGATTGAGCGCCGTTGACCGTCAACGCGCCTCGCGTGCGGCCTGCCGGCGGCTGGCCCGTCTGCCGGCCGTGCAGCGCGCGCGCCGGATCGGCCTGTACTGGCCGCTGGCCAGCGAGATCGACCCCCGCCCCCTGATCCCCCTGCTCGGCCGGTCGCCGCGGGTAATCTGCTACCCGCGCGTGGTCGGCGGTGTCCTGCGGTTCGTGCCGATACGCCCGGCGCGAGCCTGGCGTCGCTCCGAGCTCGGCGTCTACGAGCCCGGCGGCTGGAGCCGCCCCGTCAACGCGCTCGACTTGCTGGTCATGCCGCTGGCCGGTTTCGATGCCGACGCCCATCGCATCGGTCTCGGCGGCGGCTTCTACGATCGCACGCTGGCCCCGGTCAGGGATCGGGCCTATCGCAGCCCGACGCGCATCGGCCTCGCCTTCGAATGCCAGCGGCTCGACGCCGTCGAACCCCAGCCATGGGATGTCGAACTGGCCGCCGTGGTGACCGAAAGCCGCGTGTATCGCAGCCGTCTGTAACGGTCGCCGGCACGGCATGTACAAGGCCACCAGGCCTCGACTGAATGGTGCCGCCCCCCAACCGGCATCGCCGGCTCTCGCATGGCATGCGGACAAACCCTAGAATCGATCGACCCGCACGCACGATAAGGAGACACATGCGCTACTGGTTGATGAAATCCGAACCGGACGAATTCAGCATCGAGGACCTGAAGAACCGTCCCCGGCAGACCGAAGGCTGGGACGGCGTACGCAATTATCAGGCGCGCAACTTCATGCGCGACGACATGCGCGAGGGCGACCTGGCTTTTTTCTATCACTCGAACACGAAGGTGCCCGGGGTTGTCGGCATCATGCGCATCTCGCGCGAAGGCTATCCGGACGAGACCGCCTTCGACCCGAAGGATCCGCATTACGACCCGAAATCCGATCCGGACAAGCCGCGCTGGTACCGAGTGGACGTCACCTACGAGCGCGAGCTGGAGCGTGTAATTCCACTGTCCGAAATCAAGGACCACGCCGACGAACTCGACGGCCTGCCGCTGGTGCGTAAAGGCAACCGGCTGTCGGTGATGCCGATCGACAAGAAACACTGGGACTTCATTCTCGGCATGGAGCATGCCGGCGAGGAATAGGCAGCCCGAAGCCGCGTCGTATGCCAAAGGGGGTGCCGGGCGCACACGGATTCACGTACGCGACTGGCGTATGGCACTGCAGTGACGGAGGTCGGATTAGGTGCTTGCACCGTAATCCGACAGCCGAGCCTCGGAACTCGCCGATTGAGCGTCGGATTACGCGCTGCGCGCTAATCCGACCTACCGGCAAGGCATTGTTTTTAAATTCGTTAGGCGGAATAAGGGGTTGTCTACCTCCTCTTTTGAGCAAGCAAAAGAAGGGACTCGCACGGCATTGCGAAACCAGAGCCCAACTCACCTCGTGGTTCAATATTTTGGCTGCCGAAACCGCCCGTTCGCGCTTGGAAAACTCGCGGGTTCGATGCAATTCGGCGCGTCGCGGTACCCCGTGTTGGATGTCGGCGCCGACAAACGACTACATCCGCTACGGGCGCCCCATCACCTCATCGATCCGCGCCGTAACCGCCGCCACCGGAATCAACCCCATCACCCCGGCATCGTCCTCGATCCGTGTGCCCCACTTCACCGCATCCGGCGTGCTGTTGCGATAGTGCGACGCGGCCTCGGCGAAGTAGTCCACGCACAGGTCGCGCGACCGGTACGCACCGCTGCGACGCGGATCGGTCGCGGCATGCAGACTGATGGTGGCGATGTCGGTGGCATTCGCCATATGCGCCGGCCCGGAATCGGGGGTCAGCAGGATTCGACCGTGCTCGAACAGTGCCAGCAGTTGCTTGAGATTGGTTTGCCCGATGAGATCGGTCGCCGGCTCGCGCATGGCGCCCCGGATCGCCTCACCCGCGGCGCGTTCGGCCCGGCTCGGCCCGCCCACCAGCACGCAACGCATTCCGTGAGCCCGTATCGCATGATCGGCCGCCGCGGCATAGCGCTCGGCCGCCCAGTTGCGCATTGCATGGCTCGAACACGGACTGATGAACAGGATCGGGCGCGGGTCGCGCGCCGCATACAGCAAAGCGCCGGCATGCGCGCGGTCGACATCGGCGATCGGCACCCGCCAGTCGAACACGGGTTGCGCGGCGCCGATGGCCGCAGCAAAGCCCAGAAAGCCATCCACCACATGGCGGCTGGCCACCGGCGGAATACGTTCGTGCACGAATAGACGCTGCCCGTCCCGCGACCGGCGTCTGTCGAAGCCGATACGACGCTTGGCGGATATCAGGCGGCTGACGCGGTTGGCGCGCCAACTCGCGTGCATGTTCAGCAGCGCATCAAAGCGGCGACCGGCCAATTGACGCTTGAGCGCGACGATCGCCGAGCGCCCGCCGCGCTTGTCGTAGACCAGGCACTCGACGCCCGGCAGATCGGCCACCAGCTTCGCCTCGGTCCGGTTGATCACCCAGCCGATCTCGATGTCGGGACGGGCCGCTTGCAGCGTATGCACCACCGGCACAACGTTGGCGCAGTCACCGAGCGCGGACAGCCGCAGGATACAGACGCGGCGCGGCACCTGCGCTGGCAGAGTTCGGTCGGACATGATCAGTCGCCGACTTCTTCCTTGTGCGTGTCTGCCGCGTCCGCGTGCGACGGCGGCTTGTCCGCTTCGTGCTCGGCCTCGATGAAGATGCGTTTCACCGTGGGGCACTCGGTCTTGATCCGGCGGTCCATGTCGGCGATGGCGTTCTGAAGCGCTTCCCCGGACAGGCCCGGCTTGAAGCGCAGGCTGATATTGGCGAGCACATATTCCGGCCCGATATGCATGGTCGGCACTTCGTTGACCCGGGCCACCGCCGGATGGCGGCTCGCGATGTCCTCGATCTGCTGCACCACGTACTGGTTGGCGGACTCGCCGATCAACAAGCCCTTGGTCTCGACCGCCAGCCACACCGAGGAAAACGCGAGGATGCCGCCGATACCGATCGAGGCAAGGCCATCGAAGATTTCGATCCCGGTAAACTGCACCAGCGCCAGCCCCGCGCCGGCCAGCAGCAGGCCCGCAATCGCCGCCGTATCCTCGAACAACACCAGGAACTTGTTCGGATCCTTGCCGCGACGAACCGCCTCGAGCACGCCCCAGCTGCCCTTCACGCGCCGGAACTCCTTGGCCGCGATCGACCAGCTCGTGCCCTCGAACAGCACGGCCAGACCCAGCACGCCGTAGTTGATCAGCGGATGATCGATCGCATGCGGATGCATGACCTTCTCGATGCCTTCATAGATCGAGATGCCCGCGCCGAGCGTGAACAGCAACACCGCGACCATGAAGCTCCAGAAATAGATCTCCTTGCCATAGCCGAACGGATACTTGGCGTCGGGCGGCTTCTTCGCCCGCCTCATCCCGTAGAGCATCAGCGCCTGGTTGCCGGTATCGATGACCGAGTGAATGCCCTCGGCCAGCATCGCCGTACTGCCGCTGAAGATCGAGGCGATGAACTTGCTGATCGCGATCAGCAAGTTCCCGGTCAGGGCGGCCAGCACAACCGTCTTCGAATTGGATTCCGACATCGATCCGTCTCGGCGAGCGTCTCAACCGGCCTGCAGAAACCGTTGATAGACCGGGTTGTCGGTTTCCTCGGCGTAATCGTAGCCGATGGCATCGAGCGCGGCACGACAGTCGGCCCGCTCATCGGGCGCGACCTGAATCCCCAACAGTACCAGGCCGTGCGCATGCCCATGGTTGCGATAATGGAACAACGAGATGTTCCAGCGATCGCCCATCGCCTCGAGAAAGCGCAGCAGTGCGCCCGGGCGCTCCGGGAACTCCACCCGGAACAACACTTCCGAGCCGGCGCCGGCTGCGCGCCCGCCGACCATGTGCCGCACATGCAGCTTGGCCATTTCGTTGCGCGACATATCGAGCACGTCGTAGCCGGCGCCTCGGAGCGTATCGATCAGGGCATCGCGTTCGGCGATACCGTTGCTGAGCTTGATGCCGGCAAAGATCTGGGCGCGTGTGTCGTCGGCGTAGCGATAACCGAACTCGGTGATCGAGCGATCGCCGACGGTACGGCAGAACTGCAGGAATGCGCCCGGCCGTTCGGGCATGGTAACCGCCAGCAGCGCTTCCCGCTGCTCACCGAGCTCGGCGCGCTCGGCGATATACGACAGCCGGTCGAAATTGACGTTGGCCCCCGAGGTGATGGCGACCAGATCCTCGTTCTCGATCCCGGTCTCGGCCGCGTATTTCTTCGCCCCGGCCACCGCCAGCACGCCCGCCGGCTCGGTCAGTGCACGCGTGTCCTCGTAGACGTCGCGGATGGCCGCGCACATCTCGTCGATGGACACGGTCATCATCGCGTCCACGTGCCGCTGGCAGACGCGGAATGTTTCCTCGCCCACCTTTTTCACCGCGACGCCGTCGGCGAACAGCCCGACCTCGTCGAGCGTCACACGCTCGCCGGCGGCCAGCGACGCGCCCATGCTGGCGGCATCCTCCGGTTCGACGCCGATCACACGAATGTCCGGGCGCACGCTCTTGATGTAGGCCGCCACGCCGGCCAGCATGCCACCGCCGCCGACGCAGACGAACACGGCATGAATCGGCTGCGGGTGCTGGCGCACGATCTCCATGCCGATGGTGCCCTGCCCGGCGATCACATAGGGATCGTCGTAGGGATGGATATAGACCAGGCCGTCGCGTTCCATGATCTCGGCGGCATGGGCCGCGGCTTCGTCATAGCCGTCGCCGTGCAGCACAATCTCGCCGCCGAAGCCGGCCACCGCGCTCACCTTGATCTGCGGTGTGGTCCGGGGCATGACAATCACCGCGCGAATACCGAGATTGCGCCCGGCCAGCGCCACGCCCTGGGCATGGTTGCCCGCCGAGGCACAGATCACGCCGCGCGCCTTCTCTTCTTCGGTCAGATGCGAGATCTTGTTGTAAGCGCCCCGCAGCTTGAACGAATGCACCGGCTGCAGATCCTCGCGCTTCAAGAACAGCCGGTTGCCGATGCGCTGACTCAGTTGCGCGGCTTCCACCAGCGGCGTCTCGATCGCCACGTCGTAGACCCGCGCCGCATTGATTCGCTTGAGATATTCGGCGTCGCCGACATCGACGGCCGGGGCCGAACCGCCGAGGGCGGTCTGTTTGAGGCTGCTGTTCATGGCGCACACGGCTTGGAAAAACGCCTCATGCTAAACCTTTGGCGCGGCCGCGACCACGATCGGCCTTGTCCGAGCAGGGCGATCGCGCATAAATCAGGCGACCAACGCCAGTACCTTGCCCCGATAGTTCTCGTCTCGGCCGCTCTTGTGGCGTTTGCCCCCGATGCGGCGTTGTCGGGCGCAACAGGTTAGAGAGTCAAATAGCATAGCGCCGCGGCGCCGCACCGAACGATTCGGCATCGGCGGGCCGCGAATTGACATAGCAACGGCGTTCGGCGCTGAGCTCGCCGTTGATTTCGCGTTCGCATTCAGCCGTCAAGCGCGCCGGCGATTCAATAAGGCTCTTGATTATGTGCGGCACGCAGCGGGCTGAATAAGCCAGGGCATTTTGTCCGCAGATGCACGCGAATAAATGCAAATACGAAGCAAGATCAATGCGTTGCTGCTTCAGGCGCGCGAGCGCTCGCGTTGCCAAGCCTTCTGAAGGTACGTTATACGTCATCAAGAACGCTCTTGATGTTGATGGGTCGGGTCTTCCTGCCTTTCCCGCCTTAAAACACGCCGATCGTCCAGCCGGATTGGGTGCTGTTCCCTGTGTTGGTCTCGAGATCGGCAAGCGCCGATCGCCGGGCGATGATATCCCGGATATCGATGCAACAGCACACAGCCAATCAGGGGCGTCGGCGTGGGCCGGTGAGTGTACGACAAGCCCGCGCTCGATGAGAAAACGGTACTCTCTATCCGAGACGGACGCGCGACTCGGCTTGGAGACGATCAGCGCTTCGTTATTAACCCGGCACAAAATAGATGATTCTTCGGGCCTGTTGCCGTTTCGTACACGTGCCGCGTTGGAGACCGCAAATTCGTCCAGACAAGGCGCGCGTCGCCGGTCGTGGCGTGCCACGATCAAGACGCGCAACGTCGTATTGGCGCCCTGGTTGATTTTATGGGCGGCCCAACCCGAAGGGACAAGCGCTGTTTTG
>NZ_JBQDYF010000018.1:0-67126 GCF_052044135.1 Salinisphaera sp. RV14
TGGATGGGACTTCAAAATCAGCGGGTTGCAATGGCCAGCCTGGCTGCTGGCCTTAAGTACTTACCTATGTCATTGAAATACTAATGGATATCATATCCATATGACCGGGCGGCAATTAGCATCGGTGGTGACATCAATCAACCGAGCAGGTAACAACGATGCCGTTGTCACGTATTTCTCTGTGTGCAGGCACGACCAGAGCTTATCGTCAGGCGATCTGCGACAGCGTGAACGATGCACTGTCGGCCACCTTCGACGTGCCGGCGGACGATAAGTTCACACTGGTCCACGAGCACGAGGCCGAGAACTTTCATTACAGCGGGGATTATCTCGGCGTCAGCAGGAGCGGTGCGCTTGTGGTGATCCAGGTGATTGCAAACAACACACGGCCCCTGGATCAGAAGAAGAGGTTGTACAGACGCATTACGGAATTACTCGGGGAAAATCCCGGTGTTAGACCGGAAGACGTCTTCATCAATTTGATCGAGGTACCTCGAGAAAACTGGTCTCTCGGGTACGGCCTCGCGCAGTATGCTTGAGGCGGCGGGTTCGTGGCGAGATACCATCGAGCCACACGGCGCCGCCGCGAATGGGGCATTTATGCGCCCGCGCGGCGGGCGGCTGTGAATGGCGAGGCCCTGGTCCTGGTGCGGCGAGGCCAGGAAAAGCCCCGGTCGATCGGCCGGGGCTTGATGGCGTTGCGGGATTCTGACGGCGATCAGGCGAGCTTGCGGTGCTTGGCCTTGGCCGAGCCTTCGGAGGCGCTGCCGAGTCGACGCTTGCGATCGGCTTCGTAGTCCTGATAGTTGCCTTCCAGGAACACCACGTCGTCTTCCTCGAACGCCAGGATGTGGGTGGCGATGCGGTCCAGGAACCAGCGGTCATGGGAGATGACCAGCACCGCGCCCGGGAATTCCAGCAGCGCTTCTTCCAGCGCGCGCAGGGTCTCGACGTCCAGATCGTTGGTCGGCTCGTCGAGCAGCAGGGTGTTGCCGCCTTTCTGCAGCAGCTTGGCCAGCTGCAGCCGGTTGCGCTCGCCGCCCGAGAGCTCGGACACGCGTTTCTGCTGATCGGAGCCCTTGAAGTTGAAGCGGCCGATGTAGGCCCGGGACGGGATCTCGTAGTTGCCGATGGTCAGGATGTCCTGTTCGTTGGAGACTTCCTGCCAGACGGTCTTGTCCGAGTTCAGTTCCTCGCGCGACTGGGTGACATAGGCCAGATCGACCGTGTCGCCGACGCGGATCTCGCCGGAATCCGGTTCCTCTTCGCCGTTGAGCATGCGGAACAGGGTGGTCTTGCCGGCGCCGTTGGGGCCGACGATGCCCACGATGGCGCCCTGGGGCACCTTGAGCGAGACGTTTTCATACAGCGTGCGATCACCGTACGACTTGGTGACGTCGTTCATCTCGAACACGAGATCGCCCAGGCGTGGGCCCGGCGGGATGTAGATCTCGTTGGTCTCGCTGCGCTTCTGGTATTCGCGCGATTGCAGTTCCTCGAACTGGCGCAGGCGGGCCTTGGACTTGGACTGTCGGCCCTTGGCGTTGCTGCGTACCCATTCCAGCTCCGACTTGATCGCCTTCTGGTGCGCGTCCTCGGATTTTTGTTCCTGCTCAAGCCGTTTTTCCTTCTGCTCCAGCCAGGAGGAATAGTTGCCCTGCCAGGGGATGCCGTGGCCGCGGTCGAGTTCGAGGATCCAGCCGGCGACATTATCCAGGAAGTAGCGATCATGGGTCACCGCCACCACGGTGCCGTCGAAGTCCTTCAAAAAGCGTTCCAGCCAGGCCACCGATTCGGCGTCCAGATGGTTGGTCGGCTCGTCGAGCAGCAGCATGTCGGGCTTGGACAACAGCAGGCGGCACAGCGCCACGCGCCGGCGCTCGCCGCCGGAGAGATTGTCGACGTGCGCATCCCAGGGCGGCAGGTTGAGGGCTTCGCCGGCGCGATCCAGCGTGTTGTTGATCTCCCAGCCGTCGGCGGCGTCGATCGCTTCCTGCAGCTCGGCCTGTTCGGCCAACAGGGCTTCGAAGTCGGCATCCGGGTCCGCGAAGGCTTCGCTGATTTCGTTGAAGCGCTTGAGTTTTCCCGCGATGTCGCCGAGGCCTTCCATGACGTTGCCGCGCACGTCCTTGGCCGAATCCAGCTCCGGCTCCTGCGGCAGATAGCCGATATGGATACCGGGCATGGGGCGGGCTTCGCCTTCGTATTCCTTGTCGACCCCGGCCATGATGCGCAGCAGCGTCGACTTGCCCGCGCCGTTGTAGCCCAGCACGCCGATCTTGGCGCCGGGGAAGAACGACAGCGAAATGTCGCGCAGGATGTGCTTTTTCGGCGGGACGACCTTGCCCACGCCGTTCATGGTGTAGATGTACTGGGCCATAGGAAGCGCGTGCACTCGATAGAAGTAGACCCCCAAGTGTAGCCAAGTTTGCAGCCCGATACACGGGGCGGCGCATGCACGCGGGCGCGATGCTAAGAATATAACTAAACGATATTGAAAAGGCCCTTCAAAATAACCGAATAGATCTTAAAATCGGCGCCAAGCCATTCGAGACCGAGTGATCGGCTCGCTCTTCTCCAAGTGAGGTTTTGTCTTATGGACATCGATACCGCCCAAGCCAACGCCGAACTCGCCGGCCGGCACCCGCAGGAGATCGTGAACTGGGCCGCCGAGCTCGACGGTCGCACGATCGTGACCACCAACTTCGGCCCCTACGAGGCCGTGATCCTGCACATGGCCGTGCGCGCCCAGCCGGACATGGATGTTGTGTGGATCGATTCCGGCTACGCCACGCGCAAGACCTATCTGTTCGCCGAGAAGCTGATCGCAGAGCTCGGCCTGAACATCCACGTATTCAATCCGCTGATGTCGGCGGCGCGGCGTGACGCCATCATGGGTATTCCCGATGTGGATGACCCGCAGCACGAGGAATTCACCCGTCAGGTGAAGCTCGAGCCGTTCGGCCGCGCCATGCGCGAAATGAGCCCGGATGTCTGGTTGACCGCAGTGCGTCGTGACCAGACCGCGTTCCGCCAGGGCATGGAGACCGTGTCGCAGGACAAGCCCGGTGGCGTGGTCAAGGTCGCCCCGGTGCTGGAATGGACCGAGATCGATATGGAGCGCTACCTGATCGAGCACGGTCTGCCGAACGAAAACAATTATTACGATCCGACCAAGGTGCTGGGCAACCGCGAATGCGGTCTGCATAACCGTTTCTCGGCCTGATCCGGCCCAGTCTCGCACGCATAGAGCGCATGGACCGCATGCGCTTTTTTTGTCCGACGCGCATTGAGCTCCCGGCGCCCGGGGCGTGGCGTACTGGACTCGCGATACCCGTGGTTTCGGGGCGCCGCAGGACTTCTTTCTCCGTTCCTTTAAGGCATTTGTCCGCAGATCGACGCAGATTAACGCGAATTAACGCGAATTAACGCGAATTAACGCGGATGGCGGTTAATTGTTGGACGTGCCAGGTCTGATCGTGCCGCGAATCGCCTTTGACTCTTCGTTCCCAAGGAGCCTTCGAGTTCGGCGTTCCGGTCGACTCCGTCTCCGGTTAGCGCCTCGAGCCCGCTACGCCGCGAGAGCAGAGCCGCATCTGCGTGTATCTGCGTTGATCTGCGGACAGTTTTCTTCGCTGAACGAAGCCCGAAAAGCACAACGGCGCCGCTCATCCGTCCGGTCGAAATGCCAGTCCGCCATTGGCGTACTTCGCCTTCATTTGCGGACCGGATTTTGCGACATCCATGGCTTCGGGGCGCCGCGTGACCTGTCACTTCGTTCCTTAAAGCATCTATCCGCAGATCGACGCAGATTCACGCAGATGGCGGTTAGTCGTTAGGGACGCTAGCTCGATCTGGGCGCGAACGGCTGCCTGCGCTTTGTTCCCAAGGATGGCCTTCGAGTTCGGCGTACTGGCCGACGCCGTCGTCGGTTCGCGCCTCGAATCTGCTATGCCGCGAAAGTACAACCGCATCTGCGTGAATCGGCGTTGATCTGCGGACAGTTTTCTTCGCTGAACGAAGCCCGAAAAGCACAACGGCGCCGCTCATCCGTCCGGTCGAAATGCCAGTCCGCCATTGGCGTACTTCGCCTTCATTTGCGGACCGGATTTTGTGACATTCGTAGCTTCGGGGCGCCGCTTGACCTTTCGCTCCGTTCCTTAAGGCATTTGTCCGCAGATCGACACAGATTTACGCAGATGGCGGTTAGTCGTTAGGGGTGATCATTCGATCGTGGCGCGAATCGCCGTCGACGCTTCGTTCGCAAAGAGAGCCTTCGAGTGAGGCGTCCTGTCCGACTCTGTCGCTCGTTCGCGCCTCGAATCTGCTATGCCGCGAAAGTACAACCGCATCTGCGTGAATCGGCGTTGATCTGCGGACAGTTTTCTTCGCTGAGCGAAGTCCGAAAAGCACAACGGCGCCGCTCATCCGTCAGGTCGAAATGCCAGTCCGCCATTGGCGTACTCCGCGTTCATTGGCGGACTGGGTTGGCGACCGACCTGGTTTCGGGCGCCGGGTGACCTGTCTCTTCGTTCCTTAAGGCATTTATCCGCAGATCGACGCCGATACACGCAGATGGCGGTTGGTCGTTGGAGGCCTTGGTTCGATCGTGGCGCGAATGACCGCCTGCCCGTTGTTCTGCGCCGGGTTTGTTGACTTGGCGTCTGTTCGCGCCTCGAATCCGCCATGCCGCGAAAGCAGAACCGCATCTGCGTCGATCTGCGTGAATCTGCGGATCGTTTTCTTCAAGGAGCCGCGTCCGGGGCCTGGCAGTCACGATGCGGTCCTCCGCGCCTTGCCGGACGAAGCTTTCAAGCGCCAGAAACCGTTATCAGAAAGCGGGTGACGTGATGCTGATATCCGGCGGCGTGTTCTTGTCGTCGCCCTGGTCCGCGCCGCTGGCCGAGGGTTGTTCATCCAGTGCCGCCGGTTTGTGCTGACGCTTTTTGTCGCTGGTCATCCACCTCAGGATGTCGTAGTAGGCGCGAATGTCGCTGACGTAGGCGACGGCCTCCTTGCCCTGGGCATAACCGTAGCGGGTGTGCTGGAGATAGCGCTTTTCCGACAGCCAGCCCAGCGCATCGCGCAGATTCACCCAGGCGTTCGGATTGCGCCCGGCCCGCTTGAGCAGGTGCCGGGCGTCGAGCACATGACCGAGCCCGAGGTTATAGGCGGCCAGCGCAAACCAGGTGCGATCCGGCGGCTTTACGGCCTTGGGCAGGCGTTTGCGCAGTTGCAGCAGATAACGGGTACCGCCGTCGATCGATTGCTGCGGGTTACTGCGGTTGTCGACGTTCATGCGCTGCGCGGTATTCCGGGTCAGCATCATGATGCCGCGAACGTGGGTCGGGCTGGCGGCCTTCGCGTTCCAGCGCGATTCCTGATATCCGATGGCCGCCAGCAGCCGCCAGTCCACGCCGTATTCCCGGCCGGCTTTCTTGAAATAGTGCTTCCAGCGCGGCAGCCGTTTTTTGACCTGGCGCGCGAACTCGGCGCCGCCGACGAATCCCAGGCGCGCGGCATGACCGAAGTAGCGGTTGTGCAGGATCTTGATTCGGCCCTTGGATCGCGCCTGTACGAGGTAGGCGATCGCCTTGTTGTAGAGCCCCTCCCGCCGGTGGCCAAGCGCGGTGCCGGCGAACGCCCAGGCCATCTGCTGGCGCACGCCTTTCAATGTGAACCCAACGCGTAACTTCGGGTAATAGCGCTGGTTCATGGCCACCAGGTCGGCGTTGGCCACGGTGGCATCGATATCGCCATGGGCGATCCGGGCCATGAGTTCCTCGGTGTTCGCGGTCCGGTCGACGGTAAATTGCAGGTCGGGATGGCGCCGGCGCAGCCAGGCCGCCAGCGCGGTGTTATCCGGCAGCACGAGCCGTCCCGACAGGTCGGCGAGCTTGGTGGGCTTGCTCGCGTGCTGGCGATAGACCGCGTCCAGCGGGGTGCTGAGATAGGGCGGGGTGAAGCGCACGCGGGCATCGCGGCCGGGGCTGATCGCCAGCCCCGCACCGATCTGTGCCCGACCGCTGTTCACCGCCTGGATGATGGCGGCGCGATCCGGCACGATGATCATCTGGAGCTTTACGCCCAGTGATTGGGCGAAGCCGCGCGCCAGATCGTATTCGAAACCCTTGGGGCCGTGCGGGCCGAGATAATAAGTGCGGGCTGAATTGATCGTGGCCACGCGCAACACGCCGCTGCGCTGGACCTGGGTCAGGGCATCGGGACGATGGACGCAGGTGGTCAACAACGCGCCGGCCCCGATCAATACGATCAGCGCGAACAGCGGGCCGAAGCGGCGTCCTGGAAATAGTGTCGAGGCCCTGCGCCGCGAACCGGCACCCGGCCCGCGGATTGTATCGGGCACGTTTATGTAAGAATTATCGAATCAAGTGTTGGGAAAGCGATCCGTATCGTTTAAGATACGCGACTTCGCAGCCGGGGTCAGTCGCGATCTGCAGCTGCGGACAAGCAACGGAGAGGTACCGAAGCGGTCATAACGGCACCGACTCGAAATCGGTTGGGGGCTAACCGCCCCACGTGGGTTCGAATCCCACCCTCTCCGCCATTTCTCTACCCGATCATCGATCGAATCGCCCCATGGCCAACGCCGATTCCCATCGCAGGTTGTATCGCGTGGCGTTCTACAATCAGGGCGAAGTCTACGAAGTCTATGCGCGCTCGGTCGCCCAGGGTGGCCTGTTCGGTTTCGTCGAGATCGAGGAACTGGTCTTCGGCGAGCGCACCACGCTCGTGATCGACCCGGCCGAGGAGAAGCTCGCCGACGAGTTCGCCGAGGTCAAGCGCAGTTACATCCCCATGCACGTGATCATCCGCATCGACGAGGTCGAGCGGCGCGGTACGGCGAAGATCACGCCGGCCGATGGCGAATCCAAGGTGCGTCCGTTTCCGGTCTACACCCGACAGGGGCCCGGCTCGGGGGGCCACGGCTCCGGCAGCCACTCCTGAGCATGACGGCCATGCGCTTCGCCCTGTTGGGCAGCGGCAGCAAGGGCAACGCGCTGGTGGTCGAGCAGGGCGCCACGCGGCTTCTGGTCGATTGCGGTTTTTCCGCCCGCGAGACCGAGAAACGCCTGGCACGGCTGGCACTCGTGCCCGCCGATATCGATGCCCTCGTGATTACCCACGAACACGACGACCACTGGAAGGGCGTATCGCGCTTCTCGCGTGCGCATGACCTGCCGGTCTGGCTTACGCCGGGCACACACGCGGCGACGCTCGGCAGCGAGCTCGCGGCCACCGAGTTGTATTCCCCGCACGAACCCTTCGCCATCGGCGATCTCGAATTATTCCCGTATCCGGTGCCGCATGACGCGCGCGAACCCGCGCAGCTTGTCATCGGCAACGGCGCGCAGCGGCTGGGCGTGTTGTCGGATATCGGCCACGTGACGCCGCATGTCCGGGCCATGGTCGATGCCTGCGACGCACTCATCATCGAATCCAATCATGATCCCGACATGCTGGCGGGCGGGCCGTATCCGGCCAGCCTCAAGGCCCGCGTGGCCGGCCGGCTCGGCCACCTGAGCAACGCCGACGCCGCCGCACTGGTAGCGGATATCGATACCCGGGCGCTGCAGCATGTCGTGGTCGCGCATCTGTCCGAATCCAACAATCGCCCGGAACTGGCCCGGGCCGCGCTGGCACAAGCGCTGGCCTGCACGTCGGACTGGGTGCATGTCGCCAACCAAAACGAGGGTCTGTCGTGGCGAAGTCTGGTGAATCGATAACGACGGTCGAAATCTATGCCGGCGAGACCGCGCTGGCCGATTTCGAGCGTGAGCGTCTGGTGGCCGGCCTGGCCCGGGCCGGGCTTGGGGTCGACAGGATCGCCGTGCAGGCAATCTATATCGCTGCGTTTTCCGCCGAGCCGGACGATGCCACGCAAGAGCGCTTGCATCGTCTGCTGGCGGTCGACGGCGATGCGCCGCGGGCGCAGGGCGTGGTTGTCGTGCCGCGCCTGGGTACGGTCTCGGCCTGGTCGACCAAGGCCCAGGACATCGCCCGCAACAGCGGCGTGAAGACGCTGGTCCGGCTTGAGCGCGCGCTGGTCTATCGTTTCGGCGACAACGCGCCGAGCGCGGCGGCGCTGGCTGCTTCCGGGACACTGCACGATCCGATGACCGAATCGATCGTCGACGATTGGGCACTGCTGAACACATTGTTCACCGTACCGGAGCGGCGCCGGCTGCGGCGTGTTCCCCTCGCCCGCAAGGGTATGGAAGCCCTGCGCACGGCCAACCGCGACTGGGGGCTGGCGCTGGCCGACGAGGAGCTGGAATATCTCGCCGAGCAGTATGCGGCGCTCGACCGCGATCCGACCGATGTCGAGCTCATGATGTTCGGCCAGATCAATTCCGAGCACTGTCGCCACAAGATTTTCAACGCCGAATTCACCCTCGATGGCGAGCCGCGGGCGGCCTCGCTGTTCGACATGATCCGCAGTTCGTACCGGGCCGCGCCCGAGGGCGTGCTATCGGCCTATCGCGACAATGCCGCGGTGGTCGCCGGCCCGGCCGCGAGCCGGATGACGGTGGATCGTGATCGCGTCTATCGCCTGGTCGACGAAGACGTGCATCTGTTGATGAAAGTGGAAACGCACAACCACCCGACTGCGATCGCCCCGGCGCCGGGCGCGGCCACCGGCGCCGGCGGCGAGATCCGCGACGAGGCCGCCACCGGCCGCGGCGGCAAGCCCAAGGCCGGGTTGGCCGGTTTCTCGGTCGCCGATCTGCGCATCCCCGGCGCGCTGCAGCCCTGGGAAACCGATGCCGATGCGCCGGCGCATCTGGCCAGTGCGCTGGATATCATGCTCGAAGGCCCGATCGGGGCGGCGCGCTACAACAACGAGTTCGGCCGGCCGGCGCTGGGCGGCTATTTCCGGACCTTCCAGTATGAATCGGCGGCCACGGGCCTGCGCGGTTTCGCCAAGCCGATCATGATCGCCGGCGGCATGGGCAATGTGCGCCCGGGTCACGTCGAAAAGCACGAAGTGCCGGTCGAGGCCTGCCTGATCGTGTTGGGCGGCCCGGCCATGCTGATCGGCCTGGGTGGGGGCGCGGCCTCGTCCATGGCCAGCGGCTCGGCGTCCGCCGAGCTCGATTTCGCCTCGGTCCAGCGGGCCAACCCGGAAATGCAGCGGCGCGCCCAGGAAGTGATCGAGGGCTGCATTGCACTGGGCGAGAGCAACCCCATCGCCTCGATTCATGACGTGGGGGCGGGCGGTTTGTCCAACGCGCTGCCCGAGATCATCGATGCCGATGGTCGGGGCGGCTCGATCCGCCTGCGGGACATCCAGTCGGCCGATCCGAGTCTGTCGCCGATGGAAATCTGGTGCAACGAATCGCAGGAGCGCTATGTCGTGGCGATTCCGGCGGATGCGCTGGATGTGTTCGAGGCCCTCGCCGAGCGCGAGCGTTGCCCCTATGCCGTGGTGGGCCGGGCGACCGCCGAGCCGAACCTGGTGGTCGAGGACGGCGAAGCCGCCACCGCCGAGACCGCACGCCCGGTCGACATGCCGATGGACGTGCTGCTGGGCCGGACGCCGCGCATGCAGCGCGAGGCCGCGCACGCTAAGAGCGAGCTGCCGGCCTGGGATCGCGACGGCATCGATATCGCCGACGCCTTCGAGCGCGTGCTCGGGCTGCCGACGGTCGCCAGCAAGTCGTTTTTGATCACCATCGGCGATCGCAGCGTCGGCGGCATGACCGCGCGCGATCAGATGGTGGGACCGTGGCAGGTGCCGGTGGCCGACGTGGCGGTGACCACGACCGCCTTCACCGGCGATACCGGGGAGGCGATGGCCATGGGCGAGCGCAGCCCGGTCGCGCTGATCGATGCGCCGGCGTCCGGCCGTATGGCGGTCGGCGAGGCCATCACCAATCTGGCGGCGGCGCGCATCGACCGGCTGGCCGACGTGCGGCTGTCCGCGAACTGGATGGCCGCCTGCGGCGATCCGGCGGAGGACGCACGGCTGTACGACACCGTGCGTGCCGTGGGCGAACAACTCTGCAGCACGCTCGGGCTGGCGATCCCGGTCGGCAAGGACTCATTGTCGATGCGGGCGAGCTGGGCGGGCGCGGCCGGCGCGCGCACGATGAGTGCGCCGGTGTCGCTGGTGGTTTCGGCGTTTGCGCCGACGGTATCGGCGCGCGCTACGCTGACACCGCAGCTGGTGCCGCCGGAAGCGACCGAAAGCCGCCTGATTCTGGCGGATCTGGGCGCCGGCCGTAATCGTCTGGGCGGATCGGCCGTGGCCCAGGTCTACGGCGCGCTGGGCAACCGGGCGCCCGATCTCGATGCGCCGGCCACGCTGGGCGGTTTCTTCGCGGCGGTGCAGGCCCTGGCCGCGGATGGCCGGATTCTGGCCTATCACGATCGCAGCGACGGTGGCCTGGCCGCGTGCCTGGCCGAGATGTGCTTTGCCGCGCGGCTGGGCGTGGATGTGACGCTGGATGAGCTCGATGGTGATCCGCTGGCGGCGTTGTTCGCCGAGGAACTGGGCGCGGTGATCCAGGTCGCGGCGGCCGATGTCGAGACCGCGCTCGCAACGCTGCGCGATGCCGGCGTGGCGGCCACCGATATCGGTGGCGTCAACACGACCGATCGCATCGTGGCGCGCCACGGCGGGGCCGAGGTGTTGTCGGTTGCACGCCTGGCGGCCCAGCGTATTTGGGCCGCGACCAGTCATGCCATGGCCGCGCTGCGCGACGATCCGGCCTGCGCCGACGCCGAGTACGATGCGCTGCTGGATACCAGCGACCCGGGCCTGCCGGCCGAACCGGTCTTCGATCCGGCGGTGGATGTGGCCGCGCCGTACGTCAACACCGAGCGGCCGAAGGTCGCGATCCTGCGCGAGCAGGGCGTCAATGGCCATAACGAGATGGCGTTCGCCTTCACGCGCGCCGGTTTCGACGCCATCGACGTGCACATGTCGGAAGTGGTCTCCGGCAAGGTCCGGTTCACCGACATGCAGGGCGTGGCGGCCTGTGGCGGGTTTTCCTACGGCGACGTGCTGGGTGCGGGCCAGGGCTGGGCCAAGTCGATCCTGTTCAATCGCAACGCGCGCAAGGCGTTCGCCGATTTCTTCGCGCGCGACGACACGTTCGCGCTGGGCGTATGCAACGGCTGCCAGATGCTGTCGGCCCTGTCGGAACTCATCCCGGGCACCGAGGGCTGGCCGGAATTCGTGGCCAATGCGTCGCGCCAGTTCGAAGCCCGTACCAGCGCGGTGGAAATCCTGGAATCGAACGCGATACTGCTGGACGGCATGGCCGGCTCGCGGATGCCGATCGCGGTCGCGCACGGCGAGGGCTATGCCCGTTTCGCCCGGGCCGAGGATATCGAGCGTCTGGGCGCGGCCGGACAGATCGGCATGCGCTATACCGCGAACGCCGGCGGTGCGGCCGAATCCTATCCGGCCAACCCGAACGGGTCGCCGCAGGGGGTGACCGGCCTGTCCAATGCCGACGGGCGCGTATTCATCTGCATGCCGCACCCGGAGCGCGTCACGCGTACGGTCAATCTATCGTGGGCACCGGATTCCTGGGGCGAGGCCAGCCCCTGGGCGCGGCTGTTCGCCAACGCGCGGCGATTCGTCGGCTGACCCCGGCCGCGGGCGGCATGAACGCTGATCGCGCGGGCCGGGCTGACGTCGGCGTGGGACGCCGATGCCGGGTCCTTGATAATCTGAGTGCCCAATCCAAATGGCGGACCGCGGCAATGGGCGGACAATCGATGGGCTATCGGCTGGGATGGATTATCGTGACGGTGCTCGCGTTGATCGGCAGCGCTCAGGCCGAGGCGGCGCTGGCGATCCAATCCCCGGCCTTCGACAACGGCCAGCCCATCCCCGAGCGTTTCAGTTGCAGCGGCGGCAACACCTCGCCGCCACTGACCTTTTCTGGTGTGCCCGCGCGCGCGAAAAGCCTGGCCTTGATCGTGGACGACCCGGATGCGCCCGGTGGGCTGTTCACGCACTGGGTGTTGTACAACCTGGCGACGGATGTCGTGGTACTGGCGCCGGGCGCCAGCGACCAGCCGCTACCGGGCCCGGCGGCTACAGCTGACAACAGCACCCATCACGCGGATTACCATGGTATGTGCCCGCCGCCGGGCGACGGCGTGCATCATTATCATTTCCAGCTCTTCGCGCTGGATGAGCGGCTGCCGTCGCACCTGACGGATCGCGCCGCGGTGATGAAGGCGATGAAGGGCCATGTGATCGCGCATGCGCAACTGGTGGGAACCTATCAGCGGAAATAGCGCGCCGAGCCGCCCCGTCGCAGGGCGATTGTCCGGCTGCCCCGGGTGCCGGTGTATTGTTTCCGCATATTCGATTTTGTGAGTGCCTGCATGAGCGTTGATCCTGAACACCCGATTGTTTACCAGCCGTCGCGCGAAGCGATCGAGGGCAGTCGCCTGGCCGATTACCTGCGCTGGCTGGCCCGGCGCGAGGGCGGACGTGAGTTTGCCGTTGACGATTATGCGGCGCTGCACCGGTGGTCGATCGATGAGCCGGATTCGTTCTGGTCCAGTCTCTGGGATTATTTCGGTTTCATCGGCGATCGCGGCGCCGGCGCGGTGCTCGATACGCTGGAGATGCCCGGCGCGCGTTGGTTCACCGGGGCGCGTTTCAATTTCGCCGAGAATCTGCTGCGTGAGGCTATCGAGGGCGATGCCGGCCGCCGGGCCGTCACCGCGCTATCCGAGGCGCGCGAGCCGATAACACTGACCTACGGTGAGCTGTATCGTCAGGTCGGCGCCTTCGAGGCATTTCTGCGTTCGGTGGGCGTACAAGCCGGTGACCGCGTCGCGGGCGTGGTGGCTCATACGCACGAGCCGATCGTGGCGCTGCTGGCCTGTGCCAGCCTGGGGGCGATCTGGTCGTCGGCGTCGCCGGATTTCGGCGTGTCCGGCATCGTCGATCGCTTCGCTCAGATCGAGCCGCGCGTGCTCGTCACCGTCGATGGCTACCGGTATGGCGGCAAGTCATTCGATCGACTCGACCGCATCGCGGCGTTGCGTGAGCGGATTCCGTCGCTCGAGCATGTCGTGGTCACGGACAATACGGGCGCGGCGCAGCCGTTGCCCGACGACCGCGGGATGACGCCGTGGTCCGTTGCCCTGGCCGACCACGACGGCACACCGCCGAGCTTCGAGCGCGGGGCGTTCGATCGACCGGTCTATATCCTGTTTTCCTCGGGCACGACCGGCGTGCCCAAGTGCATCGTACACGGGGCCGGCGGGGCGTTGATCCAGCACGTCAAGGAACAGGTGCTGCACGGCGATCTCAAGCGCGACGATGTGTTTTTCTACTTCACCACCTGTGGCTGGATGATGTGGAACTGGCACGTCTCCGGCCTGTTTGCCGGGGCCGAGCTGATCACCTACGACGGCAACCCGGCTTATCCCGATCTCGACGCGCTCTGGGCGATGGCCGCCGCGCGTGGCGTGACGCATTTCGGTACCAGCGCCAAGTGGATCGGTGCCTGCCGCAATGCCGGGCTTACGCCCGGAACGGCCCATGATCTCGCCGCGCTGCGGGTGATCTTCTCGACCGGCTCGCCGCTGCTGGATGCCGATTACGATTGGGTCTACGAGCAGGTCAAGGCCGAGGTATTGCTGGGCTCGATCTCCGGCGGCACCGATATCGTGTCCTGCTTCGTCGGTTGCTGCCCGACGCTGCCCGTGCGCCGCGGCGAAATCCAGTGCCGGCTGCTGGGGGTGGCCGCCGCGGCGTTCAACGAAGCCGGTGACGCGGTGCTCGATGAATGCGGCGAGCTGGTCTGCACCCAGCCGATTCCGTCCATGCCGGTCGCGTTCTGGAGCGACCCGGATGGTGCGCGCTATCGCGCGGCGTATTTCGAGCGGTTTCCCGGCGTGTGGGCGCACGGCGATTTCATTTCCTTCAGCAGCACCTCGGGCGGGGCGGTGATCCACGGACGCAGCGATGCCACGCTCAACGTGGGCGGCGTGCGTATCGGCACGGCGGAGATTTATCGTCAGATCGAGCCGATGCCGGAGATCGCGGACTGCCTGGTCGCCGCCCAATCGACCGGAGAAGACGACCGCATCGTCATGCTGGTGGTGCCGGCCGCGGGCTACGCGGTAGACGATGCGCTGCGTGACGCGATCCGGCGTCGCCTGCGCGAACAGGCCAGCCCGCGGCACGTGCCGAAAGTGATCGTCGGCGTCGAGGCACTGCCGTACACACGCAGCGGCAAGAAGGTGGAAGTGGCGGTCGCGCGGCTGCTCAACGGGCGTGAGGTCGAGCAGTCCAGCGCCATCGCCAACCCCGAGTCGTTGGCGGCGATCGCCGAGCATCCCGCGCTGCGCCGGTCGTAACGCGTGACCGGGCCGGCGCGAAGTCGGCCCGGCGCCGGGGGGGGGCAGGCGCGCGGTCTGCGCCGCGCGCTCAACGCATGGGAATCACGTCGTTGAGCGCGCAGAAGTCGATGATCGCGCGCATCTGCGCCGGCGCATTGGCGAAATGCAGCGTGGCCCCGGCCTTGTCCGCCTCGCGGGTCCATTCCAGTAGCAGGGCGACGCCGGCACTATCGGCCCGGGTCACGCCGCCCAGGTCGACCACCGTCTCGCGCCCGGGATTGAACCATGCCGCCGACTTGCGCAGGCGGGCGGGCACGTTGTCGACATCGAGTTCACCGTCGACCCGCACGGTGTGAACATCGGCGTTGCCGGCAGGGCTCACCGGGGCGTCCTAGGCGTTGCCGCTGTAGCGTTTTTCCAGCTGCTCGATGAAATGATCGAGCCCCTCGCGGCGAATTGCCGAATTGAACTGGCCGCGGTAATTGGTCACGAACGATAGATTGCCGATGCTGCCGTCATAGACCTTCCAGTGGCCGTCGACTTTGTGCAGTTTCAGGCTGACGCGCGTGTCCTGGCCGTTGCGCGAATGGATCACGGCGTTGAAGGTGACGTCCTTGGCATCCTTGGCCGCGCGCACCGGCATGTAGTCGATCTTCACGTTGTTGTTTAAGCCGAGCAGGGCGCTGCCATAGGTGCGGATCAGCATGTTCTTGAAGGCTTTCTGGAAGTGTTGACGCTGGGCCGGCGACGCCTGGCGCCAGTAGCGGCCGAGCACCAGCTGCGACATATAAGGCAGGTCGATCAACGGCACCAGATCGCGATTGATCAGGGCATACAGTTTCTGCGGGTTTTTGCGCAGTTCGGCGCGGTGGCCGTCGAGGTCGTTGAGGACCTTCTGCACGGTCTGCTTCGCGAGCTGTTGCGGCGGTGTCGGCGCGGCACTGGCCAGAGCCGGCGCCATGAGCGCTACCGTGATGAAGGGGATGAAAACGCGAGTCCAACGCATAATGAAAGACCTTGGCTTAGAGATCGTCGAATTTCAGGGAGTTTGTACGGTCGCCCTGAATCGGTCCTGAAGGTAATGCATGATTCGAACACACCCTGTGTGCCGTATGATACGACGCGACACGCAGCGGGGTCAGTTGCCCGAGCCGCCACCCCCGCCGCCACCGGAGGATTGGTCGTTCGACATCCGGGTCATAAACTGGCCGATCAGGTTCTCCAGCACGATCGCGGACTGGGTGATGATGAACTTGTCGCCGTTTTTCATGTTCTGGGTCGAACCGCCGGGGCCGACGCCGATGTACTGATCGCCGAGCAGGCCGGAGGTCAGAATCGAGGCGTCGGAATCCTTGGGAATTTTGTACTGATCCTGGATCCGCATGGTGGCGACCGCACGGTAAGTGGTCTGGTTCAGTTTGATGTCGGTTACGCGGCCGATGCGAACCCCGGCCAGGTCGACCGGCGCGCCCACCTTCAGGCCGCCGATGTTGTTGAACGCGGCGGTGACGGTATAGCCCTGGACATTCCCGGTGTGCGCCAGATCGCTCACCCGCATGGTCAGGATGAAGATGGCGGCGATCCCGAGGCAGACGAATAATCCGACCAGAAACTCGACGGCTCTTGATTGCATAGCGTCTTTCCTTCAACTAACCGCTGAACATCACGGCGGTCAGCATGAGATTGGCGGCCAGAATGGCCAGCGAGGCGATGACCACCGTATTGGTCGTCGCGCGCGATACCCCTTCCGAGGTCGGCGGTGCATGATAGCCCTGGAACACGGCGACCCAGGTGATGATGGCGCCGAACACGCCGCTCTTGATGAATACGTTGAGGATGTCGCGGTTGAATTCGACGCTCGACTGGATGCCGTTCCAGTAGGCTCCGGCATCCACGCCGAGCATGTCCACGCCGACGAAATAGCCGCCGCCGGCACCGATCGCCATAACACAGAAGATCGTGGTGAGCAGTGGCATGGCGATGACGCCCGCCAGGAAGCGGGGCGCGATGATACGGCGCACCGGGTCGACCGCCATCATTTCCATGCCGGAGAGCTGGTCCGTGGCCTTCATCAAGCCGATTTCGGCCGCCAGCGCACTGCCGGCGCGGCCCGCGAACAGCAGGCCGGTCACGACCGGGCCGAGCTCGCGAACCACGACCAGCGCGACCGACGTGCCCAGCGCGTTCTCGGCGCCGAAATCGGCCAGGGCGCGATAGCCCGACAGCGCCAGTACCATGCCCACGAAGATGCCGGCCACCACGACGATCAGCAGCGATAATACGCCGACCGAATAGATCTGTTCGACCACCAGCCGCGGTTTGGCGGCAAGCGACGGGATGGCGGCGAGCACGCGGCCCAGGAACAGGGCGCTGCGGCCCAGATCCGCCAGCCAGCCGAACAGGGGGTTCAGAATCCGCATGATTCGGTTCACGCCCGATCTCCGCCGAGTAGATCTTCGCCGTAGGGTGTGTCGGCATAATGGAAGGGCACCGGCCCGTCCGGCGACGCCGTGATGAACTGCTGCACCCAGGCCGAATCGGAATGCCGGATATGCGCCGGGTCGCCGTGATCCACCACTTCGCCATCGGAGATGACATAGACGTAATCGGCGATGCCGAGCGTTTCCTTGACGTCGTGGCTGACCACGATGGCGGTCAGGCCCAGAATATCGTTAAGCCGCCGGATCAGGCGCAGCAGTACGCCCATCGAGATCGGATCCTGTCCGGCGAACGGCTCGTCGTACATGATCATTTCGGGATCGAGCGCGATCGCCCGGGCGAGCGCCACGCGCCGCGCCATGCCGCCCGACAACTGGGCCGGCGCGAGATCGCGGGCGCCGCGCAGGCCGACCGCTTCGAGTTTCATCAGTACGATGTCGCGGATCAGGCGTTCCGGGAGTTTCGAGTGTTCCCGGAGCGGAAACGCCACGTTGTCGAACACCGACAAATCCGTGAGCAGGGCGCCGGACTGGAACAGCATGCCCATGCGCTTTCGTTGTTCGAACAGGGTCTTCTGCGACATACCGGCGATGGACTGGCCATCGAAACGCACACGGCCCGAGTCGGCGCGCCACTGACCGCTGATCAGGCGCAGCAGCGTCGTCTTGCCGGTGCCGGACGGCCCCATGATGGCGGTGATCCGGCCGCGCGCGATATCGATATCGACCCCCTTGTAGATGACGCGGGAGCCGAGCCGGAAATGCAGATCGCGCACCTCGACCAGGTTGTCGGCCGTGTTTTTCGTCGCAATTGAATCGGTCATGGGCGAGATTCGGCCTCGGGTGCGCGCCAGCCTATCAGATCGCCGGTGATGTCCGGCGCGTCGGCGGCGATCAACCCGAGTTCGGTGCAAAGATGAGCGCTGAGGTCCGCGGCGACCCGGTCCAGGTCCGAGGGACCACCAAGGTCGGCGATCTGGGTCATGACGAGGCCGTGATAGCCACAGGGATCGATGCGCGAGAAGGGCTCGAGGTCCATGTTCACGTTCAGCGCCAGGCCGTGATAGCTGTTCGAGCGTGACACGCGCAGCCCGACCGATCCGATCTTGGCGTCGCCGACATAGACGCCGGGCGCGTCGCGCCGGGCATGGGCATCGATGTCGTACCCGGCCAGCGTGGCCACCATGGCGTTTTCCAGCGCGCTGACCATGCTGCGGATGCCGATGCCGAGTCTTTTAAGATCGAGCATGACATAGGCCATGAGCTGGCCCGGTCCGTGATAGGTGACCTGGCCGCCCCGATCGATGGGCACGACCTCGATATCGCCCGGCGCGAGGATATGCTCGGCGCGGCCGTTTCGGCCCTGGGTGAAGACCGGCTCGTGATTGAGCAGCCACAGGGCGTCCGCATCGGCCGGGCCCCGCTCGGCGGTGAAGCGCTGCATGGCCTGCCAGACCGGGCGGTAGGGTTGTGGCCGCCAGCCGAAACGGCGGACGGCGATCGGGGGCGTGCTCACAGCGACATCAGCACCTGATCGTGGTCGGTCAGGTCCTTGTAGATGGCGTCGAGCTGCGCCTTGCTCTTGGCATTGATCGACGCGGTCACCGCGATGTAACGCCCGCCGCTGGACTCACGGCTGCGCAGATCGTCGGTGGTCAGCTCCGGTGCATGCGCCTTGACCAGGGTGTAGACGGTCTGCTCGAAGGCGGTGCCGTGACGACCGAACGCCTTGATCGCGAACTCACAGGGGAATTCGAGCAGGGTTTCATCGTTGGATTCGGGCATGGCGGTACTGTGCTCCCGGGCCGGTGTCGGCGTCCAGCGGCCCGCGACAAAGCGAGCCGCCGGCGCGCAATCTACTGGAACATCATAAGAATATCGTCGATGAATTGCGTGACGTAGCCGCCCTTCGCGATGGACTTGCCGGCATACAGCGGCTCTTCCTTGAGCGTCTTGCCGTTGTACTTGATCGACAGCGTGCCCAGGCGTTCGCCCTTCTTGACCGGGGCTGTGAGGTTTCCCGGCAGCTTGGCGCTGGTCGACAGCGCGTCGCGCTGGCCGCGGGGGTAGGCGACGGAGACCGGGCCGTGGGCCACCACGGGGAGTTCGCTTTGCGCGCCTTTCCAGACCCGGATCTGGGAAATTTCCTTGCCGTTATCGAACAGTTTGGTGTCGTTGTAGAAACGAAAGCCGTAGTTGAGCAACGCCTCGCACTGATTGGCGCGGGCCCGGGCCGAGTCGGTGCCGGTGACCACGCAGATCAGGCGCTGGCCGTTGCTGACCCCTGAGGCGGCCAGGTTATAGCCGGCCTTTTCGGTATGGCCTGTCTTGCCACCGTCGACCCGGGGATCGGACCACAGCAGCGTGTTGCGGTTGTACTGCTTGATGCCACCGTAGGTAAAGCTCTTGATGTTGAAATACCTTTGGTAGAGCTTGGGGAATTTGCGAACGATGGCGGCATAAAGCGTCGCGATGTCGCGCGCGCTCATGTAATGGTCGGCGATCGGCAGCCCCTCGACATCGGAAAAATGACTGTTCGTCATGCCCAGGTGCTTGGCGTACTGGTTCATGTAGTTGACGAAGGTCGATGTGCTGCCGGCGATGTATTGGGCCAGTTGGACCGCGGCATCGTTACCGGAGTCAGTGATCAGGCCGTCGAGCAGCTGGTTGACCGTGACTTTTTCGTTGATTTTGAGAAACATCTGCGAGCCGTGCATCTCCCAGGCCTTCTTGCTGACCGTGACCTTGTCCTTGGTCGAGAGATTGCCGTGCTTTATCTCGTCGAAGGTGATGTAGCAGGTCATGAGTTTGGTGATGCTGGCCGGCTTGATGTGCATGTCCGGGTTCTTGGCCGCCAGCACCTGCCCGGAGTTGTAGTCCACCAGGATGTAGCTTTTCGCCCCCAGGGAGGGCGCGCTCGGAATCGGCAGGCTGTTGTCGGCCGCCGACGCGGCGACACTGACCAGCAGGACCGCGACAAACAAGAACAGGCGTTGGGCGTGGTGCATCAGGCTCGAACTCTTGGCGGACATGTAAGGCATTGGATGACAGGAAAGTTTAGCGTCTCGTCGCGGACGCGGCTAACGTTTGATCTCGCGCACGGGCAATCCCGCATCGGCCAGTTGCTGTTTCGCCCGCGCCTGGGCGGCCAGCGAACTGAACGGCCCCACCCGGACACGATACAGCTTCATCCTGGACGAGGGTGGGATCACCGCCACCGGCCCGACCCCGGCGGCGCGGGCCCGGGCCTTCGCCCGGCTTGCGTGAGCGGCGCTCGAGAAGGCACCGATCTGCAGTGGCGCGGCCTTGGCGGCAGGATTCGACGAGCGCGCCGGTGCGCCCGACGAGGCGGGGCTGTCGGAGGTGTGATCCGCGACGCGCGACGGGCCGGCATGGTGCGCAGGCTTGCCATCCGCGGGCGGGTTTTCGGCCCGGCGCAGCGGAGGCGACGGCTGCGCGCTGTCCGACGAGCCGTTGTCGGTATCGGGCTGGTCGATGGTCGCCGGAGTCACGGTATGGATACGCACCGGCGCGCTGCCTTCGCCGACGATGCCCAGGCGGCGCGCGGCGACATAGGACAGATCGATGATCCGGCCTTTGTGGAAGGGGCCGCGGTCGTTGATCTTCACCACCACCTGCTTGTGGTTGTCCAGATTGGTCACCCGAACCCAGGTCGGGATCGGCAGGCGCTTGTGGGCTGCGGTCATGGCGAACATGTTGTACGGCTGGCCCGAGGACGTCTGCTGGCCGTTGAACTGGCGGCCGTACCAGCTCGCGCGCCCGGTCTGGGTAAAGCCCTTGGCGCTTTTGAGTACGTAGTAACGCTTGCCGAGGGCGGTATAACTGGTTGGGTTGCCGTGCTTGGACGGCGGTACGTTGCGGGGCACCGCATCGTGCACCTTGGACCAGTCGATGTGCGTGTCGGACGGCGGGCCGTCGTTCTGGTAGTAGCCCCCGCCGTGCGATTTTTGCGGCTTGTGTGCCGGCCCGCTGGCACAGCCGGCGAGCGCGAGTATGCCGCCGGCAACGAGCAGGCGGCCGAGCCGGCGTGGCGCGGGCTTCACGAGCCCACCGCCGGATGCGTGAATGCCTCGATCTCCCGGTCCAACTGGTAAACCGCCATCGCATACAGCGGACTGCTGTTGTAGGTGGTGATCACGAAGAAATTATGCCGGGCCAGCCAGTATTCGGGGCCGTGGGGCCCGGTGAACCGGAGCAGGCCGACGCGGGCATCCGGGGGCGGGGCATTCGCCACCTTGACGCCCTTGGTCTTGAGTTCGGCCCAGCGGTAGCGCGGCTGGCGGGTACTGGTATGGATATCGTGGATGGCTTTGGGTTTTGCCAGCGTTGCGGGCTGGGCGATTGACTCGCCCCGCTGCCAGCCGTTCTGGGCCAGGTAATTGGCGACCGAGTCGATGATGTCGGCCGGTTCGTGCCAGAGATCGCGCCGGCCGTCGCCGTTGCCATCGACCGCGTAGGCGGCATAGCTCGACGGCATGAACTGGGCGAGCCCCATGGCGCCGGCGTAGGAGCCGACATCGTGGGTGCAGTCGAGTTTATTCTTGACGCAGAGGGCGATGAATTCACCCAGTTCCTTGGTGAAGAAGGTTGAGCGCTCGGGATAGTCGAAGGCCAGCGTGGACAGCGCATCGAGTACGCGATCCTTGCCGATGTAGCGGCCGTAGCGTGTTTCCACACCCAGGATGGCCGCGATCATATAGGCGGGCACGCCGTACTTTGCCTGCGCTTTTTCGAACAGCTTGCGGTGCGCGTTGATATAGGCTGCCCCCTGGCGGGCGCGCTTGGGCTGGACGAAGATCGGGCGGTAATTGGCCCAGGTCAGCGTCTTCTCCGCCGGCTTGCGCATCTTGGCGATGATCCCGGGTTTGTATTTCGCCTCGGCCAGCAGTTTGCGTGTGGTCGCTTTCGGGATGTTCTTCTCTCGCTTCAAGCGCTCGATCAGTTTGTGACCGGCTGCCGAGTCGGCGTAATCGCCTTTGGGCGTATCCGCATGCGCCGCGGGCCCGACGGTCAGAGCAAGGGTGAAGGTCAGCGCCAAGGCGGCGCTCAGCGCCGGTCCGAGGTTGAGAGTCGTCATGTTGCGAGCAACTTCCGGTGGGTGTGGATCGACATCACGATGCCGAACGAGGCCAGCAGCATGACCATCGACGTGCCGCCGAAGGAAATCAGTGGTAATGGAACGCCGACCACGGGTAGCAGCCCGGCGACCATGCCCATGTTCACGAACGCATAGAAGAAGAAGGTCAGCGACAGGCTGGCCGCGGTCAGGCGCTGGAACGTATCCTGGCTCTTGACTGCGATGAACAGCCCGCGGGCGACGATGAAGCCATAGATCGCCATCAGGCCGAGCACGCCGAACAGGCCGGTCTCTTCGGCATAGACGGCGAACACGAAGTCGGTATCCGATTCCGGCAGGAAATTCAGATGAGCCTGGCTGCCGTTGAGCCAGCCCTTGCCGAATACGCCGCCCGAGCCGATGGCGATCTTGGATTGGGTGATGTGATAACCCGCCCCGAGCGGATCGCGCGCCGGGTTGAGGAAGGTGAGTATCCGTTGTTGCTGGTAGTCGTGGAGGTTGAACCACACCAGCGGGGCGGCGGCCGCGGCGAGTACCAGCAACAGGATGATGATGCGCCAGCGCAGTCCGGCGAAGAACAGCGCGAAGCCGCCGCCGGCCACGATCAGCAGCGCGGTGCCCAGATCCGGTTGTCGCACCACGAGTGCCACCGGCATGGCGATGATGAGACCGGCCTTCGCGATGTCGCTAAGCCTGGGCGGCAGACTGCGATAATGGAAGTATGCGGCGATGGTCAGCGGCACCACCAGCTTCGAGATCTCGGATGGCTGGAAACGCACAACGCCGAGATCGAGCCAGCGCCTGGCGCCCATGGCCGCATCGCCGAGCACCAGGGTCGCGACCAGCAGCACCAGTCCGAGTACATAAACCCAGGGTGCCGCGGCGCGATACCAGTGCGGCGGGACCTGGGCCAGGGCGATCATGGCGGACAGGCCGATGCCCAGGCGTATCGCTTGATCGATCACGACGTTGGCCGAGCGGCCCGAGGCGCTGTACAGCACGAACAGCCCGAGCAGGGCGCAGCAGAGCAGCGCGGCGAACAGCTGTACATCGATGTGCCAGTGGGCCAGCCATTCCGATAGCGTCGCCGGACGTTCACGGGTGGTCGTGCTCATGAGTCGGTGCCTGTCTTGTGGCCCGGCTGGTTGGCTTGCAGTGTCTTGCTGTTCGGCAGGCTGTCCAGGTAACTGTCGATCACGCGCCGGGCGATCGGGCCGGCCACGCTGGAGCCGCCGCCACCGTGCTCGACCACCACCGCGACCGCGATCTTGGGATGCTGGATCGGCGCAAAGGCGATGAACAACGCGTGTTCGCGCAGACGACGCGGAACGCTGTCGAGATCCGGTGCCACTTCATTCTGCGGCAGATCCGCCACCTGGGCACTGCCCGACTTGCCCGCGATCGGGTACTTCAGATGCTGGCCGACGTAGTAATGGGCGGTGCCGTGCGGATTGTCGATCACGCCCTTCATGGCGTTGATGACGATGTTCCAGTGGCGCTTGTCCTTGAGTTCGATCGGCGGCAGCGCCTTCGGCTTGTAGTCGGTGGTGGTATGGGTCTGCGGATCTTTCCAGGCCTTGAGCACGTGCGGCTTGTAGGCGTGCCCGCGTTTGGCGATCTCGCTCACCGCCTGAGCCAGCTGCAGCGGCGTGGCGGTCATGTAGCCCTGGCCGATCACGGTGATCAGCGTCTGGCCCGGGTACCAGGGCAGGTGCCGGTTGGCGTGCTTCCATGCGCGCGAGGGCATGATGCCGGCATTCTCCCGCGGCAGATCGATACCGGTCTTCTGGCCGAAACCGAACATCGAACCGTAGCGATGGATATTGTCAATGCCGAGTTTCATGCCCAGTTTGTAGAAATAGACGTCGGAACTGCGCTCGATCGCCTGGGTCAGATTGATCCAGCCCTGGCCGGAGCGTTTCCAATCGCGATACCGATGCTTCGAACCGGGCAGGGTAATGTAGCCGGGACACCACACTTTCTTGTTCGGATCGATCACCCCGGTTTCCAGTGCGGCAATGGCCATGAACGGCTTGATCGTCGACCCCGGCGGGTACTGGCCCTGCAATGCGCGGTTGTACAGCGGCTTGTGCGGACTGTGGAGCAGCCGCGTGTAGTTGGCGTGGCTGATGCCGTTGACGAACAGGTCGGGGTTGTATCCCGGCTTGCTGACCATGGCGAGTACGCCGCCGGTGTCCGGGTTGAGCGCGACCACCGCGCCGTCCTGGTCGCCCAGGGCGTTGTAGGCGATCTTCTGCAGCGCCGAATCGACCGTGAGCACGAGGCTATCGCCGGCGGTGGCCGGGTGCATGTCGAGCTGGCGCAGGGCGCGCCCGGCGGCGTTGGTCTCGACCACGCGCGAGCCCGGATAGCCGTGCAGCCGCGACTCGTACGACAATTCCACGCCGGCCTTGCCGATATGCGATGAGCCGCGATAGCGCTTTTTGTTCCGGCCGACGAGATCGGAGGCGGTGATGCCGCCGACATAGCCGACCAGGTGCGAGGCGTACTTGCCGAGCGGGTAGTTGCGCGTCAGCCCGGCGCGAATATCCACGCCCGGAAAACGGTCGCGGTTGACTTCGAAGCGGGCGACCTCGGCCTGATTCAGGCTCAGCCGTATCGGCGTGCCACGAAACGACGGTGTCTGCTTCTCGCGCGAATAAAAGCGCTGCTTGTCGGCCTTGCTGATGTCGACGATCTTCGACAGCCTTGCAATGGTCGATTTCACGCTGTCGCTGACTTGTTCGGGCACGATTTCCAGCCGGTACGCCGGTTCGTTGTTGGCCAGCAGGTTGCCGTGACGGTCGTAGATCAGCCCGCGTACCGGCGGCACCGCCTCCACGCGCATGCGATTGTCCTGCGAGCGCGTCTCGTAGTAGCCGTGTTTATACACCTGCAGGTACACGACACGCGCGATCAGCATGCCGATCAAGGTCAGCAGCAGCAGGCTGGCCGCCACCGTGCGAATGAGAAACAGGCGTCGCTCGGCCGCGTGGTTTTTGATTGCGTCGTCCGCGGCCATATCCGCTCGTAATCATCCTGATGTTCGGCATGGGGCCGCCGCGGCGCGTTCGAAGACATGCCGTAGCGGCCCGGTGGTACCCCTTGTGGACTATCCGACCTCTAATTCGGCGATCCGTTCCAGAACAAACGCCCAGATCGGCCAGAGCGCCGCCGAGGACAGTACCGGAAGCCAGCGCCACCACTGGTTTACGTCCAGCCCGGACGCCCCGTCAATCCAGAACAGAACGAACTCGTAGAGGGCGAATACCGGCAGCATCAGCAGGCCCTGCTGGATCAGCGGAAAACTCCACAACAACCCGCGCGCCTTGACCACGACATAGGCGGCGACCGCCATGGCCAGGCCGTGCTCGGAAAACGGCGTGCCGTAGAGCACGTCGATCGCCAGTCCCGCGAACCAGGCCGCGACCGGCCCGAAGCAACGGGGCTGGTTCGCGGTCCAGAACAGCACCGTCATGGTATAGAACGCCGGTCGAGCGGCGGCAATGGCTGCCGGCATCGGCAACAACGTGACCACCAGAGAGACGGCCAGGCTGACCACGATCAGCAGACCACTGACGCGTTGATTGATGATCATTGCCCGGGCGTGCCGCTGGCGCCATCGCCGTTATTCCCGGCGGATTTGCCCGATTTGCCGGCATTATCCGGTGTCGATTGTGTGTGATCAGTCGTGTTCCAGACCAGCAGGGCCTCGCGCCCGCGATCAAGATGGGCCGTTGGCCGGGCCGTCACGGAGAGGAATTCCTGGCCCGGACGATGCACCACACGCGTGACCTTGGCCACCGGATAGTTCGCCGGATAGCGTCCGCCGAGCCCGGAGGACACCAGCAGGTCGCCGACCTTGACGTTGGCGTTGTTGGGCAGAAACGGCAGCGTCAACGCCTCCGAGCTGCCGGTGCCCTGGGCGATGGTCTGCAACCCCGTGCGGTTGATCTGGACCGGGATTCCATTGTTCGGATCGCTGATCAGGATCGCGCGCGAGTCCAGCGGCGTGACATTGGTCACCTGCCCCATGATGCCATGGGCGTCGACCAGGGTCTGGCCGACGAACACGCCGTCCGAACTGCCCTTGTTGAGTTTGACGTACTGGCGATACGGATCGGGACTGACCGACAGTATCCGCGCTATCAGCACGTTCTGATCGATCGAGCTGGCCGAGGCCAGCAGGGCGCGGATGCGTTCGTTCTCCGCCTGCAGCGCCGCCAGCTGCTGCAGTCGGCCCTGAAGCAGCAGCACCTTCTGCGACAGCTGCTTGTTCTTCTGGATCAGGTCGCCGCGATCGAAGTAGTTCTTGAGGTAATTCGAGGCGTCGCCCGGTATTTCGGCCGCCGTCTGGACCGGCTCGAGCGCGACCGCAAGCACGCCGCGCACCGACGACAGACTGTCGTGCGCGTTGTCGACCATCATCAGCACGATGGAAATGATCGTGATCGCCACGAGCTTCAGCCCGGGCGCGATCCGGCGGCCCAGAAAACGTGGTTTGTCGTCGTCGGACAGCCCGAGCACTAGCGCGACTTCCCGGCCGCCGGCCAGCGTTGATCGTCCGCGGCCCGGCGTGGTCGTGCGCGGGCGGGGCGTTCAATCAGGGCAACAACGCGTAACAGTTGGCTCATCGAGTCAAGACGGCTCGTCCCGGGGGAGCGAATGGCGACAGCCGACGGTCCGGCATCGCACCAAAGTTAGGCCCGCAGGGCGGGCCCATGCAACGTCGACTATTCGAGTGCGAACAGTGCGCCCGACTTGCGATCGATCATCTCCAGGAGAATGCCGCCGCCGCGGGCCACGCAGGTCAGCGGGTCGTCGGCGACGATCACCGGCAGGCCCGTCTCCTCCGACAGCAGTTTGTCCAGATCGGCGAGCAGTGCGCCGCCGCCGGTCAGCACGATGCCCCGTTCGGCCACGTCCGAGCCCAGCTCCGGCGGCGTGGACTCCAGCGCTAGTTTGACCGCCGAGACGATGTTGGACAGCGGCTCCTGCAGCGCATCTAGCACTTCGTTGGAATTGAGCGTAAAACTGCGCGGCACGCCGGCCGACATGTGCCGGCCCACCACTTCGATCTCCTTGATCTCGTGGCCCGGGAAGGCGGTGCCGATCTGGTGCTTGATGGATTCCGCGGTGGTTTCGCCGATCAGCATGTTGTATTGCCGGCGCACGTAATTGACGATCGCCTCGTCGAATTTGTCGCCACCGGTGCGCACGGATTCGGCATAGACGATGCCGTTGAGCGAGATCACGGCGACTTCCGACGTGCCGCCGCCGATGTCGAGCACCATCGAGCCGCGCGCCTCGCTGATCGGGATGCCGGCGCCGATGGCCGCGGCCAGGGGCTCGTCGACCAGGTACACGCGCCGCGCGCCGGCATTGGAGGCGGACTCGCGGATGGCACGGCGCTCGACCTGGGTCGAACCGTACGGCACACAGACCAGCACGCGCGTCATCGGCCGCAGGAAGCGCTTGCGGTGCACCTTGCGGATGAAGTGCTGCAGCATCTTCTCGGTGACCGTGAAGTCGGCGATCACACCGTCCTTGAGCGGCCGGATCGTGCTGATGTACGCCGGTGTGCGCCCGAGCATGCGCTTGGCGTCGGTGCCGACCGCCTCGATGCGCTTGCCGCCGCGGGTGTCGGTGCGCACCGCCACCACCGAGGGCTCGTTGAGCACGATGCCCCGATCGCGCGCATAGACCAGGGTATTGGCCGTCCCGAGATCGATCGAGAGATCGTTGACGAACAGGCCGCGAAAGTTTTCCAGCATGAGGCTCACCGAGCACAGCAAATATGACGCGCGTAGCGCGCACCTGACATCGACGGGCGTCGATGCAAACCACCTTCGGCCCCGGATCCGATCGCGAACAGGTCGAAGGTCCCTCTAAAGGTGCGCAATGCTAGCAACGGCGCGCGGGCGCGGCAACGCTCGACCGCTCATATCCCACTGAAAAGGTGGGCGCGGGATGAGCCATGACCGCGGATAGCGTTATTATGCTACGTTCTGCCGCCGCGCGGCCGCCGCGCCCGTAAACGAATCCAAACGACGAGATTACCGCCGTGAGCCTGACCGCCGATGACGTGCGCAAGGTCGCCCGCCTGGCCCGACTGGGGCTGGATGAGGGCGCCATCGCCGAGTACGCGACCCAGTTGTCCAGCATACTGGATGTGGTCGATCATCTGGAATCCGCCGATACCGATAATGTCGAGCCGATGTCCCACCCGCTGGATCTGACCGCGCGCCTGCGCCCGGACGTGGCGCAGGCCACGGTCGATCGCGAGGCGTTTCAGGCCATCGCGCCGGACACCGCCGAAGGGCTGTATCGCGTGCCGAAGGTGATCGAATGATCCACGAACGCTCCATCGCCGAACTGATTGCGGCGCGCGCGGCCGGCGAGCTGAGCGCGGCGGAGATGGCCGAGGCCTATCTCGATCGGATCGAGGCCCATGCCGGGACGCTCAATGCGCTGATCACACGCACCGACGAGGCCGCCCGCGAACGCGCGACGGCGCTTGATGCGAGTGCCGCCGGCGCGCTGGCCGGCCTGCCGATCATTCACAAGGACATCTTCTGCACCCGCGGCGTGAAGACAAGCTGCGCCTCGCGCATGCTCGATAACTTCATCGCACCTTACGATGCCACCGTGGTGGAGAGGTTGCAGGCGGCCGGCACGGTGACGCTGGCCAAGGCGAACATGGACGAATTCGCCATGGGGTCGTCCAACGAGAACAGTTTCTACGGCGCGGTGAAAAACCCGTGGCACCTCGACTATGTGCCCGGCGGCTCGTCGGGCGGCTCGGCCGCCGCGGTGGCCGCGGGCCTGGCGCCGGCGGCCACCGGCACTGACACCGGCGGCTCGATCCGCCAGCCGGCGGCGTTCTGCGGTGTGACCGGGATCAAGCCGACCTACGGACGGGTTTCGCGCTACGGTATGATCGCGTTCGCCTCCAGCCTCGATCAGGGCGGCTGTTTCGCGCGCTCGGCGGCGGACTGCGCGCATGTGCTGGGCGCCATGGCCGGTTTCGACACCCGCGATTCCACCAGTGTCGAGCGTGATGTGCCGGATTACGCCAGCCAGCTTACCGGCGATATCGCCGGCCTGACGATCGGCTTGCCGCGTGAATATTTCGCCGAGGGTCTGGAAGCCGGCAGCCGTGCGGTGATCGAGGCCGCGATTGGCGAGATGAGGGCGCTCGGCGCGCATGTGGTGGAAATCGATATGCCGCATACCGATCTCGCGGTGTCGACCTACTACGTGATCGCACCGGCAGAGGCGTCGTCCAATCTGGCGCGCTTCGACGGCGTGCGCTATGGCTATCGCTGCGCCGATCCGGTCGATCTGGACGATCTGTATACCCGCTCCAGAGCCGAGGGCTTCGGGCCCGAGGTCCAGCGCCGCATCATGATGGGGGCCTACGTGCTGTCGGCCGGCTATTACGATGCGTATTACCTGAAGGCACAGAAGACCCGGCGGCTGATCGCGGGCGACTTCCACGATGCCTTCGCCAAGGTGGATCTGATCGCCGCGCCGGTGACCCAGGCGCCGGCCTTCCCGATCGGCGAAAAGGTCGACGATCCGGTCGCGATGTATCTGAACGATGTCTACACGCTGCCCGCCAGTCTGGCCGGGGTGCCCGGCATGTCGGTGCCGGCCGGCTTCGTCGACGGATTGCCGGTCGGGCTGCAGCTGATCGCGCCTTGGTTCGAGGAAGGTCGTCTGCTGAATGCCGCGCATAGCTACCAGCAGGCCACGGACTGGCACACCCGCCGCCCGCCGGGTTTCGAGTAAGGAAGGCAAGCCATGAACTGGGAAGCCGTGATCGGGCTGGAAGTGCATATCCAGCTCGCGACCGAAAGCAAGATTTTCTCCACCGCGCCCACGGCCTACGGCGCCGAGCCGAACACCCAGGCCAATGCGGTCGACGTGGCCATGCCCGGCGTGCTGCCGGTGATCAACGAACAAGTCATCCGCATGGCGACCCTGTTCGGCCTGGCCATCGACGCCGATATCGCGCCGAGATCGGTGTTCGCGCGCAAGCATTACTTCTATCCCGACCTGCCCAAGGGCTACCAGATCAGCCAGTTCGAACTGCCGATCGTGGCGGGCGGCCATCTGGACATCACGGTGGGCGAGGGTGCGGCCAAGCGCATCGGCATCACCCGGGCGCATCTGGAAGAGGATGCCGGCAAGTCGCTGCACGATGCGTTCGATCGCGCCACCGGCATCGATCTGAACCGTGCGGGCACGCCCCTGGTGGAATGCGTGTCGGAGCCGGAAATGGCGAGCGCCGCCGAGGCCGCAGCCTATGCGCGCAAGCTGCATTCGCTGGTGACCTATCTCGGCATCTGCGACGGCAATATGGCCGAAGGCTCGTTCCGGGTGGATGCGAACGTGTCGGTGCGGCCCGTCGGTTCGACCGAATTCGGTACGCGCACCGAAACCAAGAACGTCAACTCCTTCCGGTTCCTGGAAAAAGCGATCGAGTTCGAGATCGAGCGCCAGATCGACGTGATCGAGGGTGGCGGCACGATCGTGCAGGAAACGCGCCTGTTCGACCCGGATTCCGGCGAGACGCGCTCGATGCGCTCGAAGGAAGAAGCCCACGACTATCGCTACTTCCCCGATCCGGACCTGTTGCCGGTAGCCATCGACGCGGCGTTCATCGAAACGGTGCGTGCCGATATGCCGGAGTTGCCGGGCGCCAAGGCCGAGCGGTTCGAGGCCGAATACGGGCTGTCCACGGCCGATGCGGCCGCGCTCACCGCCTCGCGCGTCTGGGCCGATTATTTCGAGGCGACCGTTGCCGCCGCCGGTTCGGATAAAGCCAAGCTCGGCAAACCCGCGTCCAACTGGATCAGCACCGAACTGGCGGGTGTACTGAACCGCGACGGTCTGTCGATCGGCGAGGCGCCCGTGGGCGCCGCCCAACTCGGCGGGCTGATCGCGCGCGTCGACGATAACACCATCTCCGGCAAGATCGCCAAGCAGGTGTTCGACGCGCTGGTGGCGGGCGAGGGCGACTCGGCCGACGCCATCATCGAAGCCAAGGGCCTGAAGCAGATCACCGACACCGGCGCCATCGAGTCGTTCGTCGACGAAGCGATCGCCAACAATCCCGATCAGGTGCAGCAGTATCTGGACGGCAAGACCAAGGTCGTCGGCTTCCTGGTCGGCCAGGTGATGAAGGCCTCCAAAGGCAAGGCCAATCCCAAGGAAGTCAACCAGATGATGGTCGAGAAACTCAACGCGATGGCTTAGGACGGTCTGTTTGCAGTCCGCAAATGAACGCGAATGAGCGCAAATAAAACATTGAACGAAGCGGTTCGGTGAACGAAAGTTCATATCTAAAAATTATGACTTCATTTGCGTTTTTAGCGTTCATTTGCGGACTTGTCTTACGGAAATTGCACTTTCCAGCGACATTTTCTGCGCGGGAGATAAGAGAGTCGATCCGGCACACAGGATTTGCCGGGCGCGTTAGCCTGTAGCGCAGTATTCTGGAGTCCCTTGAAGCCATGCAACAGACGCTGACCTATGACACGCCTGGCCGTTCGACGCGGGATATCACGCGCGATGTCGACGCCGTCGTGCGCGAGGCGGGCATCGAGACCGGGCTGGCGCATGTGTTCATCAAGCACACCTCGGCCAGCCTGATGATCTGCGAAAATGCCGATCCCACCGTGCGTGAAGATGTCGAGACCTGGATGCGCCGCACCGTGCCGGACGGCGATCCGATGTATGTGCACACCATGGAAGGCCCGGACGATATGCCCGGCCATATCCGCTCGATTCTCACCGGCATGGACGTCACCGTGCCGATCACCGGCGGCCGGCTCAATCTCGGCACCTGGCAGGGCATCTATCTCTACGAACACCGCAGTTCGCGGCATTCGCGTCAGGTCGTTGTCACGCTCACCTCGGCTGGCTAGCCGACGGCTGTTTCACGGCCACTGCGCGCCGTTCTGGGCCACGTAGATCGCATACAGCGAACGACTGGCGGTGATGAACAATCGATTGCGGCGCGGCCCGCCGAATGTCAGGTTGGACACGGTCTCGGGGACGTGGATCTTGCCGAGCAGCCTGCCATCCGGCGCAAAGCACTGCACGCCGTCGCCTGCGCTGGTCCAGATATTGCCGTCGGTATCCACGCGAAAGCCGTCGGACACACCCGGCTCGACCACCGCGAACACGCGCGAATTTTCCAATCGGCGGCCCGCGATCACGTCGAAGGCGCGAATGTGATGATAACCGTTCGGGTCGTGCGAGCGTGACGTATCCGAAATGTAGAGCGTGCCTTCGTCCGGTGAGAAAGCCAGCCCGTTCGGCCGTACGAAATCGTCCGCGACGACCGTCAGTTCGCCCGACTCCGTGTCGAGCCGGAAGACGAAACAGCCCGCTTGTTCCGATTCGGCCTTGTGGCCTTCGTAGTCGCTCAGGATGCCGTAGGGCGGGTCGGTGAACCAGATGCTGTCGTCCGCGGCCACGACCACGTCGTTGGGTGAGTTCAGCCGGCCGCCGTCGTAGCGGTCGGCCAGTACCGTGACGCGCCCGTCGTGCTCGGTACGCGTGACCTGCCGGCCGCCATGTTCACAGCTGATCAGTCGCCCCTGGCGGTCGCGGGTATGGCCGTTGGCATGCCGGCTCGGTTGGCGGAATACGCCGACATCGCCGGCCGGTGTCCAGCGCAGGATGCGGTCGTTGGGAATATCGCTCCAGAGAACGACATCCGTATCGGCGATATAGACCGGCCCTTCGCACCAGAGCGAGCCGGTATGCAGCCGCTCGAGCCGGGCGTTCGGCTGGGTCATATCGTGGAAACGCGGATCGAGATATTCGACCGTATTGCCCATCGCTCGATGTCCTCGGTTTGAATCAGTGGGTGCTGAGTTTCTCGCGGCCATAGAGCAGCAGCAGGATGATGATGATCGAGCCGAAGATGATGTGCTTGCCGGCCTCCTGGATCTGGACGGTCGACAGCACCGATTGCAGCAGCACCACGATCATCGCGCCGGAAATCGAACCCAGATAGCCGCCGGAGCCACCCATGATATTGGTGCCGCCGATGATCACCGCGGCCACCGGCACCAGCAGATAGCCGCTGCCCATGCCGAGATAGGTCTGCGACGAATAGCCGGTGAGCATGATGCCGGCGAGCGCGGCACAGAAGCCGGAGATGGCGTAGGCGCCGAGATAGACCTTGCGGCTGTCCACACCGGACAGGAACAGGGCCGACTCGTTGTTGCCGATGGCATACAGATAGCGGCCGAAGCGTGTCCGGTGGAGTATCACCAGCGCGAATATCGCGGCCACGATCCACACCAGGAGCGGCACCGGAATGCCCCACAGGTTGCCGGCGCCGAGGGCCCTTACGAAGGGCGGCACATTCACCTTGGGCGGCTGGGCATGGGTATAGACCAGCGTCGCGCCCTGCATGAGCGCGTTGGTGCCCAGCGTCCAGACCAGCGAATGGATACGGAATATCGCCGTGCCGATCGAGTTGAACAGGCCGACCAGCGTGCCCGAGGCCAGCGCGGCGGCGATGGCCACCGGGGTGCTGGTGCCGTGGCTCATCAGGGTGGCCATCAGGATCGCCGAGAAGGTCAGATTCCACGGCACTGACAGATCGATCTGGCCGGTGATGATGACCAGCGTCTGGCCGACCGCGATCACGCCGATGAAGGCGCCGATCTGCAGCAGGTTGCGGATGTTGTCCCAGGACGCATAGTGCGGATTGATCGCCGCGGCGACCCCGAACAGCACGACCAGCAGGATGTAGGAGATCGTCACGCCCTGGAACAGCCAGGACGGCAGGGCCACCGCGCGTTTGGATTCGGATGCGTTGTTCATATCGGCCAGTGTCCTGTCATGGGTATTTTGTCGTATTCAGAACGCCTGTGCGGGCCTAGCACAAGGCGCGCGACTGCGCCATAGCGAGCCTATGGCAAAGGAGCGCAACGCGGTGGTGGGCCCGCACAGGCGTTCCCTTCGGGATATGGGGTATGGGGCGAGGCGGCGCGCGCCCGTGGACGGCGTTGCGCCGCTTGGCCAGGGGGATGCCCTGGCCGGCGCGTCGCGCCTTGCCACGAACGCGCGCCGCCTCGCTGAATGCGACAAAATACCCATGACAGGACACTAATTGGACATCACGTTGAGCCAGTGCCGCGTGCGCAGCCGCCAGACATTGGCTGTCGCCAGCACGATGACGAGGATCGCGCCCTGCAGCAGGTTCTGATAGAAGGGCGATACGCCGCTGGCGAACAGCACGCTGATCAGCAGCGAGAGAAAGTAGGCGCCGCAGATCGGGCCGAGGGCGATGCCGCGTCCGCCACCGAGTACTGCGCCGCCGAACACCACGGCGGCCACAGAGTTCAGGGTATAGCTGGTGCCGATGGTCGGATCGCCGGAGGTGGTCTGGGCGGTGAGGAAAATGCCGGCACAGGCCGCGAAGAAGCCGCCGGCGGTATAGGCCCAGAGCTCGGTCCGGGCGACCGAGATGCCGGACACGCGCGCCCCGCTGCGGTTGTCGCCGATGGCCTTGATCGCGCGGCCGAGCCGCGAGCGCATCAGCGGCACCCAGGCAAGGCCGACGACCCCGAGCAGAAGGATCAGCGCGTAGGGCAGGTAGCCCCAGGAACCGGTCAGCGCGTTGGCGAAGCCGCCGGGCACCGTCCCGCCCGGCTGCGGGCGGACCAGCAGCCCGATGCCGGTGTAGATATACAGCGTGGCCAGGGTGACTATGATGGGCTGGATGCGCCCGTAGGCCACGATCAGCCCGTTGACAAAGCCGGCCAGGGTGCCGGCGAACAAGGTGCCGATGAGCACCGCGGTGGCGATCGCCGGGTGGGTGCCCATGTAGGTCGCCGCGATCGCATTGGTCAGTCCCACCATCGCGCCGACCGACAGATCCACACCGCCGGTCAACACCACCACGAGCTGGGCCAGGGCGGCCAGCGCGAGCGTGGTGCCCTGATTGACCGACATGGTCACGCCGAACGGCGACAGGATCATGGGCTGGATATAGGCGAATAGGATGGCCAGCAGCACGAGGCCGATGATGGCGGTCAGGGAACTGTAATAGCGTTCGACGATCACGAGGCGGCTCCGGTATTCCGATGGGCGGCGGCGGACGCAGACTCGGTGCCGGCGTGCTCCCGAACGCCCAGCGAGGCGGCGAGGATGGCGTTTTCCGTAATGTCCGTGCCCTCCAGCGTCTCGGCGATGCGGCGGTCGTTCATGACCAGTACGCGATGACAGACGCCGACCAGTTCGGACAATTCGGTGCTGTAGAGCAGGACCGCCTTGCCGGCCTGCGCCAGTTCGCCGATCAGTTCGTAGAACGCGCGCTTGGTGCCGACATCCACGCCGCGGGTCGGGTCGTAGAACAGAAAGATATCGCCGCCGGTCTCCAGCCACTTGGCGATCACCACCTTCTGCTGGTTGCCGCCGGACAGCGCGGCCACCGGCGTTTCCATGCTGGCGGCCTTGATCTCCATGCGCTGCATGCCTTCCTCGGCGGTACGACGCTCGCGCGCGCGGTCGATCAGGCCGCCACGGCTCAAAACCTTCAGGCTGGCGAGCACGATGTTTTCGCGCAGCGACAGCGGCTGCAGAAGCCCCTGGGTCTTGCGGTCCTCCGGAATCAGCGCGAATCCGGCCCGGATCGCCTTCCAGGGCGAACCCAGATGTACCGGCTTGCCGGCCACCCGCACTTCGCCGGACAGCCGCCGCACCATCCCGAACAGCGCCAGCAGCAGGTCGCCCTGACCCTGACCCTCGAGGCCGGCCACGCCCAGTACCTCACCGCGGCGCAGCTGAAAACTGATGTCGTGGAGCAGTTCGCCGGCACTCAGGTTCGCGACGTCTAGCAGGGGGTCCTTGTCGGCCGGTTGCGGTGCCCGGTCGGGAAAAGACTGCTCGATGCGTTCGCCGAGCATCAGTTCCACCAGATGGCTCTCGTCCATGTCCGCGGCATCGACCGTGCCGACGTTGGTACCGTTGCGGAACACGGTCAGCCGGTCGGCGATCTCGCGGACTTCGGCCATCCGGTGCGAGATGAATATGATCGCCGTGCCGCGTTCACGCAGCCGGCCCAGCAGATCGAACAATCGCCGGACTTCTTCCCGGCCGAGCGCCGAGGTGCCTTCGTCGACGATCAGCGTCTTCGGGTCGTGCGACAGGGCCTTGGCGATTTCGACCAGCTGCTGATCGGCCAGCGTCAGCCGCCCGGTCAGCGTATTGGGTTTGATGTGATCGATGCCGATCTGTTCGAACAGATCGGTCACGCGGCGACGGAGTTCGCGGCCACGGATCTGGCCGAGCGGCCCGGTCGGTTCGTGCGCGAGCATGATGTTTTCGGCCACGGTCAGATGCGGAGCCAGCGACAGCTCCTGGAACACGGCGGCCACTCCGAGTTCGGCGGCCCGGATCGGGTTGCGGAGCTGCACCGGCTCGCCGGACAGACGAATCGTGCCGGCGTCGGGCGGCTGCACCCCGCACAGGATCTTGACCAGGGTGCTCTTGCCGGCGCCGTTGGCGCCGAGCAGCACATGGACTTCGCCGCGACGACAGCTGAAGTCGGCGTCGTCGAGGGCGATGGTGCCGGCGAAATGTTTGGCGATGCCGCTCGCTTCGAGGGCCGGCGCGTCGTGGGACGCACCGGGTCCGGATGAATCGGCCATGGGGGCGCTCACAGTCGGTTACACAAAAAACCGCGAAGGGCGGGCGGGACACTCGGGGCCCGCCCGCAATACAGGCGATCGCCGGATCAGCCGATGCCGTGATAGACCTGCTTGGCGTCGAAGTGCAGGCCGCAGTCCGGCACGCTCACCGCGTCGAAGAAACTGTCCGGCACCCCGGTGAAGTAGTTCTTGCCTTTCTCGAGGTTGTGGTTGGTCACCACGTTCAACGGCGACTGGATCGACTGCGGCACCTTTTCGCCCTGCAGGACGCTGAGCGCGACCTTCATCGACAGCGCGACCAGGCCGGCCGATTGGCCGATCGAGAGCATGGGGAAACCATCCTTGGCGGCGGCGAGCCGGAAACCGTTCTCGGCTTCGCCGGCAATCGGCGGCATCTTGCGGTTGTGCTGCTTGAAGGCGTTGACCACGCCGCTGTCGCCGCCCTCGCTCCAGACCGCATCGAACTGGGCTCCGGAGGCGATGGCATTGGCCGTGACCTTCTGCGCGGTGCCGTTATCCCAGTTGCCGTAGACCTCGGTGGTCTTGATACCGGAATGCTTGTCGAACACCGACTTGCCGCCCTTGTAGCGCTGCTGATCGACGAAGGTGCCGGCCACGCCGCGAACCACGAGCACATGGCCCTTGCCGCCGGTGTGCTTGATCACGAAATCGGCCCAGCGCTTGCCCATGTCGAACTGGTCCTGATTGATCGTGATCGCCTTGTCGGTGGTCACCACGTTGTCGAAGGACACCACCAGCACGCCGGCGCTGGCGGCTTTCTCGATGGTCGAATTCAACCCGGTCGGGCTAGCGGCATCGAGCACGATGGCGTCCACGCCGCTCAGGATCATCTGGTTGATCTGGGCGATCTGAGCGTTGACGTCGTTGCCGGCACTGGAGCTCTTGAAGTCCTTGATCAGCTTCTTGACTGCCGGACGATTGGCATACATTTTCGCGATCGTCGCCATCTCGGCGCGCCATTCGTTGCCGATGTACGAATTGCTCAGCGCGATCCGATAGGGAGGCTTCTTGGTATGCGGCCAGGAAAACGTCTGGGTGCTGCCGCTCCAGGCCTTGTAGCAGCTCGAGTTGTCGGCCCAGGCCAGCGAGGGAAGCGAGCCCATGAGCATGGCTGAGCCAAGGCCGCCCGCAGCCTGTTTAAGAAGATCCCTGCGTTTCATGAGTCGCTCCTCTGGTGTGACCGAGTCTTTGTTCTAATCCACGACTGGCGTAGCGGGCGCAGGCTTGAAGATATCCTGTCAACCTTTTATACCAGTCTCAATAGATTTATCAGCGCGACCGAGTATGCGCAACATACGCTTTCGTCGAAGATCGATACGGGGCAGAGGGACAGGCGCGTGATCGAGCCGGTTGGTCGCAAGCGGCTGTGCATGGTCGTCTCAACTGGGTGGTACAGGCGCGGATGCCGGGCTCGAATATGACCTCGGTCACGGGCAGTCCTGTGCACGGGCACCCGCCTGGGCCGGGGCGCACGCATCGGCAAGGCGATTGTTAATTCGGCATCAAAGCAGCTGACTTCATCAGCTGCTTTCAACGCCTTCAAAAATAAAAGCCGGCGCCTGCCCGTCTTTTATTTTCAAAGTCTTCGCGGCCAATGGTCGCGGCGAGCACGCGGTCGCATACTCGCGCTATTAACCCGAAAAATCATCTATTTTTGTGCCAGGTTAATAGAATAACCGGCTGAACATACCCACAGTGCAGCATCGGTTGTCCGGCGCTGCCGTTTGGAACGCCAATGGCTCGCTACCAAATCGAACGGACCAAACTATCCGATCAGGTCATCCGCCAACTCGAACACGACATCGTTTCCGAGTATTTCAAACCGGGCGATCGCCTGCCCTCGGAACGGGCGCTCATGGAACAGTTCGGTGTGGGACGGCCGACCATTCGGGAGGCGCTGTTCTCGTTGGAGAAGATGGGGCTGGTCGCGCTGGCCAGTGGGTCGCGGGCCCGGGTGATCCGGCCTACCCCGGCCGTGGTGCTGAACGGCCTGTCCGGTGTCATGGGCCATCTGTTGTCGAACGTGGATGGCCAGCACCATTTCCAGGAGGCGCGGGCGCTGTTCGAGGCGGCGATGGCACGACACGCCGCTGCACATGCAGGCCCGGACGATATCGCGGCGCTGCACACGGCGTTGTCAGCCAATGCCGAAACGCTCGGTGACGAAGCCGAATTCAAGCGAACCGATATCGCATTCCATCGCGTGCTGGCCACAATTCCGGACAACCCGGTCTATACCGCAGTCCACGACGCCATGGCCCAATGGTTGGACGATCGTCGCGCGGTAGCGCTGGAGCAGCCCGGCCAGGATCGCATCGCGCTCGCTGCGCACGAACGCATCCTGGAAGCGATCACGCGGGGTGATCCCGAAGCTGCGGACCGGGCGATGCGCGTGCATCTCGACCAGCACTACGGCGTTTATCGACGCATGCGCGCCGGCGAGCGGGAATAGCGCCGGCCGAGCCGGCGGTCTTACATGGTCGCACCCAGCTGCCAGGGCACGAACTCGTTGTCGCCGTAGCCGAATTCTTCACTCTTGCTGGACTTGCCCGAGGCCACTTCGAGCATGCGAGCGAAGATGCGCTCGCCGCACTCGGCCAGCGTCTCGTCGCCGGTCGCCAGAGTGCCGCAGTTGAGGTCCATGTCTTCGCGCTGCTGTTCGTAGAGCGTCGTGTTGGTGGCGAGCTTGATCGAGGGCGAGGGCTTGGCGCCGAACGCCGAGCCGCGACCGGTGGTGAAACAGACCAGATTGGCCCCGCCCGCGATCTGCCCGGTGGCCGCCACCGGGTCGTAGCCCGGTGTGTCCATATAGACCAAGCCCCGGGCGGTCACGCGCTCGGCATACTGGTACACATCCACCAGATTCGTGGTGCCACCCTTGGCGACCGCACCCAATGATTTTTCCAGAATCGTGGTGATGCCGCCCGCCTTGTTGCCGGGCGACGGATTGTTGTTCATTTCCGCGCCTTCGCGGCGGGTATAGGCCTCCCACCAGCGAATACGGGCGAGCAGCTTCTCGGCCACTTCCGGCGATACGGCGCGGCGGGTGAGCAGATGCTCGGCCCCGTAGATCTCCGGCGTTTCCGACAGGAGCGCCGTGCCACCGTGTTCGACCAGCCGGTCGACCGCATAGCCGAGCGCCGGATTGGCCGTGATCCCGGAATAGCTGTCCGAGCCGCCGCACTGCAGCGCGACACATAACTCGGAGGCCGGGATCGGCTCGCGTGCGGCCTGGTTGATCTCGGGCAGCAGCTCGCGGATCAGTGCGGTGGCCCGCTCGATGGTCTGGCGGGTGCCGCCGCTGGCCTGGATCGTCATCGAGCGTACTGGCTTGATCGCGCGCAATCCCTCGATGCGTTGCAGCCCGCCGACCTGCATCACCTCGCAGCCCAGCCCCAGGAACAGCACGGCAGCCACATTGGGGTGGTCGGCATAGCCCTGTAAAGTGCGCCTGAGCGTTTCGAAGCCTTCGCCCGAGTCCGCCATGCCGCAGCCGCCCGGATGGGTGAGCGCGATCACGCCGTCGACGTCGGGGTAGGCGTCCAGTTCGCCGGAAAAGCGAAACCCGTCGGCGATATGCCGGGCCGCGGTCGCCGAGCAGTTCACGCTGGATATGATCGCGACATAGTTGCGCGTGCCGGCGCGGCCGTCCGCACGACGATAGCCGGCGAAGGTGGCCGGCTGCTCGACAAAGCGGGTGGGCCGGGCGTCCTCGCAGAACGCATAATCGGGACGGATGTCGCCCATGGTCAGGTTGTGCATGTGCACGTGCTCGCCGGCCTCGATCGCGCAAGAGGCGAAACCGATGATCTGGCCGTAGCGCAGCACCGGTTCGCCCGCCACGATCGCGCGCGTGGCGATCTTGTGGCCGGCCGCGATGTTCGAAACCGCGGTCACGCCCGCGGCGCCCAGCGTTTCACCGGCCGTGATCGCGTGGCGCGCAATCGCGACGTCGTCGTCGGCATGGAGTTGAATCGTCGGGCTGTCACTGGCGATGGCTGCGGACATGGTGTGTCCTCTCCTCAGGTCTGCTGTCCCGGACCGCGCAAGCCCGTCTGAAACGTGGGTATAGCTGTTATACCCATGCGTATTCAATAGCGCTATGTTTCAGGCCGTGCGCGATCAGGGCGGACGCTCGAGGGGTCGCGCAGCCGTTGCCCGTGCCGCGACAGTCGCGGCGCTGCGCTGCCAATCGCTCGGCGGGCGCGACGTCGAACCGGGCGCGGGTTGTCGGGTTCGGCCGCATCTTTTCCGGCTTGCGGGTGATCGCCCTCGATCCGCGCCGCCTGTTCGGCGGCGAGACGCTGCCCGATGACGTGGCGCGCATGAACGCGCTCCGAGACGGGTCGCCGGCGCCGTTCAGCCGCGGCCCATGTAGGGCATGCCGTTGGCCATGATCGTCATGAACGGCACATTCGCCTCGGGCGGCAGTTCCGCCATGAAGCAGACCGCGCGCGCGACGTCGTCGACCGCCATCACCGGTTCGGCGGCCAGGTGGCCATCGGCTTGCGGTACGCCTTTTGGCATGGCCTCGGTCATGTCGCTGGCGGCATTGCCGATGTCGATCTGGCCGCAGGTGATGGCGTGCGCCCGGCCGTCGAGGTTGATCGACCGGGTCAGGCCGGTGATGGCGTGCTTGGTCGCGGTGTAGGGCGCCGAGCCGGGGCGCGGTACATGCGCCGAGATCGAGCCGTTGTTGATGATGCGGCCGCCGGCGGGCGCCTGTCGCTTCATCAGGCGATAAGCGGCGCGAGCGCACAGAAACGAACCGGTCAGGTTCACGTCGACCAGGGCGCGCCAGTCGGCCTCGTCGATATCGCCGAATTCAGTGGCGGGTATGTTGCGCCCGGCGTTGTTGAACAGCAGGTCGAGCCGCCCGAAGCGTCGTTCGATCCGTTCGAACAGGGCGTCCACCGATGTCGAATCGGCCACGTCGCTGGGCACGACCAGCGGGTCGCCGCTCAGCTCGGCGGCGACTTCGGCCAGCGGTGCCTGGCGCCGGCCGGTCAGCACCAGTTCGAAACCCGCCGCGTCGAGTGCGATGGCGCAGGCGCGGCCGATGCCGCGCCCCGCGCCGGTGACCAGCGCGATCTTCGTCGTCATATGCGTCCCCACGATGGCTGTTGCGAACCGATCGCCCAGCGTATCGCACTCACGGCCACGAACGCGCGACCGCGCGGGCCCCGGTCAGTGCCGGAAATGCCGCATGCCGGTGAACAGCATGGCGATGCCTGCCTCGTCGGCGGCCGCGATGACTTCCTCGTCGCGAATCGAGCCGCCCGGCTGGATTACGGCGGCCACGCCCGCCTCGGCGGCGGTGTCGATCCCGTCGCGGAACGGGAAGAAGGCGTCCGACGCCATCACCGAACCGGCCACGTCCAGTTCGGCGTCGGCCGCCTTCTGGCGCGCGATGCGGGCCGAATCCACGCGGCTCATCTGGCCCGCGCCCACGCCTACGGTCGCCCCGTCGCGGGCATAGACGATCGCATTGGACTTGACGTATTTCGCCACGCGCCAGGCAAACAGCATGTCCTGCAGTTGTTCGCCGGTGGGCTCGATCCGGGTCACGGCCTTGAGTTGGCGGCGGTCGAGCAGTTGGTCGTCGTTGTCCTGCACCAGCAGGCCGCCGGCGATCTGCTTGATGGCGAGACCGGCATTGTCGGTTTTTCGCCAGGGTCCGGTGATCAACACGCGCAGGTTCTTCTTGCCAGCGAACACGGCCAGTGCGTCTTCGGTGATCGCGGGGGCCAGAATGACCTCGGCGAACTGGTTGGAGGTGATCGCCTCGGCGGTATCGGCGCCGAGTTCGGCGTTGAACGCGATGATGCCGCCGAAGGAGGAGACCGGATCGGTGGCGAAGGCGCGTCGATAGGCGGACGTGAGATCGGGCGCCACGGCCACGCCGCAGGGGTTGGCGTGCTTGACGATCACGCAGGCCGGCGCCTGATCGAAGGCTTTGACGCAGGCCAGGGCGGCGTCGGCATCGGCCAGGTTGTTGTAGGACAGCGGCTTGCCCTGGGCGACGCGGGCATCGACCAGGCTCGCTTCGGTACGCCGACCGTCGGCATAGAGCGCGGCGCGCTGGTGTGGATTCTCGCCGTAGCGCAGATCGGCGCGCTTGCTGTAGACCGGCGCATGGCGCGCGGGCAGGACGTCGGACGTGCCGGCGCCGGCTGGCTGGTCTTCGCCCGCGAGGTAGGCCGCGATGGCGCGGTCATAGGCCGCGGTGTGGGCGAATCCCTTGGCCGCTAGGCGTTGCCGGGTCGCCTCGAGCGTGCCGCCATGCGCGGCCAGGTCGTCGAGTACGGCGGCATAATCGGCGCCGTCGACCACCAGCGTGACATCGGCGTGATTCTTCGCCGCGGCCCGCAGCATGGCCGGCCCGCCGATATCGATGGTCTCGATCGCGGTGGCGCGGTCGGTGCCGGGCTTGGCGATGGTCTGTTCGAACGGGTAGAGATTGACCACGACCAGGTCGATCGGTGCGATGTCCTGTTCGGCCATCACGGGGTCGTCGGTGCCGCGCCGGCCCAGGATGCCGCCGTGAATCTTCGGGTGCAGCGTCTTGACGCGACCGTCCATGATCTCGGGTGCGCCGGTATGGGTGGCGACATCGGTCACCATCACGCCGGCTTCGCGCAACATGCGCGCGGTGCCCCCGGTCGACAGGATTTCCACGCCGTGATTGTCGACCAGCGCGCGGGCGAAATCGGCCACGCCGGTCTTGTCGGAGACGCTGATCAAGGCGCGGCGGATGGGGGCGACGAAAGGGGTCGAAGTCATGGCGTGGCGATGGTGGCAAACAAAAAACCCGCGGCGCGGGTCGTCGGACGAGGCGCGCCGCGAGGCGGATTATTGATCGAGATTGTAACTGCGCAGTTTCTTGCGCAGGGTGCCGCGATTGAGGCCGAGCATGGCGGCGGCACGGGACTGGTTGCCGCGGTTGTAGTCCAGCACCCGTTCGAGCAACGGGCGCTCCACCTGCTCGAGCACCATGCGATAGAGATCCGTGGGCGGCGCGCCGCCGTTGAGCGACTCGAGATAACGGTCGAGGCTCGCCCCGACGTAGTGACTCAGCGGCTGTGCGTTGTCATCGTCGGCGTCGGAATGGCGCATCCGGATCATCAGCCTGGTGGGAACAGCGCGAAACTATAACGGCAATCGGCGTCCAGCAAAAGGCGACTATCGGTGGTGTCGGGATGCGGCGACAGCACGCTGCCCGACCAGCCTTGCCCAGCCGTCCTCCAGGACGGGTTGCGCGAACGTGAAGCTTGCTTCGTAGGCGGCCCGGACATCCTCGATCTGGCGCGCCAGCAGGCCGGCCAACACGACCGGCGCGCCGGGGGCGGCCAGCGCTGTCAGCGTGGGGGCCAGTTCGATCAGCGGCTTGGCCAGGATGTTGGCCAGCACGATATCGAACGGCTCGCCTTCGATCGCGTCCATGGGCGGGGTTGCGATGCGGTCGGATACCGCATTGCGGATCGCGTTCTCGCGCGTTGCCCGCACCGCCTGGTCGTCGATGTCGACCGCGACCACTTCGGTCGCGCCGAGGCGTGCCGCGGCGATCGCGAGAATACCGGAGCCGCAGCCGTAATCGATCACCCGTTTGCCCACCAGGTCCTGGCGGGCAAGCCAATGCAGGCAAAGGCGGGTCGTGGGATGCGTTCCGGTGCCGAAGGCCAGGCCCGGGTCGAGCCGGACCACGACGGCGTCCTCGTCGGCATCGACCGCCGCGCTGTGCGGCGCGATCCACAGGCGCTCGCCGAAGATCAGCGGCGGGTGCTCGGCCAGCCAGGCGCTGGCCCAGTCCTGGTTGTCGAGGGTGTCGGTTTCGATCGCTGCGTCGTCGCCCAGCGCCTCGCCGAGCGCAGCCACGATGGGTTCGGCCGGAGTGTCCTGGGCGAACAGGCCGATCACGCGCGCGCGCTGAAACGCGGGCTGGCTGTTCGGTATTTCCTCCACGGTCAGCTCGTCGCCGGCATCGAGTTCGGTGATCGCGTCGGCGCCGAAGCGCTCGAAGACGGCCTCCGCGAGTTGCGTGCGATGCGTGGTCGCGGTGATCTGAAGCCAGGCTATTGCCATGTCGTGCCTCAGACCTTGCCCAGACGCTCGCGGATCTTCTTTTCCAGCCAGTGGATGGACACACCGCCGGCCGCGAAATCCGGATCGTTCAGAATCCATTCGTGCAGGGCGAGATTGGTATGGATGCCGTCCACCACCATCTCGGACAGCGCCATATCCATGCGCGCCCGCGCCGCGTCGCGCGTATCGCCATGGGCGATCAGCTTGCCGATCAGCGAGTCGTAGTAGGGCGGCACGGTATAGCCGGCGTACATGTGGCTGTCCATGCGGATGCCGGGCCCGCCGGGCGCGTGGTATTGCGTGATCTTGCCGGGCGACGGGGCGAATGTTTCCGGGTGCTCGGCGTTGACGCGACACTCGATCGCGTGTCCGCGCATGACGATATCGTCCTGGGTGTAGCGCAGCTTCTCGCCGGCGGCCACGCGCAGCTGCTCGGCGACCAGGTCCACACCGGTGACCATCTCGGTGACCGGATGCTCGACCTGGATACGCGTGTTCATTTCGATGAAATGGAACTCGCCGTTTTCGTACAGGAACTCGAATGTGCCCGCGCCGCGATAGCCGATGCGCTTGCAGGCCTCCACGCAGAGGCTGCCGATATGCTCGCGCTGCTCGGGCGTGATGCCCGGTGCCGGCGACTCCTCGATCACCTTCTGGTGGCGACGTTGCGGCGAACAGTCGCGCTCGCCCAGATGGATCGCGTTGCCGTGTGTGTCGCACAACACCTGAACCTCGACGTGGCGCGGCAGCTCCAGGTATTTCTCCATGTAGACCTGCGGATTGCCAAACGCACTGGCGGCCTCGCGCCGCGCCATGTCGACCGCGCCGGCCAGGTCGTCCGGCTCGTAGACCACGTGCATGCCGCGGCCGCCGCCGCCGCCCACGGCCTTGATGATCACCGGGTAGCCGATGCGATCGGCGATCTCGCGGTTCTCGACATCATCGGCGGTCAGCGGTTTGCCCGAGCCGGGCACGCAGGGCACCCCGGCCGCCATCATTTCCTGGATGGCGGATGTCTTGTCGCCCATCAGGCGGATGGTTTCGGCTCGCGGGCCGATGAAGGTGAAGCCGGATTGCTCGACGGATTCGGCAAAGTCGGCATTTTCCGACAGAAAGCCGTAGCCCGGATGAATCGCGGACGCGCCCGCCACCTCGGCCGTACTCATGAGCACGGCCATGTTCAGATAACTGGCCGTGGCCGACGGCGGGCCGATGCAGACCGCTTCCTCGGCCAGCAGCACGTGCTTCTGGTCGCGGTCGGCCGTGGAATAGGCCGCGATCACGGGAATACCGAGCTGACGACAGGCGCGCAGGATACGCAGCGCGATTTCGCCGCGGTTGGCGATGAGAACCTTGTCCAGCATGAGTGAACCTCGGGTCAGGTCGTCGCGCGGATCGGGCTGCGACCCGGCGCCGACGCGGTGATGGGGTGGGCGTGGGCGTTTGCTCGCGCGCGGCGCCTCAACAGCGCGCCGCGCCACGTGATCATTTGATCACGAACAACGGCTGATCGTATTCGACCGGCTGACCGTTCTCGACCAGGATCTCGCTGACGATGCCGGAAGTCTCGGCCTCGATCTGGTTGAGCATCTTCATGGCTTCGATGATGCATACCGTATCGCTCGGGCCGACACTGTCGCCGACTTCGACGAAGGACTTGGCATCCGGTGCCGGCGCGCGGTAGAAGGTGCCGACCATCGGCGAACGGATGATATGGCCCTCGGCCACGGCGTCGCCGCTGCCGGCCGGCGCACTCGTGCCGGCCGCTGGCGCGGTATCCGGGGCAGCGGCCGGCGGCGGCGCGGCCGCGTACGCCGCCGGCGGGGCGCTCGGCTGGCTACCTGCCGGTGGGTAGCGGCCAATGCGGACCGATTCCTCACCCTCGGTGATCTCCAGCTCGGCGATGCCGGAATCCTCGACCAGCTCGATGAGTTTCTTCAGTTTTCGGATATCCATGGCGTGTCGATTCGCTCCTGTCGGCGCGGCGAGCCGATCGGGCCAGCGACCCGACTGCGACGCAAAGCGGCTGCCGTGCGCGTTCCCGCGTGTGTCTGGGAGCAAAGTGTGCCGCATGGCAGGGCGTGGCACAACTAGCGCAAGGTCGATCGCCGCCGTTCGCCGCCGTATTGTCGGCGAATCGCCGACGTTCGGGCATTTTGCACTGCATCATCACGGCCGTTGCCAGCGCCGCCCCAGCGCGTTCGCGACCCCGGGGCGTGTTGTCGGCGGTCGATGTTGCATGATCGCGGCAGGCTCGGGCCATGAGGCGGTCCCCGCGCCGAATCGCGGCAAGATGGCGTTTTTTCGGCGCTGAATCGCCCGCGGGGGCGAAAGGCACGGCTCCCTGCCCCCGCGGCCATGGGTCGGGACACTCAGGTGCCGGGTTTCGCCGCGATCTTGTCGAGCGCATGCAAAACAGTGGCGGCATCGACGGCGCCGACCAGGCGCTGCCAGGGCCTCTCGTTTTCGGCCGATGCGGGATAGAACAGCAGTGTGGGGGGGCCGAAAACGTTCAGCCGCTGCATCAGGCGCTGTTGCCGGGTGTCGTAGGCGGTGACATCGAACTCGATCGCGGTGACCCGTGACAGGGCCCGCCGCACGCGGGCATCGGCGAACACGGTGCGTTTCATGCGCGCACAGTCCACGCACCAGTCGGCATAGAAATCGACCATGGCCGGGCGCCCGGCGCGACGCGCGGCCGCCAGTGCGTGCGACAGCCCGGCGGCCGTGGTCACGCGATCGAATACCGCGGATTTCGCGCCCGCCCGGCCGGCGCCGGACGCGGGCGGCGTGGCGAGCCCGGCCAGCGGCGCCATGGCGCGCCCGCCGCCGATCGCAAGGCCGGCGCCCGCGAGTGCGGCATAGCCGACAAGTACGCCCACGACGATCCGTTTGAGCACGGTCGCGGGGATCGAAGGCGTGGCCCGTGTCGACAGATAGGCGCCATAGACCAGCGCCAGTGCGCCCCAGGCTGCGAGCGCCTGGCCGGGCGAGGCCAGCCGTGTCGCCAGCCATACCCCGACGCCAACCAGCAACACGCCGAAAAGGACCCGGACCTCGCCCATCCAGGGGCCGCTGCGCGGAAGCACGCCGACACCGAATACCGCGAGCGCGATCAACGGCGCGCCGATCCCCAGGCCCAGCGCGAACAACGCGAGTGCGCCGGTGAGCAGGTCGCCGCTCGACGAGATGTACAGCAGGGCGCCGGCAAGCGGCGGGGCCAGGCATGGCCCGGCGATCAGGGCGGCGAGAAAGCCGAGCGCGGCAGCGCCGGCGACACCACGCGCCGGCCGGCCCGGCCCGGCCAGCCGCGATTGCATGCGGACGGGCACATGGAACGAAAACCAGCCGAAACTCGCCGCTGCCAGAACGAAAAACACCGCGGCGAACGGCAACAGCACGCTCGGGCGCTGCAGCAGGGCCTGCAGGTTGGTGCCGAAATAGCCGGCGATCAGCCCGGACAGGGCGTAGGCCACGGCCATGGCCACGACATAGGCGCCGCTGAGTGCCGCGGCCCGGCGGCGGGAATGATCGCGCGTCCCGAGCATGCCGGCGACGAGGGGTATCATCGGCAGGATACAGGGGGTGAACGCCAGCCCGAGGCCCAGCACGAAGAACAGGCCGACCGTGTACCACAGGCCGGTCCGGCCGAGCCCGGCCGCGATTGCCACGCCGGAATGGCCCGATGCGAGGTCGTCGTCGGTGGCCCCGGATGGCCCCGGCGATGTCGACCCCGAAGCGCGCGCCGGCAGGGCCAGCGTGTTCTGCTGCGGTGGATAGCACAGACCGGCATCGGCGCAGCACTGATATTTCACCACCAGTCGGGCGCCGCCCGGCGGCGTGCCCATGACCGGAATGCTGACCTGCAGCCGGTGGCGATAAGTCTCCACTGCGCCGAAATAAGGGTCGCGGTGTCGATTGCCGGGCGGGATCTGCGGTGTGCCGAGCCGGGCATCGCCGCCATCGGCGAGATGAAACGCCAATGCATGACGATACAGATAATAGCCGTCGGCAATGCGCCACGACACGACCAGCCGATGCGGGCCGGGCTGCGTGAGCTGCGGGCTGAAGGCCTGGGCGGCCGGCAGCGGCGAGTTATCGGCGCGCGCGGTGTGCGTTGCCAGTCCGGTGAGCAGGATGGCGGCGACAAGCAGTGCCCGCATGGCCGGCGCCGGATGCGCGCCCGGCATCAGCGGGTCTGTTCGATCAGCCAGCTCATGTAGGCGGGCGCGCCATCGACGATCGGCAGCGCGATGCGCTCGGGCACATCGTCCGGATGCAGTTCAGCCAGACGTGCATCGATCGCCGCCAGTCGCCCGGCCCGGGTCTTGATCACCAGCAGCCATTCGGCGTCGATCTCCACCTTGCCCTGCCAGCGATACACGGACTCCACGCCGGAGACGATATTCACGCAGGCGGCCTCGCGATGCTCGATCAGCGCGGCGGCGATGGCGCGGGCGGTCTCGACGTCGGGCGTGGTGACGTAAACCACGCGTGGCTCGTGGTCGGCGGCGTCGTTCATGGCATTGATTCCGTGATCTTGTACCGGCGCGGGTTCGTGACCATATACCACGCATCGAGCGCGGTCGATGACCGCGCCGATGCAGCGGGGCCATGCGCCGTTGCCGCTGCTACACTCGCATCGACGCAATCGAAGGAGAATGTCATGGGTTTGAGACTGGGCGATACCGCGCCGAATTTCACCGCGGATACCACCGAAGGCGAGATCGATTTCCACGCCTGGCTCGGCGACAGCTGGGGCGTGCTGATGTCGCATCCGGCGGATTTCACGCCGGTGTGCACTACCGAGATCGGGGCCACGGCCAAGCTGTCCGACCAGTTTGCCAAGCGCAACGTCAAGCCGATTGTCGTGTCGGTCGATTCGGTCGAGGATCACAAGGCCTGGTCGAAGGACATCGAGGAAACCCAGGGGTCGGCGCCCGACTTCCCGATCATCGGCGACACCGATCGCAAGGTGGCCGAACTCTACGACATGATTCATCCCAACGAAGGCGACACGTCCACGGTGCGCAGCGTGTTCGTGATCGATCCGAACAAGAAGATCCGGATGACGCTGACCTATCCGAAGAGCGCCGGGCGCAATTTCGCCGAGATCCTGCGCGTGATCGATTCGCTGCAGCTGACCGACAATTACAAGGTCACCACGCCGGCCGACTGGCAGAACGGCGACGACGTGATCATCTCGCCGGCATTGTCGAACGAGGAAGCGAAGAAGCACTTCCCGGACGGCTGGAATGAGCTCAAGCCTTACCTGCGCATGACCAGGCAGCCCAATCGTTGATCGATCCGCGCCATGCCGCGTAAGCGAAAACGGCGTCTTCGGGCGCCGTTTTTTTGTGCGCGGTCGCCGCGCGGCTGCATAATGATCCGCCATTCAACAGCCGCGAATTCCCATGGCCGTCGACGACAACCAGCCCCAGCCGAAGCCCCGCCGCAGCCAGATCATCACCCAGGGGACGTCGCGTGCGCCCAACCGCGCGATGCTGCGCGCGATGGGTTACACCGACGAGGACTTCAACAAGCCCATCGTCGGCATCGCCAACGGCTACTCCACCATCACGCCCTGCAACATGGGCCTGAACACGCTCGCCGGCCGCGCCGAGGAGGCCCTGGAAACCGGCGGCGCCAAGTCGCAGATGTTCGGCACGGTCACTGTGTCCGACGGCATCTCGATGGGTACGCCCGGCATGAAGTACTCACTGGTCTCGCGCGAAGTGATCGCCGACGCGGTCGAGACCGCGGTCCAGGCCGAGGCCATGGACGGCGTCATGGCCATCGGCGGCTGCGACAAGAACATGCCGGGCGCGATGATCGGCATCGCGCGCATGAACGTGCCGGCCATCTTCGTCTACGGCGGCACGATCAAGCCGGGACATCTCGACGGCGAGGATCTCAACCTGGTGTCGGCGTTCGAGGCGGTGGGCCAGTACGCGGCCGGCCAGATCGACGAACAACGCCTGTACCAGGTCGAATGCAACGCCTGCCCGGGCGCCGGCTCCTGCGGCGGCATGTATACCGCCAACAGCATGTCCTCGGCATTCGAGGCGATGGGCATGAGCCTGCCGTATTCCTCGACCATGGCGGCCGAGGATGCCGAGAAGGCCGACAGCGCGGCCGAATCCGCGCGCGTGCTGATCCGGGCGATCGAGCAGGACATCAGGCCGCGTGATCTGCTCACGAAGAAGGCGTTCGAAAACGCGATCACGTTGATGATGGCCGTGGGTGGCTCGACCAACGCTGTGCTGCACCTGCTGGCCATCGCCCGGGCGGCCGAGGTCGATCTCTCGCTCGACGATTTCGAGCGTATCCGGGCGAAGGTGCCGGTGTTCTGTGACCTCAAGCCCTCCGGCCGATTCGTGGTCACGCAGCTGCACGGCGCGGGCGGCATCCCCCAGGTGATGAAGATGCTGCTCAACGCCGGCCTGCTGCACGGCGATACCCTGACCATCACCGGCGCCACACTCGCCGAGACGCTGGTCGACGTGCCGGATCAGCCGCCGACCTATCAGAAAGTGATCCTGCCGATGGATCAGGCGCTCTACGAATCCGGCCATCTGGCGATTCTGCGCGGCAACCTCGCCGAGGAGGGCGCGGTGGCCAAGATCACGGGCCTCAAGAAGCCGGCGATCACCGGGCCGGCGCGGGTGTTCGATTCCGAGGAGGAGGCCATGGCGGCCATCCTCGACGAATCGATCGTGGCCGGCGATGTGGTCGTGATTCGCTACGAGGGCCCGAAGGGCGGGCCGGGCATGCGTGAGATGCTGTCACCCACGTCGGCCCTGATCGGTCGTGGCCTGGGCGAGAAAGTCGGCCTGATCACCGATGGCCGATTCTCCGGCGGTACCTACGGCATGGTAGTGGGCCATGTCGCCCCGGAGGCCGCTGTCGGTGGCGGCATCGCCCTGATCGAAGAGGGCGACACGATCGTCATCGATGCGCGCGAGCGCAAGCTGCACCTCGAGGTCGACGACGACGAACTGCAGCGTCGCCGGGCGGCCTGGGCGCCGCGGCCGCCGAAGGCCAGTCGCGGGGTGCTGGCCAAATACATGCGCCTGGTCGGCAGTGCGGCGAAAGGCGCGGTCACCGATGAGCCGTTCGCGGAATAGACGCGCCGCCGTGCCCGAAGGCTCGGGTGCGGCTGTTCGTTGGCGCGCAAAGCAGGGCGCCCGGCCGTAACCGGGCGCTTATTTTCAGGCTATCGATCCGTCAGGTCTTGCATCGCTTGCATGGCCTTGCGGGTGATCAACGGCCGGGCGGCGTCGTAGATCAACCGGCGCATGCCCGGGCTGGCCGCCAGCACGACCCCGGCCGACAGGGCCCCGACCATGGTGATGCCGGGGTTGGCCTTGGCCCATTCCGTCGCCCGGTCGCCGATGACGGGACGCAGCTGCTCCTCGATTCGGCTATCCGGAGTGCGGTGCACCGCCACCGCCTTCGTCCTGCGGCTTGCCGTGGCAATAAGCAGCCCGGCCAGCGTGACCAGCAGGATCAAGCACAGCAGGCCGCCGCCGACGATCAGGGCCGCGATGCCCGGACCCAGCGGCGGGGCGATCAGCCAGAACACGCCCAGGGCGAGAAACACGATGCCGGCCAGCGCGATCAGCATGGCCAGCCAGGCCAGCATGTGCAGCGACACGGCAGCCGCTATCTTGCTCTTGAGGCTCAACGTGGGCGCCTAGCGGAGCAGCTTGCCCAGCACCAGGCCGATACCGAAGGCGGCAAATATGCTGGTGAACGGGCGGGCTTCGATTTCGGCGCCGACTTCCTTGCTGCGCCTGCTGGCTTCGCGGCGCAGGTCTTCGTAGCCATGGCGGGCCTGGTCAAGGCCTTCCTGGTAACGTTTTTCACCGCTGGTACGCACGCTTTCGGCCAGCTCGCGCAGGTCCTTGCGCAGGGCGTCCATATCCTTCCTGAGGGCGTCGGTTTCGCTCATGGGCCAATCCTGTCATGTCACAGCCGTATGGGAATTGTCAGCATAACGGCCTGATGCGGGCGGCGCCATACGTTGCATCCCCGAGGTCTCTATCGGCCGGCCGCGGGGCCCGCTGCCTCAGGTGAGGGCGAAGAAACGCGCTGCGTTGGCGGTGGTGATGCGCTCGATGTGATCCGGGGCGACGCCGCGGGCGGTTGCCACGCTGTCGCGCACCCAGGGTAGATAGGCCGGCTCATTACGCCGGCTCTTGGGTTTCGGGCGGATCGTGCGTGGCATGAGATAGGGGCAGTCCGTTTCGATCATCAACCGATGGTCGGGAATGTCGGCCGCCGCTGCGTACAGATCGGCGCCGCGGCGTTCGTCGCAGATCCAGCCGGTGATGCCGACATGCAGGTCCGCGGCCAGATAATCGGCGAGCACATCCGGGCCATCGGTGAAGCAGTGGACCACGGCCCGTGGCAGATTCGGCAGGTATTCGCGCAGTATGGCGAAGAAGTCGGCGTGGGCGTTGCGCTGATGCAGGAACACCGGCATGTCGTGTTCGGCGGCGATCGCGAGCTGCGCGGCGAACACGCGCATTTGCACGTCGCGCGGGCTGATGTCGCGAAAATAATCCAGCCCGGTCTCGCCGATGGCCACGATCTCGCCGGCCGTGGCCGCGCGGCGCATGAGCCCGGCCAGTTCGTCGCCCCAGTCGCTGGCGTGATGCGGATGCAGGCCGGCCGTGGCGAAGCCGCGCCCCGGGTGGGCCCGGGCGATAGCGATGGCGCCGTGGCTGCTGGCGAGATCGCTGCCGGTGACCACGAACCGTGTGACACCGGCCTCGGCGGCGCGCGCGATCACGCGGTCGCGGTCGTCGTCGAAGCTGTCGTGGGCCAGATTGGCGCCGATGTCGATCAGGGCCATGAGCGCATTGCCGATCAGGAAAATCAGCGCCGTAGTGTAGCGCGGCCAGCAAGTATGACCGGGCCGTGGCCCGGGCTTTGCTACACTTTTGCATCGCCGGCACGGGGCGACCGGAACCCGCCAACATCAATTCGAGGGATTCAATGGGCTATCGATACGCGCGGATGCGTGGATTCGGCGCCGTCCTGATCGCAATGACCCTGTTGTATGCAGTCACGGCCAGTGCTGCGACGCAGTATGTGAGCGATCAGTTGTCGATCAACATGCGCAGCGGGCCGGGTACGAATTATCGGATCGAGAAATTGCTGGATGCCGGCGATAAGCTCGATACGCTGGGCTCGTCTTCCAGCGGCTGGACGCACGTGCGCACGTCGTCGGGCGAAACCGGTTATGTACTGACCCGTTTCCTGTCCGATCAGCCGGCCGCACGCGAGCAGTTGGCCAGCCTCAAGCAACAGGTCAGCCAGCTGAAGTCGGACAATGCCGATCTCAAGAAGGAGCTGTCGCAGGCGCTGCACGGCTCGGACAAGCTGGGCGAGCTCAAGCGGAATCTGGTCGCCGAGAACAAGAAGCTCAAATCGCGGTTGCAGAACATCCGCGAGACATCCGCCGACGCGATCCGCATCGGCAAGGAGAACGAAAAGTACCGCAAGCAGCTGATGAGCCTGCGCTCGGACGTGGATCGGCTCAAGCACCAGAATCAGGCGTTGCAGTCGCGCCGTGACGGCATGAAGATCGGCGCGCTGATCCTGTTCGGCGGCGTCCTGCTTGGCCTGCTGCTGCCGCTGTTCCGGCGCCGTCGCAAGGGCAATTGGGATTCGCTCTGAGACTGCCCGGACGCGGCCGTCCCGCGCTGTCCATCTGAAATCAGCCTGACGCGATGGCACACCATCTCTCGCTGTTGTTGATTTCGATCATCGCGCTGGGCGTGTTCTCGCAGTGGCTCGCCTGGTGGCTGCGCATGCCGGCGATCGTACTGTTCCTGGTCTCTGGCGTGATCGCCGGGCCGGTGCTCGGGTGGATCAATCCATCCGAGGATATCGGCCCGGTGCTGTCGCCCATCGTGGGGCTGGCGGTGGCGGTGATCCTGTTCGAGGGCGGCCTCTCGCTGCGACTGCACGAGTTCAAGGAAGCGGCCTCGGGCGTGCGCCGTCTGGTCACGCTGGGCTCGATGTTGGCCTGGGGTCTGTACTCGGTCGCGGCCTATTTCATCGGCGATCTCAGCCTGCCGGTGTCGCTGCTGTTCGGCGCAATCCTGATCGTCACCGGCCCGACGGTGATCATTCCCATGCTGCGCCAGGCGGGGCTCAACCGCCGCACGGCGTCGTATCTGAAGTGGGAAGGCATCATCAACGACCCGATCGGCGCGCTGCTCGCGGTGCTGGTGTTCCAGTATTTCGTGTTCGCCGGCGCCTATCCCGGCGGTGGTACGCAGGTCTTCGTGGAGCTGGGCCTGGCGATCCTGATTTCGCTGGCGCTCGGCGGCGGCGTCGGCTGGCTGTTGGGCTGGGCCTTCAACCACATCTGGGTGCCGGAATATCTCAAGGCGCCGCTGACCGTTGCCTGCGTGCTGGTGATCTACGGTCTGGCCAGCGAGATCTTCGCCGAGGCCGGGCTGCTCGCGGTCACCGTCATGGGTATGGTCATGGGTAACATGAGCATCGCTGGCATGGCGGAACTGCGGCGGTTCAAGGAATACGTCACCATTCTGCTCGTTTCGTCCGTGTTCATCGTGCTGACGGCCGACCTCGATCCCAAGGTGCTGCGGCATCTGGACTGGCATGCCGCGGCCCTGGTGGCCGTGGTGTTGTTCGTGGCGCGTCCGGTGGCGGTGTGGCTGGCCACGAGCTTCACCGACATGGAATGGCGCGATCGCCTGCTGGTGGGTTGGATCGCACCGCGCGGCATCGTGGCCGCCGCCGTGGCCGGGGTGTTCTCGCCCACGCTGATCGAGGCCGGCTACGGCGGCGCGCAGGAACTGCTGCCGCTGATCTTTGCCGTGGTGTTCGCGTCGGTGATCCTGCACGGTTTCTCGCTGGGCCGGCTGGCGCGCTGGCTGCGGCTGTCGGTCGAACCCAACGGCGTGCTCATCGTCGGTGCGTCGCCGTGGTCGACCGAGTTGGCGCGGGCGTTGTCGAACGAGCTGCACGTTCAGGTGTTGCTGGTGGACTCGTCCTGGCATCGGCTGCGTACCGCACGCCTGGCCGGCGTCCGCGTGCTGTACGGCGAAGTGTTGTCGGAGACAATTCAGCAGTCGCTGGAGCTCAACGAGATCGCCTGCATGCTGGCGGCGACCAGCAACGATGCCTACAACGCCCTGGTCTGCTCGCATTTCTCCAACAGCCTGGAACACGATCGCGTGTTCCAGCTGCCGATGTACGCGGCCGACGAAAACAACGACGCCAAGGTCGTGGCCCGGCCGCTACGGGGCCGGCCGGCGTTCGACGAGTCGGCCCAGTATGAAGAACTCTGGCGTCATCATTTCCAGAGCTGGCAGTTCTACAAGACCCGGCTCACCGAGAATTACGGCTACGAGGATCTCAAGCGCGACCGGCCGCCGGAAGCCATCCCCATCGCCGTGTTGCACGATGACCGGACGTTGCTGCTGTCGCCCGCGGCGGGCGGCACGCGGCCGGATATCGGCGATACCATCATTTACTACGCCCCCAAGCGCACCGACGAGGATCGGCGCCGGGCCCGCGCCGAACGTGCCGAGGCCGCAAGCGCGCGTTCGGCATCGGCCGGCGACGGGGCATCCGAGGAACAGGACAAGGAGTCTTGATGAACAGTCTCAATTGGCCGGGCCAGGACAGCGCGAGTGGATTCATCGAGGGTCCGGACGGCGCACTCGAGGTCGACGTCGAACTGCCGGGGCGCGAGCCGCGCGGTTTCATTGTCGTCGCCCATCCGCACCCGCAGCAGGGCGGCACCAAGGACAACAAGGTGGTCTACATGACGGCCCGCGGCGCGCGCGAGGCGGGTTTCGCCACCCTGCGATTCAACTTTCGTGACACCGGGCGCAGCGAAGGCCGCTACGATGCAGGCCGCGGCGAGCAGGACGACCTGCGCGCCGTGCGCGACTGGGCGGCTGAAAACTCCGGCCTGCCCCAGGGCGGCCTGGCGGGTTTTTCCTTCGGTTCCGCGGCTGCGCTGCGTGTGGCCGCGGCCGACGGCACGCCGAGCCTGTTGACCATTGGTTTGCCGGCGGCTTATTTCGATGACGGGCTGCCGCGCCCCGATTGCGACTGGCTGGCCCTGTTCGGCGATCAGGATGAAGTGATCGACGTGCAAGCCTCGATCGCGGCGGTGGCGAAACTCGAGCCGCCGGTCGATGTCCAGATCATGGAAGGCGCGGGGCATTTCCTGCACGGTCGCCTGAGTGACCTGCGCAAGCGCGTCGAAGCCTTCTGGGCCCACCGGTGATCGGCAGAGGAATGAATGTGATGGGATTGTTCGATCGACTCAAGGAAGCCATCCAGCCCGCCGCGGATGGCGGCGCGCGCGATCCGCAGCGCGCCCAGCAGATTGCCGCCGCGGTATTGCTGCTTGAAATGGCGCACGCCGACAACAACCATAAGCCGGCCGAATACGACGAGATTCGCCGCCAACTGAAAACGCATTTCGGCCTGGCGGACGGCGAAGTCGAGGAGTTGATCGCCGCAGCAGCGCCGAAGGCGCGCGCCTCGGTGTCGCTGTACGAGTACCTCAGGACACTCAATCAGGGCCTCGATGTGCAGGAAAAGCGTGAAGTGATCGAGATGCTCTGGCGCGTGGCCTATGCCGACAACGAACTCGACGCGAACGAGGAGCATCTGCTGCGGGACCTGGCGGAATTGATGTATCTACCGCACGAGCAGTTTCTGAAAGCCAAGTTCGCGGTCACCGGTGAGTCGATCTGACCGGCCTGGGCGCGCCTGTGCGCCCTGCGCCGCAGAACACGGCGCGGCCCTGGCCCGCGGGGCCGCGGGTGATCGCGCCGCGCGATGCGCGAGCCGTTACGACAGGCCGCTTGCGTGCAGCTGATACAGCGCGATCTCGCCGAGCAGGTTGGGGGCCAGGCGCATCGCCGCATGCGCGCGGTGGGCATGATTGACGAAATGCCGGCGCACGATCTCCACCCGTTTGGTCGCACACAGCTGCTCGAAATCGCGCACCGTGCACAGATGGATGTTCGGCGTGTTGTACCAGCGATTGGGCAAGGCGCGTGACGACGGCATGACGCCGTGCCAGGCCAGGCTCAGTCGCATGCGCCAGTGCGCGAAGTTGGGGAAAGTCAGGATCGAGTCGCGGCCGATGCGCAGCATTTCGTCGATGAGCACATGCGGCTGCTGGACTTCCTGGATCGCCGAGCTCATCACGACATAATCGAAGCTGTCGTCCTCGAACTGGCTCAGCCCGGCATCGAGATCGAGTTGCAGCACGTTGACGCCGGTCGCGATCGAGGCGATGACGTTATCGGGGTCGATCTCCAGGCCATAACCGCGCACGTTCTTGGTGGCCTCGAGATGGGCCAGCAGGGCACCGTTGCCACAGCCCAGATCGAGCACGCGCGTGCCGGGCGCGATCCAGTCCGAGATGAGGGCCAGGTCGGCCCGCAGACCGTCTCGCGTCGGCGTGCTCAGCGTGTTCATGCGCCCACCTCGGCGGCCACGCGGCTCATATAGGCCTTCATCGTGTTCATGTAGTGCGGCATCGTGAGCAGAAAATCGTCGTGGCCGAGATCGGATTCGACCTCGGCATAGGCGACCTGCTTGCCGGCGTCGACCAGGGCGTCGACGATCTCGCGCGAGCGGGCCGGCGCGAAGCGCCAGTCGGAGGTGAACGAGATGACCAGAAAACGTGCCGTGGCCGGCTCGAACGCCTCGGCCAGCCGGCCGCCGGTGGCGTAGGCCGGGTCGAAGTAATCCAGCGCCTTGGTCATCAGCAGATAAGTGTTGGCATCGAAGCGGGTGACGAACGATTCGCCCTGATGCCGCAGATACGACTCGACCTGGAACTCGACATCGAAGCCGTAATTGATACGCCCGGCGCGCAGGTCGCGGCCGAACTTGGCGCGCATGGCGTCATCCGACAGATAAGTGATGTGACCGAGCATGCGGGCCAGCATCAGGCCGCGGCGCGGCACCACGCCTTTTTCGTAGTAGCGGCCTTCGTGGAACTCGGGGTCGGTGACGATGGCCTGGCGGGCGATCTCGTTGAACGCGATGTTCTGGGCCGAGAGTTTCGGTGCCGAGGCGATGACCACCGCGTGCGCCAGCCGATCCGGATAGTCGATGGCCCATTGCATCACCTGCATGCCGCCGAGACTGCCGCCGACCGCCGCCGCCCAGCGCTCGATCCCGAGATGGGCGCGCAACAGGTTCTGGGAACGAACCCAGTCGCCGACCGTCACCACCGGGAAATCCGGGCCGTAATGACGTCCGGTTTCCGGATTGAGGCTGCCCGGGCCGGTGGAGCCGTTGTAACAGCCGAGATTGGCCGGCGAGACCACGAAGAAGCGATTGGTGTCGATCATCTTCCCGGGGCCGATGCATTTGTTCCACCAGCCCGGCTTGGCGTCGGCCTCGCTGTGGTAGCCGGCGGCATGGTGGTTGCCGGACAACGCGTGGCAGATCAGCACCGCGTTGGAACGCGCCACGTTGAGCGTGCCGTAGGTCTCGTACACCAGGTCGAATTCGGCCAGCTGCTTGCCGCAGTCCAGAGCCAGCGGTTCGTCGATGTGCAGCGTCTGCGGCTCGACGATTCCGATCGAGTGGGCGGGAGATTCCATCGCCATCGCGCTAACGGAACAGCCCCGGCAGCGGCAGCAGGCGCGAGACCACTTCCAGCGCGATGATCACCACCAGCGGCGACAGGTCGAGACCGCCGATGCTGGGAATCACGCCGCGCACCGGCCGCAACAGCGGCTCGTTGATGGTAAACAGAATGTCGGTGGCCGGGCTGAACTGATTCGGCGAGATCCAGCTCATCAGCGCCTGGGCCAGGATCGTGAAGAAATACAGATTGCAGACCAGCGTGGCCATCTTGAGGATCGCCCAGGCCAGCGACGGCAGCAGTTGCGGGCCGAAACCGGGCGCGCCGAGCGCCAGATCGATCTGGATCAGGACGTAGGACAGGATCAGGCCGAACACCAGTGCCGGCAGGTCCCAGTTGCGCCAGCGCGGAATCGCGTGGCGCAATACGTTCACCGGCGTACGCGTGGTCTGCCAGACGAACTGGGAGATCGGATTGCGGAAATCGGCATGCACCAACTGCAGGATCACCCGCAGCAATACCACGATGATGTACAACGACAACACCGTATCGACGAGAAACAGCAGGGCATTGTTGGTGTGATCGATCATGAATCTAACCGTCGGACAGGTCGCGGGCGAGTTCGGCGGCACGGTCGGATGCCGCCCGCATGGCGCCGGCCACGAGCCGGTCGAGATCGCCGGCCTGGAAGTGGTTGAGCGCGGCGGCGGTGGTGCCGCCCTTGGAGGTCACCTTGGCCCGCAGGGTGGCCGGGTCGTCGCCGGACTCGGTGGCCATGCGGGCCGCGCCCAGTGCGGTCTGGAGCACGAGCTCGCGCGCGGCGGTCTCGTCCAGCCCGAGCTGGGTGGCACCGGCGATCATCGCCTCCATGAAGGCGAAGAAATAAGCCGGGCCGCTGCCCGAGGTCGCGATCACCGCATCGATAAGCGATTCATCCTCGACCCAGGCATTGACACCCGCGGTGGCCATCATGTCGTCGGCGAGCTGGCGTTGTTCGGCCGTCGTGATGGCATCGGCGTAAAGACCGGTCGCGCCCACCCCGAGCAGCGACGGCGTATTCGGCATGCAGCGCACATAGGCGAAATCGGCGCCCAGCCACTGGCGCAGTGCCGACAGCGGGATGCCGGCCGCAATCGACAGAATCAGCGGGCGGGCCGTGCCGAGCAGCGGGGCGAGGGCGCGCGCCGTATCCGCCATGCCCTGCGGCTTCACCGCCAGCACGACCGCATCCGCGGTTGCCAGGTGCGCAGCCGGCGCCTGCGCGACCGTGTTCACGCGATACTGCTCGGCCAGGCGTTCGCGCTTGTCGGCGTTGTGATCCACCACGGTAATGCTGTCACCGGGCCAGCCCGCGTTGCGCAGCCCGCTGACCAGACTGGTCGTCATGTTGCCGCCGCCGATGAATACGATGTTCTGCATCCTGCACCTCGCATTGTGACAACGCGGGATCGAACCCGCCGCGACGCGATCGGCAATCGCGGGCGGCCGGGTGGCCATGCTTGCGCATTCGGCAAGTGCCGATGCCGCCGGCTCGGATTCGACCGTCTAAATGCCGGGCATGATACGCCAAGCATCGGCGTGCGGGCGAGTGGCCGAGTATTTTCAATCCAGAGATGAGCCTGAACAGTGCGGGGGACGGCGTCAGTCAGGCGATAGGGGTCGGTGTTGGCCCTTGCCCATGAATGTTCGTGCCCGCATGGGCGCGATCTTGTTTGCGCCGATGGCTGCCCATCGACGCCCAGGCATGGATCAAAGTGCCGTCCACACCGAAGTGCTGTTTGGACAACACCCGGCGCTGGCGCGCCTGATCGACCGCTGCGGCCAATGACCGACCGGTCACCGCGCCGTCGATGAGACGCGGGCGGTTCTCGGTGAATGTCACGTCTCCCGGACTGTATCGTACAGCGACAGGCCGGCGCACCAGCGTAAAGAGCATCTTGTAGCGGAGCGGCTCAACAAACATGCGCTCGGCGCCGGCCGAGTACGTGCCTGGAGCAGCCAAGCCCGGCTCTGGTCGGCGACCGATCAGCGGGCACAAGATCCGTCGTCCGCGAATACGACAACAGCGACAGCCGTTCGGCGTCCGGGCTTGACATCAGGTCGGCGCCCATTGACTCCCTGCCGCTCGGCCCAGGCCGAGAACACTATTGCCGGCCATGCCGTGTGGCAGAAGTTGAGATTGGTAAGCGCTCGCGAGTCGTCAGGTTAAATTTCGGTAAGAACGCCAACCAGTGCGAGCACCAACCATGGCATTTACCCGCCGGGGTTTCTAACTCAGAGCATATGGATTGTATCGCAATCCATGATGCGCTTGGGATGAGGCAAAGTGAACGCCGAAACGTCGTTTTGGCGCAGATGGTTACGATGAAGTGCATATCAGGCCGGCGTCCGGCACCACACGTGTGCGCCAACGTGTTTTTCATATGCGTGCATGGGGCGTGTTGAAGAGTCTCGGCTCTGCCTGACGCTTGGCCCGTTTTTGCTGTCTAACGATATTATTACGCTTATCGTATGTATCGATGTCTAAACCGGCATAAGTTTCATAACTCCGTCACAAGCGGTCTGTAGCGTTTCATGCTCAATCAGTAACATGAATTATTTCGCTATCGGGGTCGGTGATGATCGGAATCTATGTGAAACGACACTTGTTCGGGGACGTCGCAAAAGTTGCCGCCTATGGCACGCTGACGACGTTTTGCGTGGCGGTACCGTTTGCTTACGGTAGTACCAATAAAGAAAATGCTACGCACGCGCTGCCTGCTAAAATCAAGACGCCTGTTTCAGCGGGCTCTAAGATCAATATTGGTTCACCGGTAACTCTTGGTCAGATTACAGTTACAGGAGAGCAATCAGCCGCAGTCGAAACTCGTAAAAAAGAGGAGAGTGCGCCTAACATCGTATCGATTCGGTCGGCAAAGCAAATCCGTAAACTTCCCGACGTAAACGCAGCCGAAGCCCTATCGAGAATGCCGGGCGTCACCCTGGAGGAGGACAGCGGATCCGGACGATACGTTCACATCCGCGGCCTTTCCGCTGATTTAAGCAGTGTGACGTTCAAGGGAATCCAGTTACCGCCTACGAATCCGGCTTCCCCGGCAGGCGGTGGGAGAGCGGTCGCCCTCGATACGATTCCTTCCGGGCTTATCGGCTCCTTGTCGGTTACTAAAACCAATATGCCGGACCAGGACGCTGAAGCATTGGGCGGCACCATTGAGATTACGCCCAAGTCGATACCGGCCAGCCAAGACTACATCCTGCAGGGACACATCGGTAGCGGCGACCAATTATGGAGCGGCACACCCATCTATTCGGCTGGTGCAACGGCTGGTAAACGATTCGCCCTGCACACTACGAAAGGGCAGAGTAAATACACGCGAAAGCCATTCAGTGTGGTCGGCACCGTCAACTATCATGCCGATAAACGTAGTTTTCCAGATCACGAATCCGATTTTCAGGATAGTAACGGCGTGCCGCGGAATGCGTGGATCGATCTGTCACAGAGGAACTACCGTTACCACCGTAAGATGCTCGGTTTTGGCGGGGAGCTCGCTTACGATCCCAGCGATAACAGCCACTATTATATAGACTACTTCAATAGTGGTTATACAGAAACCGCGAACAAAAACGAACTGTTTCTCGGGAATCTGGATAACCATCTCGGCATCGTCAACCCCGCTACCGGGGCCCCGTATCCAGCCTTCGCGCCGGACCCGAATAACCCGAACGGCATTCTGGCGCCAGCCGCGCAGTATCGACTTTATCGCGCCCACTATGTCACTAAAATCAATACTCAGCTGGTTACATTCGGTGGTAAAAACCACTTTAAAAACTTGTCAGTTAATTACCATGGTGCTTATACGCAAGGCGTATTTAACGATCCATGGCACGATGCCTATTCGGGTACGTTTACCCAGTCCAATCCGGCAACTCTAACGTACGACAACACCACTAGGCCGTCCTATCCTTCGTATAGCGTGTTGAGCGGGCCGGTTCCAACGGACATTCGCGGTTATACGCTGAGTAGCCTGAATAGAACCGGCAGTTTGACGAAGACAGGCATATGGTCTGGAGCTGTCAATTTTTCCTTGCCTATGAACCTGTTTACGCAAAGCGATGCGGAGAAACTCAAGTTCGGGTTGAAGACACGGTTAGAGAATAGGCTGAATAAATCAACGGGTCCGACGTTCTCTAGCGTCGGTGACATGCCGTTGAGTGACGCATTCACCCATAAATACATCAGCTTATATGACGGGCGCTACATAAATCCCGGCGTTAACCTGAATAAAATCATTAATTACTACAATACGCATTTGAGTCAGTTCAAGGTTGACCGGGCGGCGACGCGTCAAAACCATGCGGCTGCTTATTCGAATGATAACGAGAATGTTTACGCGGGTTATATGCAGTATCAGGCCAAGTTCGGTAAACTTGGCGTTCTTGCAGGTATGCGCCTGGAGGCAACGAATGCGACGTATCGGGCAAATAGCCTCACTACGCGGTCGGACGGGTCGGTGGCGATTACTGCAAATAAAAAAACAGCCAGTTATTTTGATTATTTCCCGACCTTTCAACTCCGTTACGCTTTTACGCCTAAGCTAATCGGGCGATTCGTTTACTCGTCGGCAATTGGGCGGCCCGGGTTTACCCAAGTGACTGCATCGGAGTCGTTAAATCCGGCGTCGGGTACGATAAGCCGGGGGAATCCGAACTTGAAACCAACAACCGACGACGCGTTCGACTTGTCCCTGTCCTACTACTTGCCGCAGGGCGGTGTCGTCTCGATTAACCCCTTCGATAAAGAGCTGCACAATTATATTGTCAATACGACCCAGAACGGTGTTGTTTTGCCAAACTCCGGCAGGTATGCCGGGTTCGCTGGGCCGGCATCTATTCAGTCTTATAAGAATATCAGTTCAGCACGCGTTTATGGTGTCGAGCTTGATTACCAGCAGCAGTTCAGATTCCTGCCGGGACCGCTGGCGGGTCTGGGTGCGATGTTTAATTACACCTATGCCCATTCATCCGGGGAAATTCATGCGCACCACTCGGGCAGCCTGCCGGAGACCTCTAAACATACGTTAAATGCGGGCATGTTTTATGATAAAGGCCGGTTCGGCTTGAATTTGGCGATGCAATATAGAAGCAAGGACATCTTTGGCGTCGGTAGCTCCCGACGTACCGATGTCTATGCACAGCCGCGCTTAACTCTTAATCTTGGCAGTCACTATCAGTTCCGGCACCACTGGCAAGTTTACTTCGACGCGAAGAACTTGCTTAATACGCCGCTAACCTTCACGGAAGGACCGAATAGTAGTCGCATAATCCAACGCGAGTACTACGGGGCGACCGTGATGGGCGGTGTCCGATTTAACTTCGGGGGTGCCGGTAGCTACGCTGGTGGGGCAGATCGAGCGAATCGTTCCTGATGAGTCATGGGTTTGGCGCGACGCGATGGTCGCGTCAAACCCAACTTTGACATGACTTGACGCTCGACGACAGCAGCCTTTTCACTGGTATGTCGTGCGCTGGTCTGTGCTCACGCAGCCCTCGAAGCGATGCCGGCGATGATGTCTTCGCCGTACCAGGGGCAGCGTTTTGTAAGCGCTTGCCGGGCGCGCGGCATCGATCGACCGGACCGGGGTTTGGCGATCTGGGACGTTAATCATACGTTCCGGTCCGCTCAGGATTGCGGTTGTCTGAGCGGTTTCCCATTCGACCATGTCGGCATAAACGGTCGTTTCATTCGTGGGTTCGCCGACGGCGTCTGCAACCGTGATGGCGATGTGCGGGCGCGGCATCGCGATCACCGGCGGGTTGGTGGGAAACGACGCCATAGAGCGCGAAGCCGAAGCGATCACCATGGACGATGCCCAAGGCTTCGGTATGACTCGAGATGCTGCCCAATGTGGACTTGCTGTCACATGGGTGAAATTCAGATCGTCCAAGTTGGGGTAGCGACCCGATTCGGACCCGGCATCCGCCGTGGACGGTTGCTCCGGTTTTTTTTCAGCAGATTAGAGAGGCGTGGTCATGGATCGTAGGCGTTTTCTTCAAACGGCCGCCGCCGGTAGCGGCTTGGCAGTGTTCGGGAGCTCGGGTATTTTGCGACTCGCGCAGGCGCAGGATCACAAGAAACCGGATATCGCAGGTCTGCGCGATAACATCGATCACATTATTGTCATCTATCAGGAAAATCGAAGTTTCGATCACTATTTCGGAACCTATCAAAACCCGAAAGGCGGGGCCGTAGCCAACCTGCTCAATGCCGAGGGCAAGCTCGATTCGCGGTTCACGGGCCTGCAGAAGAATCCGGCCGGTATGGCATATCAATACTTGCCGGTACCCGACGATATCCCGGGCTTCCAGGGCGCGCAGTTGACCAATCAGCCGTTTCACATGGCCCCTTATGTGCCGGCGACGCATAACGTGCCGTGGGATCCAGAGCATCACTTCTACCGCATGTACGCGGAGGTGGATGGTGGTCGCATGGATCAGTTTGTCGCCTTGGCGCTGTCCCGCCATCACAAGCCGTTCGACCATATGGCCTCAGGGCATATCGATGCCACGCGCCTGACCTTCAAGGAGTCCAAGCCGTCCGGGGCGGTACTGGGTTTTTATCAGCGCGAGGACATTCCAGATTACCACAAGTTGGCCGACAACTACGTCCTGTTCGACCACTTCTTCCAGGCCATGTCGGGTGGCTCGACAGGCAATGCGCTGTACCTCGCCGCGGGCCGTTCGGCGCACTGGAAAGAGGTGCCGACGAAATACCAGGGCAGCCTACGGCCGCCGTTCTTCGATCTGCCCTATGACGAAAATGGTGTGCTGATCAACGATTTGCCGCCTGTGCTGGGACCGACCGAGGTATCGCCGGGAAAGCTGAAGATTGCGCCGCCGCCCGAGGAGCAGACTTATGCCAACATCGGCGACCGTCTGAACGACGCGAATGTTTCCTGGGCCTGGTACAACGACGGCTGGAATGCGGTCAAGAACTGGGCGATGAAGCGTGCCGATGGCAAGGGCGATGGCTCGATGATCGTCGACAGCCTTTATACCTACGAACCGCACCACAATCCGTTCCAGTATTATCCGAGCTGGTTCGACAACGTTCGGGCCGGTCGTATGCGCGACACCGAAGATTTCTTTGCCGATGTCAAGAAGGGCGAATTGCCGGGGGTGTCGTTTCTCAAGGCTACCGCCGAGAACGACGAACATCCGGCCGACTCGGCACCGCAGTGGGGCATGAACTGGGTCATGAACCTGCTGAGGGCCGTGGGCGACAGCCCCCTGTGGGACAAGACGGCGGTCGTCATCACGTATGACGAAGGCGGTGGCCTGTGGGATCATATGGCCCCGCCGCGGCCGGACGCCTACGGTTGCGGTACGCGAATTCCGGCGCTGGTGGTCAGCCCCTATGCCAAGCCGGGCCATGTGGATCACCATGTCGCGGATACGACCTCCGTGCTCGCTTTTATCGAGACGCGTTTCAAGCTCGATGCGATGAGTTCGCGCGATGCCAATGCGTACAACCTGATGCACGCATTCGATTTCAGCCAATCCCCGCGGCCGCCGAAATTCCTCTGAGCGGTTGACAGATACGGCCCGCGATCCGGCACCCACGGGCGGTCTTGTTGACACCCGTGTGGCGGCGTTCGCCCACGGGCTATGATGATCTTGCCCCGCTATGGACTGTCCGTAAGCCGATCGGTTTGCGGACAGCCTTATTAATCCGGCATCAAAATGGCTGACTTCGTCCGCTGTTTTCAACGCCTTCGAAAATAAAAGCCAGCGCCTGTCCGTCTTTTATTTTCAAAGGCTTCGCGGCCAATGGCCGCGGCGAGCA
>NZ_JBQDYF010000019.1:0-66059 GCF_052044135.1 Salinisphaera sp. RV14
GGATTTAGCCATGAACCTGGCCGCCTGTGAATGATGGGGTTTGTGGATCGCTTACGATGGCTCGCGGGGTCATCAGTTTTGTTCAGGTGTCGGAGACGAGCTGCATGCACGATATATCCGAGGCACTCAGACTTCCCAACCGCGAAACGCTCCCGCCGAGGATTGCCTTCCTTCGCGAGCATTACCCGAAATCGCGATGGCAGGTGCATGGGAATTACGGCGAGCTTGCCGCGTTCTGGCTTGAGGTTCATGACAGCCTGCGCGCACAAGGCGGTGCCTTGCAGCGCATGACCCGCGAGTTCCGGGAAGGCGAAAGCGGGGGCGCCAGCGCGTTCCAACGTTCATTCATGCCCCGGCTCGGCCGTTACCTGCAGCATCTCGAGGGACACCACCATATCGAGGATGGGCATTATTTTCCGCGTTTCCGTGCCCTGGACAGGCGTATGCGGCTCGGCTTCGACTTGCTCGAGAACGATCACGAAATCATCCACGCAGCGGTGTTACGTGTCGCGGACAGCGCAAGGGCGTTCATGCAGGCCCTGGCGCGGGGTGAGGATGCGGGGCGCTTTGCCGCCGACGACTATATTGCGGGTGCCGATCGATTGCTCACATTGCTCGGCCAGCATCTGACCGACGAAGAGGATCTGGTGATCCCCGCCATGCTCGAACATACCGAGCAGCCGTTGCGGTAGCGCCTGAACACCCGGGGGAGCGGTCACATTATTTGGCGACCGATATGTTATTTTTATTTGCGCTCATTCGCGTACATTTGCGGACAAAATGCCCTTCTTATTCAGTCAGCTGAGTGTCGTATATAATCAAAGGCCAAGCACCCGACTGATGCTTCCGCTACGACGATTCTGAAGGGCGGCCGGGGACGTCGTCAGGGGTTGGTCGCCGTCTGGCCCGGGCCGGGCGCCGCCACGAGACGATTATTCTCGCGCCGCAATCGGGTCGGGATGTCCATCGACAGCGCTTCGAGACCGCCGGTTTCACGCAGCAAGTCGTCGACCGGTGCACGCTCGGCCGGCGCCAATGAGGCATAGAAATCGATGGCCCGTTGCAGCATCCATTGCGGATAGGGCATGAGGGCGCGCTCGGCTTCAGTGCCATTCAACCTGAAACGATGGCTGCCGATTCGCCGTGGCAATCGTTCCCCGGGATGGGCCTGCGCCCACGCGGCCACCGTGGCCACGGTATCCCGAAGCACGGGAAACTGTTCAGCGAATTGCCGGCGCAGGATGGGCAAGAGCGTTTTCGGAATCGCGTCGCCTGGCATCCAGGTCCCGCAGGGTGGGTTGAAGTCGAACATGCGCTCGACCCAGCGAGCCACCGCGGGTGCCCGTTGGCGCATCAGCCGGCCCGGTGCGGGGTCGCGGTACAAATGGGCGTAGAGCGGCGCGATCAGGCCGAAATCGGCGAGGGAGGCGCGGTCCCCCAATGCATAGCGGTGCGCGGAGAAATGGGTTTCCAGGTCATCCAGCAACGCTTCATAGCTGTGCTCGATCGCCGGCACGGTTTCGGGATGGATGCCGAGCGCGGGCAGCATCCCGGCGAACCGGTCGGCATGGCGGCTGGCGATCAGGCGGCGGAGAAAGGCTGGCGCCCAGGGCAGGGCAACGCGGCCAAACTCGGCCAGCAGGAATTTCCGGTTCTGGCGGGGATAATTCCAGCGATAGTGCATGGCCGGAATCAATAGCCATTCGTCGGCGTATAGCTCGAGCAGCAGCGCGGTCAAACGCTGTTTAGGGGTTGGCGGGTATACCGAGCGTGCCGGTTCGCGGGCCTCGATGGTATCGATGATGGCGGTCGTATCCTGAATGAATCGGCCCTCCGGCGTTTCGACCACCGGTATGAAGGCCACACCGGTCTTCGGCACGATGATTCGTTTGTACACCCGTAATGTCGACAGGCGCTCGCGGTAGGCGAGCCCCTTGTATCGCAGGTAGGCCCGCGCCTTCCCGGTATAAAGTGAAAACGCCGTGCCATAGAGCGTGTATGCGGAATCATTCTTTGCCATATCGGGTCCGTGCGTCTTGCGAGGGGGCAGGCCTGCCGTGAAAGCCCGGATACGCCCGTCCGAACGGGCACGGCCAGGCTGGCGGCCGTACCCGTTCGGGCGCCCGGGTGCGGAGCGAATCAGCGCTTGCGATCGGCCGCGTAGGGGTGACCGATGGCGTGCGCATCCGGTCGGTGGAACAGCAGTGTCAGGATGACCGACGATACCGCCAATGCGGTCAACAGGAAGAATGCATCGGCGAAGCTGCCCTGGCTGCCGACCACCCACCCGGTGATGGCAGGTGCCAGGAAGCCGGCAATCGCGAAGCCGAAATCCATGATGCCGAGCGCAGTCGCCGAGCGATCGGGCGCGATATCGACATTCACGGCGTAATAGGCGGAGTTGGCGCCCATCGAAGCCGCCAGCGCGATGGTGATCAGAATGAGTGACAAGGTCAGACTGGATGAGAACGCGACCGGCAGGATGGCGACCGCCGCAATGGCCTGCGTTCCGGCGATCAGATAACTCCGGGCCGGTCGGAGGCGGCGGCTGCGTTTAAGCAGGCGATCGGAAACATGCCCGAGGCTGAACAGCACCACCGCGGCCGCGGCCCACGGAACGACCGAAAACCAGCCGACCGCCGATACGCTCAGGTTAAAGACCTTTTCCAGGTAACCGGGGAGCCAGGTCATGAAGAAAAACAGAAAATAACCGAAAACGAAAAAAGCCCAGTAGTTCGCCAGCAAGGTCGGATTGGTCATCAAACGGCGCCAGGAGGTCGAGGTGGCACCGTCGGCCTCGGCGGGCGCGGTGTCGTCGTTCTCGTCGGTCGCCGAATTGCTGTGCTCGCCCAGGCGGCGTATCTCTTTCAACTCGGCTTCGTTGACGAAGCCGGATTGTTCCGGCCGGTCGCGGAACAGCAGCCACCACAACGGCAGCCAAAGTAAGCTGATTACGGCCAGCACGAAGAACATGCCGCGCCAGCCCAGCCACGCGATCAGGCTGGAGACCACCGGTGCGCCGATGGCCAGCGAGACCGGTACGGCCGTCAGCGAGGAACCCATCGCCCGGCCGCGTTCGCGCGGCGACAACCAGCGGCTGATTGCGCCGGTCATGCCGGGAAACATCGGGCCCTCGGCCAAACCCAGCGCGGCCCGAGCGACCAGGGCCAGCGTGAAACCCTGGACCAGGCCGGTGCCGCCGATCGAGACGACCCAAAGCGCGACCGAGATCGCCAGAACGATGCGCGGGCCGAAGCGATCGACCAGTATGCCGCCAAGGAAGGTGGTCAACGCATAACCGATGCCGAACGCCCCGAGCACCAGACCGCGCTGTGAATCGCCAATGCCGAGTTCCTTCGCCATCGGTCCGATCGCATAGGAGATCGCGGAGCGATCGATATAGTTGATGATGATGATGGCGAAAAGAAGTGCGACCACCACCCAGCGGTAGTGGGTGGCCGCGGGCGCACCCTGCGCTGCCTGTGCCTGACTCATGTCCTGTTCCCGTGTTGGTATCTAACGTGATGAATGGATCACGTACAAGATATCAGCGGGTGGCGACGTGGTGGTTGATTCGGACGCATCTGCCGGCTGCAGTCGCCCGTTCTGTCCGTTGCCTGGCCCCGGACCTGTCGGCGGTCGCGGCGAGTCGCTTGCGCCGTCGCGTCATGACGGCGTGCCGGGCGCGCACTGCAAAAGGCGCCCGGCGCGTGGTATCGACCCCGGCCCGGGCGAGCGCCGCCGCTCACGCCGCGCGATCGGAATAGGCGCTAAGGGGTGATGGCGATCTTGAGCACGCCATCCTGCTGATGCGCGAAGAGATCGTAGGCCGCCTCGATGTCATCCAGCTTGTAGCGATGCGTGACCAGTGGCGCCAGGTCGACGCGTCCCGACGCCACCACGTTGAGCAGGCGGCGCATGCGTTCCTTGCCGCCGGGGCAGAGCGTGGTCACGATGCGGTTATCGCCCAGACCGGCACTGAATGCGCCCAGAGGGATGGTCAGATCCTGGGAGTACACGCCGAGGCTGGACAATGTACCGCCGGGGCGAAGCACGCTGAGGGCAGACTCGAAGGTGTTCTGTGTGCCCAGCGCTTCGATGGCCACATCCACGCCGCGGCCATCGGTCAGCGAGCGGATGGTCTCGATCGGATCGTCCTGGTTGAAGTCGATCACCGTGTCGGCGCCGAGGCGACGGGCGACGGCCAGCCGTTCCGGCACCGTGTCCACCACGATGATTCGCGTGGCGCCCTGCAGACGTGCGCCCGCCGTGGCACAAAGCCCGATCGGGCCCTGGGCGAATATCGCCACGGTATCGCCGATGCGAATCCTGCCGCTTTCCGCGCCGGAAAAGCCGGTTGACATGATGTCCGGGCACATCAGGACCTGCTCGTCGGTGAGGTCGTCGGGAATCGGCGCCAGATTCGCCATGGCATCCGGTACGCGGACGTATTCGGCCTGGCAGCCGTCGATGGTATTGCCGAAACGCCAGCCGCCCATCGTCTTCCAGCCATGCGGCGCGCCGCAGCCGCATTGCGAATGACAGCCATCCAACGAGGCATAGCTCGTACCATCGGGCGTGATTGCACCGGCGATGACCCGCTGGCCTTCGGTATAGCCGGTCACCTGGGCCCCGAGTTTCTCGATCACGCCCACCGGTTCATGGCCGATCGTCAGTCCGCGGGCGACCGGGTATTCACCCTTGAGAATATGTACGTCGGTGCCGCATATCGTGGTCGTCGTGATGCGTATCAACGCATCGAGCGGGCCAATGTCGGGGATCGGCTTGTCTTCGAGTACGATACGGCCGGGTTCGACAAATACGGCGGCTTTCATCTGGCTCATGGCGGGCGACTCCGGGTCTGTAATCGGCAAACACGCCGACAGGGAGTACACGATGCGCGCGATTGCGCCCGCCGCATGTTGATCTGCGTCATCTCGCGCCATGATCGGGCGGCAGTAGCGGCCACGCGGCGTGGCGCCCAGTCGCAGCATCCCGGGGGTTACAGCCCGTCGCCGCGCGTCCTGTCTGGCGCAACATCACGCGGGCGGCGGCGCGGAAACTTACGTTACAGGGCATCAGCCCGAGCCGGTCGGACTGTCCCTGCCAGCGCACAGTGGACGCGGGCTTGCCCGGCCATCGCTCGTGTTATCGCATCAAGCCGCGTCGGCGACGTCGGCGGCTGTGTTTGTCACGCGCCGGCGGCGACGTCCGGGCAAGGACATGCGCAGAATGCGTCGTGCCACACCACCGGCCTGGCGTGCCAGCGAGCCCGTGTTGTAGTTGATGCCGTACTCTGCGCAGAGCGCCTGGACCCGCGGGGCGATCTCGCGATAGCGATGCGAGGGCATATCGGGAAACAGGTGATGCTCGATCTGATAGCTCAAATGGCCGGACAGCACATGAAACGGTACCGAGCCCGTCAGGTTGGACGAGCCCAGCAATTGCCGCAGATACCATTGCCCACGGCTCTCGTCGGTGGCTTCGGCGCGGTCGTACATCTCGACTTCGTCGGTGAAATGTCCGCAGAAGATGATCAGAAACGACCAGATATTGCGTGTGAAATTGGCCGAGAGATTACCCGCCAGAACCGGCGCGAACAGCGGGCCCGCCAGAGCCGGGAACAGCAGGTAGTCCTTGAGCAACTGGCCGCGCACCTTGGCGAGGATCTGGCCGGCCTGGGCGCGCATGTCCTTCCAGCTCTTGTCGCGGCCCAGGCGCTCGAACTCCAGGTCGTGCAGCGCCACGCCCCACTGGAAGAACGCCGCCAGCAGCAGCGCGATGCCGGGCTGGGCCAGGAATCGTGGCGCCCACGCCTGATCTTCGCTCACACGCAACAGGGTGTAGCCGAGATCGCGGTCCAGATCGACGATATTGGTGAACGTGTGGTGCACGTAGTTGTGCGAGTGCTTCCACTGTGCCGACGGGCAGGTGTTGTCCCATTCGTAGGTGGCCGAATCCAGGGCCGGATCGTTCATCCAGTCCCACTGTCCGTGCATGACGTTGTGCCCGATCTCCATGTTCTCGAGGATTTTCGACAGCGCCAGCAACGAGGTCCCCGCCAGCCAGGCCGGCGGCAACAGGCCGGCGAACAGCAGCGCGCGGCCCGCGACCTCGCTGGCACGCTGGGTTCGTAGCACGCGAAGGATGTAACGCGCGTCGCGCTCGCCGAGATCGCTCATGACGTCATCGCGAATCTGGTCTAGCGCCTGACCGAACGCGCCCAGGTCGGCCTCGCTCAGATGGGTGGGCTTGCTCATGACAAAGTGTCCCCGAACGCGCCGGGCGTTCCGTGGTGAAAATGTGAGAAGAAATATTGGCGGATCAGAAATCGATCGCCACGTCGCCCGCGGCGGCGTGGATACAAAGCTGGAGATCGGTGTCGCGCACCTGCCGGACGCGATCGGTGCGCAGATCCCGCACCGTGCCCTCGGCGATACGACATTTACAGGCGTGGCATATGCCCATTCGACAGCCATACGGCGGCGACAGACCGGCGCGCTCCGCGATTTCCAGCAGCGAGCCGTGTTCGCCCGATGCCGCGATATCGCTTTTCAGGAACTGCACCGCCCCCTGGCCGTGTGCGCTGGCCCGTCGGCTGGCCGCGAACTGCTCGCGATGCAACGGCGCGCTCGAACGTGCGGCGATCAGGGTTTCGGCGGTATCCATGAAACCGGCCGGCCCGCAGAGCCAGGTCTCGCGCTCGGCCAGATCCGGCACCCGGGCATCCAGTGCGGCGCCATCGAGTCGCGCGCCGCCGGCGCCGGTAAATACGGTAATCGACTGCAGCCGCGCGTGCTCGGCCGCCAATGCCTCGAGTTCGTCCGCATAGATCATGTCGACCGGCGCGCGGGCGTAATGCAGAAAGACAATGTCGGTCGACGCGCCGTGTGAAAGCCATGTCCGCAGCACACTCATCACCGGGGTGATGCCGCTGCCGGCACTCAACAACAGCGCCCTGGCCGGCGCCTGCGACGGCGGACAGAAATCGCCTTCGGCCGGGCTCAGATACAGCAACTGGCCGCGCTGCGCGTGGTCCACCAGATGGTTGCTGACGCGGCCGGCGCCGTTTCGCTTGACGGTGATTTCGATCAACGGGTCGCCCGGAGCGCTGGCGATAGAAAAACAGCGGCTGTGGCGCACGCCGTCCAGCGTCAGGCCGACCAATACGTGCTGACCGGCGTGATGGCCACGCCAATTGCTGTTCGGCTCGATCGCAAGCGTGACGCTGTCGCGCGTCTGGCGCACGGCGTGCACGACGCGTCCGCGCGGCTCGGCCAGCGATAACCGATCGTCGATCAGCGCCAGGTAGTCGTCCACCGAGGACGGATGGGCGAGGCCCCGGGCCAGCGCACTGCCGAGCATCCGCTTGACGATCGGATTCAAGGGTTTTGCGTCATGTGTGTGTACACATGTGCACATTAAGCGCAATGTCGTGCCGCGTCAATGCGCGTTACGAGGGCGGCGACATCGAGCTGCCGCGCGCGCCGGATGACAGCCGCCGCAATGCCGGCACGCGCCCGTTTGAGGCCTTGCGGGCTCCGGTCACGGCAGCCGGCCGTACCGAAACCGCGCCCGCCGAATGGTTGAAATCCGGCCACGTTGCGCCCGCGATCGATCGGGCCCCGGCTGGCCTGCACGCCAGCTTGATTGACCGCGGCGACCGCATGCCGGGCCGGGCAAGCGGTAAGGGCGGGTTCAGTCGCTGGTGTTGTCGGCTCGATCCAATACCTGGAGCAGGTTGGCGAGTGTGGCGCTCGGATCATCGCGCCGCCAGGCAACGCCAGTGTCCAGTTGTGGCGGATGGCAGGCAAGCGGCACATAACGAATACCGGTGCGGGCCAGATGGCGCAGCGACTCCGGTACCAGCGCGATACCCATGCCGGCGGAGACGAGGCTGATGATGGTCTGCATCTGAATTGCGTGCTGGGCGATATCGGCCGGGCCGCCGCACTCCAGATAATAGTTCGTCACCAGGTCGTGGAACGACGGCGCGACCTGGCGCGGAAACACGATCAACGGCGACGTGACCACGGCCTCCGGCGAAAGCTGTCCCCGGGTCAGCATCAGCCGCCCATTGGCGAGCCATTGCTCAGGCACGGCCGCCATCAACGGCTCCGACATGAGCCGGCGATAAGCCAGCCGGCCCGGCAGCGCGGCATGCGCGGGCGGGATGAGTATGCCGGCATGGATCTCGCCGCCCATCAGAGCCGTGATCTGTACATCGCTGGTGGCTTCGGTCAGCGCCAGGTCGACGTTGGGGTAGAGCGTGCGGAAACGCTGGACCAGAGCCGGCAACAGGCTGTAATCGGCGGTGCTGACGAACGCGAGGTTCAAGCGGCCCGTTTCGCCGCGCCGGATGCGACGCGCGGTTTCCGGCAGCGCGTCCACCGCCGCCAGCGCCCTGCGCACGGGCTCCAGCCATGCCTCGCCGAAAGGCGTCAGCGCCACGGACCGTTTGGTGCGCATGAACAGTGCAGCCCCGAGTTCGCGTTCGAGCGCGCGGATCGACTGGCTGAGCGGCGGCTGCGTCATATGCAGCCGCTCGGCCGCCTTGCCGAAATGCAACGTCTGGGCAACCGCCACGAAATGCCTGAGCCGTCGCAAATCCATCTGTCATATCCTGTGCGACTTAATAAAGCATAAATAATATATTTCAAAAACCGACGAGCGGAAAATAGCATGGCCGGGTGCGATGAACCGGAGGAACATCATGCCCGTCTATCGATCCCGAACCAGTACCCACGGCCGCAACATGGCCGGTGCCCGCGCCCTCTGGCGCGCGACCGGCATGGGCGACGACGATTTCGGCAAGCCGATCATTGCCATCGCCAACAGCTTCACCCAGTTCGTGCCGGGGCATGTGCACCTGAAAGATCTGGGCCAACTGGTCGCCGGGGAAATCGCCGAAGCCGGCGGCGTGGCCAAGGAATTCAATACCATCGCGGTGGACGACGGCATCGCCATGGGCCACAACGGCATGCTGTATTCGTTGCCGTCGCGCGAGTTGATCGCCGACAGCGTGGAATACATGGTCAACGCGCACTGCGCCGATGCGCTGGTGTGCATTTCCAATTGCGACAAGATCACGCCCGGCATGCTCATGGCCGCCATGCGGCTGAATATCCCCACCGTGTTCGTCTCCGGCGGGCCGATGGAAGCGGGCAAGGCCGTCATCAAGGGGAGCAGTCGTTCCTTCGACCTGGTCGATGCCATGGTGGTCGCGGCCGACGACAGCTACAGCGACGAGGACGTCGCGACCATCGAGCGCTCTGCCTGCCCCACGTGCGGCTCCTGTTCGGGCATGTTCACTGCCAACTCCATGAACTGTCTGACCGAGGCGCTCGGCCTGGCGCTGCCCGGCAACGGCTCGGTGCTGGCCACCCACAGCGATCGCGAGGCGTTGTTCCGCAACGCCGGTCGGACCATCGTGGATCTGGCGCGCCGTTATTACGAACACGACGACGAAAGCGCCTTGCCCCGCGGCATCGCCACACGTGCCGCGTTCGAAAACGCCATGAGCCTGGATATCGCCATGGGCGGGTCGACCAACACCGTCCTGCATCTGCTGGCCGCGGCCCGGGAAGGCGAAGTGGATTTCTCCATTGCCGAGATCGACGCACTCTCGCGTCGCGTGCCGTGCCTATGCAAGGTCGCCCCGGCCAAGGCCGACGTACATATGGAAGACGTGCATCGCGCCGGCGGCATCATGGCCATCCTCGGCGAGCTCGACCGCGCCGGCCTGCTGGATACGTCGCGGCCAACCATCCATTCGCCGACCCTGGGCGCCGCCCTCGCGCAGTGGGACATCATGCGCACCGAAGACGAGGCGGTGCGCAAGCTGTATCGCGCGGGCCCCGGCGGCATCCCGACCCAGACCGCATTCAGCCAGTCGACCCGCTGGGAAACGCTGGACACCGACCGCGAGACCGGCGTCATCCGTTCGGCGGATCATCCGTTTTCCGCCGACGGCGGGCTCGCCGTGCTGTTCGGTAACCTCGCGCCCGAGGGCTGTATCGTCAAGACCGCCGGCGTGGATGACTCGATCCTCAGCTTCACCGGCGCGGCTCGTGTCTATGAAAGCCAGGATGCGGCCGTGGCCGGCATTCTGTGCAACGAAGTCGCCGCGGGCGAGGTGGTCGTCATTCGCTACGAAGGCCCGAAGGGCGGCCCCGGCATGCAGGAAATGCTGTATCCGACGAGTTATCTAAAATCCAGGGGGCTCGGCAAGGCTTGCGCGCTGATTACCGACGGCCGTTTTTCCGGAGGTACTTCGGGCCTGTCGATCGGCCACGTCTCACCGGAGGCCGCCGAAGGCGGGCTGATCGGTCTGGTCGAGACCGGCGACGCCATCGCCATCGACATCCCCAATCGCACGATCGAACTCCAGGTCGACGACACCACGCTGGCGGCTCGGCGCCAGGCGATGGAAGAGCAGGGCGCGGGCGCCTGGAAACCGCGCAACCGTCTGCGCAAGGTCTCACCGGCGCTCAAGGCCTACGCTGCCCTGGCGACCAACGCGTCGAAAGGTGCGGTACGCGACGTCAGCCAGATTACGTTGTAGATACAAGCGGCCATGGTCTCGACCCCAGAGCGCCGAGACCGGCCGGCTTCAATGCGAGCAGGGTACCGCTGCCCGCCGGCGGGTCGCTCCGAGCCGGCGTTTGCGCGCACAATGCGCGACTTGCGTGGTGTGTGCCGGAAGGGAAATTCATGGAACAGACGGTCCTGTTGCTGATCGCAGCCCTGGTCGTGGGCATGTCCAAGGGCGGGTTGGCCTCGGCGGCGGCGATCTCGGTGCCGATGCTGTCGCTGTTCATGAACCCGATCCATGCTGCGGCGCTCTTGTTGCCGGTGTACATCGTTACCGACTGGGTCGCGGTGTGGCTGTACCGGCACGAGTACTCGGGCCGGAATCTCGTGATCCTGATTCCGTCCATGCTGCTCGGGGTTGCTGTCGCCACGGTGGTCACGCCGTATACGCCGGAAAGTCTGTTGTTGATCGTCACCGGCCTGATCGGTCTGTGGTACTGCCTGCGCACCTGGCTCCGGCGCGGCGTGGCCGAGCGGACCGAAGCCCGCGTGTTGCCCGGTGTGTTCTGGGGCACCATCACCGGGATCACCAGCTTCATCACCCATTCCGGTGGGCCGCCGGCGCAGGCTTATCTCCTGCCGCAACGGCTGCCGAAACTGAAATTCGCCGGAACCATCGCGATCGCGTTCGCGGCCTGCAATCTGGCCAAGTTGCCGGCGTACTGGGAAATCGGTAATCTGCACGACCTGAACTGGCAGACCACGCTGGCGCTGGCCGCGACCGGGATCGTCGGCACCCGTATCGGGCGTGCGATCTCGCTCGTACTCTCCGAGAGCAGTTATCGGCGGGTGATCGAAACCATGCTGTTTCTGCTATCGATCATCCTGCTGGGCAAGGGCGGCTGGATGCTGCTGCACCCAACGCTCGCCTGAGTGTGACACCCGGCGTCCAACGACAGGATTCCGCGGCCCGGCCCCGAACGATGCGGTCGTCGCCTGCCGGAGATGCAGACTTGCAACGTCGCATCGGCGAATGGGTGGCCAAACCGCGGCGACTGGGGTGTGAGGCCGTGTCGTTCCCGATGCCATCGACCCTTTCTGGGGTTTGAAGGATACGGGTGCCGCAACGAAGGTTGACCGCTTATTGGGACGGGTTCGTGACGTCCGCTCCGGGGCTGGCACGCCTGCGTTTGGCCAGCCGGACCACGACCACCGTTGCGCTGGCTCTGGGTGCGACCTATCGAAAGGCTGGCCGATCGAATCGGTGGAAAACAACAACTACCGGCGAGAAAACAGCAGTTGCCGCGCAACGTCCGATCGGCTCGCTTGGAGCACGAGAGGGCGCAGCAATAGGCTGCGCGAGCGGCCTTGCAGCGTATCGATCAGATCGTGCCCAACCTGGGGCGTGATTTTTTCAGCCGCTGACTGCGGGGTTTTCCTGCGTTGCGGCATCGCCGCGCTGGGCGCGCACAGGCCGGGCCGGGTAGGCATCTCCTGTCGATCCTGGATTACCGGGCCGGTCTATGTCGCGAAAAGCTGGCCGCGATCCTTGAACGCCTTGAATTCGAGCGCATTGCCGCAGGGGTCGAACAGGAACATCGTCGCCTGTTCGCCGGGCTCGCCCTTGAAGCGGATATACGGCTCGATCACGAACTCGGTGCCGAGCGCGCGCAATCGTTCGGCCAGCGCTTCCCATTCGGCCCATTCGAGCACGATGCCGAAGTGGGGCACCGGCACGTCGTGGCCGTCGACGGCATTGGTATGGGCGTGTGCCTGGGCGGGCGTCTTCGGGTGCTCGTGAATCACGAGCTGGTGGCCATAGAAGTCGAAATCCACCCACTGATCGCTGGACCGGCCCTCGCTCAGGCCGAAGGTCTCGCCATAGAAACGGCGCGCGGCGGGCAGGTCGTGAACCGGTATCGCCAGGTGAAAGGGGGAGAGCGCCATGTTGCCGCCTCGAGTTGACTGGGCCTCTGAGTGTAGCCGCAAGTCAGGGGCGCGACACGAGAACACATGCGTCGATCGGCGCGCTCAGGCGATCTTGGCTACGATGTCGTGAAGCACTTCCCCGGCTCGGGCCACGCGGTCCGCGCCGTTGGACATGTGCCGATACACCTCGCGGCGTTTGAGGATTTCCAGAACGAAGCCGACCGCCGAGCTCACGGCCGATGTTTCCCGCGCATTCAACTCGCCGGTCAGAACCGCCAGCGCGTCGGCGCTGCGTTGTTGTTCCGGTGTCAGGGTTGCTCGGTAGTGCTCGGCGTCGAACAACTCACCGAGAGCGCGGCGATAGACTTTTTCGGTGGCACGCTCGGTTTTTCGAGCCGCGTCGGCATGCTGCTCGGCCGTCAGCGGGTCATCGGCAAGGCAGGCAAAGCCCTGCTGCAGCGCCAGTGCACCGCGGTGCATCAGATCGGCCATGGCACGAGTGTGTTCGTCCGGCTCGAGCTGGAGCACGCGCATTTCCTGAACCGTTGCCTTGGCATAGTTGAGGATCTCATCGATCGCGGCAATCGAGCGGTACACATCCTCGCGATCGATGGGGGTGGCAAATGCGCGATGCAGGGTGGTCATGTTGTCGGCCTTGAGCGTGTCACCTTGCTTTTCCAGGGCGAGCACACGCCGGGCGACGTCTTCATCGGCGCCTTGCATGTAGGTGACGAAGACTTCGGTTGCGGCCACGGCAAGGTCGCATTGGGCATTCAGCCGGGCATAGAAATCCGGGGTGCGCGGGAAAATGCGCGCCAACCAACGGCGGGTCCGAGATTCCGTATCATTGCCCATGATCGTATGTCGTTGCGCTCAATGTATAACCGTCAATGCCAGCCAGCATACGCTGGCGCCAGCGAGCGCCGCGCCCGGCAGGGTGATTACCCAGGTAAGCACGATTTCGCGTGCCTTGAGCCAGTGTACCCGGCGCACGTGCTCCGACGCGCCGATGCCCATGATCGACGAATTCACCACGTGTGTCGTCGACACCGGCCCGCCGAACAACGACGCGCCGAACACCACCGCGGAGGACGTCATCTGGGCGTCCAGGCCGTGGATGGGGCGCAGCTTGTAGATGCCGAAACCGACGGTGCGCACGATTCGCCAGCCGCCGAGGACCGTGCCCAGGGTCATGCACGATGCGCTCAGCGCGATTACCCAGACCGGCACCCGAAACGCCGGCAACACGCCGGCCAGCACCAGCAGCAACGTAATGATGCCCATGCCTTTCTGGGCGTCGTTGGCGCCATGCGAGAAAGCCAGCGCTGCGGCCGTCAGCCATTGGCCCTGGCGTAGTCGTCGATTGACCGAGGGATGTGCGGCCCGCAGCAGAAATCGCATCAGCCGATGAACAAGCCAGCCGATGAGGAAACCGGCCGGCGGTGACAGCAGCAGGGACAACAAGACCTTGGTCACCCCCATCATCTGGCCGTGTGCCAATGCGTCCATGCCCCAGTTGACCGCGCCGGCGCCGGTGCTGACCCAAACCGCACCGACCAGACTCCCGACCAGGGCGTGCGTGGATGACGACGGCATCGCCCACCACCAGATGATGACGTTCCATACCACCGCTCCCAGGACGCCGCAGACGACCACGAGGACACCGAGCGAGCGCGGCAGGCCGCCGAGGTCGACGAACCCGCCGATCGTATCGGCCACCGCGGTGCCGGCGACGATCGGGCCGGCGAATGTAAACAGGCCCACCAGGATAACGGCCTGCAGCGGCGTCATCGCCCGCGACGCCACCAGGGTCGCGACCATGTTGGCGGCATCGTTGAAGCCGTTGGTGAAATCGAAGGCGAGTACCACGGCAATACCGGCGACCAGGAGTATCGCGAGCGTTGTCATGGGCTCCTGTGGCGGATAACCGGCCGGCTCGGGGCGACGGGGAGCGCGTCGGGTCGACATCCGGGCCGCGATTGGCGACAGCGCGCCCGCCGGCGCGCCAGTGCCGCGCAAGCCTTGGCGTTCTCAGTTCGCAACACGGCGGGTTTGGCGAGCGATGGCGGCTTGCTTGCGGGGCATCAGGCCGCGATCATGCCGTTTTTCAGGCACGCTTCATCGTAGGTGAACACCACATCGGGATTGGGTAGAACCAGGCTTTCATCCTTGCCGTCGTAGTCCAGTCGCAGCAGCAGATCCTTGATGACATTGAGGCGCGTCACCCGCTTGCGGTCAGCCCGAACAACGGTCCACGGCGTCAGCGGCGCATGGGTGCGCGCGAACATTTCATTGCGCGCCTGGCTATAGGCGTCCCAGTGCCGGACTGCCTCGGCGTCGATCGGGCTGATCTTCCACTGTTTGAGCGGGTCCCGGCGACGCTCGTCCAGGCGTTCAGTCTGCTCGGCCTGACTGATATCAAGATAGTATTTGAAAAGTTTGATTCCCGAGCGGACCAGCATGTGCTCGAAATCGATGACCGTGGCCATGAATTCCTCGTACTGGTCGTCGTCACAGAACCCCATCACTGTCTCGACACCCGACCGGTTGTACCAGCTGCGGTTGAACAGAACGAATTCTTCGGCGATCGGCAGATGTGCCACGTAACGCTGAAAATACCAGGCACTGCGATCGGCCTCCGACGGGCGCCCCAGCGCGACAACGCGCGTCTCCCGCGGGCTCAGGTGCTGGACGATGCGCTTGATGGTGCCGTCCTTGCCCGCGGCATCGCGGCCCTCAAAGATAACCAGAATCTTGTCGTGGTAGCGAATGAAGTGGCGTTGCAACTTCACCAGTTCAATCTGCAGGCGGCGCAGCGTGTGCTTGTACTCTTTCTTGGGGATCGCCGCGACCGCCGGTGCGGTCGGTCGGGCCGGAGAATGCTTTGTGCTCACGAACTCGCTCCCTTCACGGCGCGTTGTGCGCGGTATCACGAATGCCGTGTGCGCTGGCCGTCAGGTTCGATCATAAGCGACGCGCCGCATCGACGTCTTCCCGGCGCGACTCACCCCGGCACCGAATAGCCCGCAGGGCCGGTCTTACCCGGTGGCCGGATATGGGTCACTGGGCATTTTCGGCCTCGCGCGACGGCCCCGCGCCCGTGACAAGGGCCGCCTTATCTGCCGGCGGATGTCAGTGCGTTGCCCGGTCGTCGCGACCGGGCGCGGGCGATGCGGCCTCAATATTAATCCGGCATCAAAACAGCTGACTTCATCCGCTGTTTTCAACGCCTTCAAAAATAAAAGCCGGCGCCTGTCCGTCTTTTATTTTCAGAGGCTTCGCGGCCAATGGCCGTGGCGAGCATGCGGTCGCATACGCGCGCTATTAACCCAAAAAATCATCTATTTTTGTGCCGGACTAATAGTAGCCGTAGGCGCCCAGATCCAGGGCGAGGGCGTCGGCGATTCGGCGATTGCCCTCGGCATAGTGTCGCCGGATGGTTTCGGCGGTATCGGCCCGCAGTTCAATCGCGGAACCGCGCCCGGTCAGCCTGGGGGGTATGGTGATTTCGAACTCCCCACGCGGCGACTTGAATGCCAGCAGTGGCCGTAGCGCCCAACGGTCGCGCCCCATCGAACGGGTATTGGAAGGGCGCCGGTTGAGTTCCGTGTCGATCGCCGGCGCATTCAGAAATCGCCGAACCGTGTGGGCGAATTCGTCAAAGGCGCTCGCCATGCGCTCAATCGGCAGGAAGCACACGTCCTCCGCTGGCAGCACGCGGGTCAGGCATTCGTGCAGCGTTGCATACTCCATCGGATAGAACATGTTCCCCGCGCCGGCCGGTCGGCCGGTGAGCAGACGCGCGACCCGGCGTTCGAAGTCTTGTTGCGATGCGCCGATGATCTTGCGGGACAACTGCACATAGCTTGAGGCCAGCAGCAGATCCTGGCGCCGAATCATCAGCAGGATGCGAACGCGCGCGAAACCCAGTCGGCGCGCTCCCTGGTCGAATGCCGCGAGATTGTCGCGCAACCGTCCGCGTTCGAACGCATCCGGCATGGCGCGGATGCCGAAATGATTGAGCCGCGTGATCGCCTCCTCGGAGATCAGCACCGATCGTTGCGCGCGCCCCTGTTTGAGAAAGGGCGACAGGAATTGCTGCAGAAAGGCGTCGCCGTGGTCGCGCCAGAACCCGGGGTCCTTTTGAAATGCATCGGAGAATCGGCGAACCCCGTAGCGATTGCGGCGATAGCGATAGGCCGGGAGCCTGGCGTTTTGCGCCCCCGGCATCAAATACTGCCCGGGCATGAGGTGGGGGAAGACGTTGCCGTGCAGATACGAACTGGCCGCCTTGGGCAGACCGATATGCAGATACAGTACCGGTTCGGATGGTGGCCCGCTCGCGTCCGTGGCGGCGGTGTGCTGACTCGTCGTATCGGCGTCCATGCAGGCGGCCTGCGCCAGGGACTGGTCGCGGTTCATTTTTACCCGAGGAAAAGTCGATTATCAATTTTCGCGATTATCTCAGCCATGGGTGTGCGCGATGTAACAAAAAAAAGACGCAATAAACTGAAAATACGGCAGTTATATGGTAGTTACATTTAAACCTGCGAAGATGCGATGCCACGTTTCAGGCTGCGATATCCCGTGTTGCGCCCGGATGTCTGGCCGGATATATCAGAAGGCCTGCGCGCCGGCACAACACGCGTGACGCTGTCGTGGCGGTCGCCGATGGACGCATTGGGCGCCGATCACGCAACACGAGCCCATGCGCGATCGACGCGCATGGGCGGCGTGAAGGAGAGTCTGCTTGTGGCTCAGCGCGCTTTCTTGTCGCGGTACATCGCGGCATCGGCGTGATTCAATAGCGACTGCTCGTTCGGGCCGTGCTGCGGGTAAATGGCGATCCCGATGCTGACACCGAGCGTCACCCGCTTGCCGCCCAGGAAAAACGGCTGGCTGAGCACACGGCGAATGGCGCCCGCCACGCTCTCGGCCTGGTCGACGTGGTCGCTCCCGCGCAGCAGCACCACGAACTCGTCCCCGCCATAGCGGGCGACAATATCCGATTCGCGCACGCAGCGCAGCAGGCGTTTGGCAGCCAGACGAAGCACACGGTCGCCCGCGCCGTGGCCGTGAAGATCGTTGATGGGCTTGAAGCGATCGAGATCGAGATACAGCAGTGCCATGTTTCGACCGCCGTTGCAGGCCGCACCGAGCAATGTCTTGAAGCGCTCATGGAAGAATCCGCGGCTGACCAGGCCGGTGAGCGGGTCGTATTGCGCCATGCGTTGCATGCGGTCCAGCATCTGTTTACGTTCGATGGCGCTCGCGATCTGCGTCGAGACGAATTGCAGCAATGCCCGTTCGGTGTCGCCGTAGATACTGCTATCGCCATGGCTCTTGATCACGAGTACGCCGATGGGCCCCTGGCTTGCCGCCAGCGGCACGCCCAGCCAGTAACGTGCTTCGCACTCGGCGGCGGCCTGAAGGTGCGCCGGCAGCCCGGCCCGCAAGTCCGGGGTGACCAGCAATTCCCTGCCGCTGCGAATCACTTCAGCGATCAGCGAATCGGGCGCCAGTGGCCCGATCGGCGCTGCCGATTCGGGTTCGTCGACATGATACGGGAAGGTCACGCTGTCATCCTCGGCGTCGTACAGGGCGACGAGAAAGTTGGGCGTGCCGAGCAGTTCGTCGATGATTGCGTGTATGCGGCGTAACAGGTCGGTCAGATCACCCGCAGCATGCGCCGCCTCCGAAATCGCGTAAATCGCTGTCTGGCGCGACTCGGCCTGCTTGAGTTGGGTGATGTCCCGCGCCAGCCCCACGCGCACCTGGTCCGCTTCCGACCAGCGCGCCGACCACATGATATGCGCGATGCTGCCATCCTTGCGCCGGTAGCGGTTTTCGAAATGGGGCTGGAGGGCCCCGTTCATGATCCGCTGCGCGATTTCACGGGTGCGCTCGCGGTCTTCGGGGATCACCAGATCCAGTATCTGGCGCCCTGCCAGCTCCGCGGGGGTATAGCCGAAGATCCGCTCACATGCCGGGCTCGCCGATACGATGCATCCCTGCGCGTCCACGATGCATAAGGCATCCAGCAGCAAATCGGAATAGTTCATCACGCCGGCTTCACACCCCGAACGTTTATGCGGCATGACAAAATCAGTCCTGCCGTGTGTGCCGAAGGCAGCACATGGGGTGCGATGTAGCCACGACGAACGGCGCGATGAATCGCTCCGGGCCGCGAGCAGCGGGTACTCTGCAAACGGTCAAACCCATCCCCCGGAACGATATGATCGAACGCGGACCATTGAGCGGTGCGCCTCCAGCTTAACCCGCGGCGCCGCTCCGGTGAAGATTGCCGGCCTGGGTTTTCGATGAACGGGGCCGTGCGGTGCGGCGCACTCACGACCCCTGAGTTGGTCCACAATCCTATCCATCGGCGCGGCATTGTTGCGCGCCGCGCGGCCCGAATTCGCATAATCTGGCGCGTTGGCCGGGCCCGGCGTGGATCGCCCGGCCGGCAGTGCTAGGCTGGTGCATCTGCGAGGCCAACCGGTGCGGTAAGCGGGATTTTATCCGGGCTTCGAGCCGTCGACGCCCGGGCGGCCTGTCTCAATTCGGCGCGAGAACCAGTCATGTCCATTTACGACATCCAGGTCGCCACCATCGACGGTCGGCGTATTCAGCTCGATACCTACCGTGGCTGCATTATGCTTATCGTCAATGTTGCCAGCGAATGCGGCTTCACCCCGCAGTACGCCGGCCTGGAGGCGCTCTACCGGCGCTACGCCGACGACGGTCTCGCCGTACTCGGTTTCCCCTGCAACCAGTTCGGGCAACAGGAGCCGGGTGGTGCATCCGAAATCCGGAATTTCTGCGCAACACGCTACGACATCACGTTTCCGCTATTCGCCAAGATCGATGTCAACGGATCCAACGCGCATCCTTTGTATCGGCACCTCAAAGCCGAGCGACGGGGTTTGCTCGGCCGGCGGATCAAATGGAATTTCACCAAGTTTCTGGTCGATCGTGACGGCGATGTACGTGAGCGTTATGCGCCTACCGACAAGCCGGAAAAGATCGAACACGACATAAAAGAGTTGTTGGCCGGCAATCGATGAAACGATCACTCGATCCACAGTGACGTTTCGCCGCGCCAGCCGCGTGGCGAAACGGCCCGCACCGAATAACGGCCCCGCTGGCGAATTGCCGGCGGGGTCGCCTCAACGGGCTATCGAGCAGCCTTCAGCAGATCCCGCAGGGCCTCGCCCACGCCGGTGGCCGACTGGGGGTTCTGCCCGGTGACCAGTCGACCGTCGACGACCACCTGAGTCGCCCAGTCGTCGGCCGGCTCATGCACCGCGCCGCGCTCGACCAGCCGGCTGGCCAACAGGAACGGTACGACGGTCTCCAGCCCGACCGCTTTTTCCTCGGCGTCGGTGAATGCGCTCACGCGCCGGCCATCGACCAGATGGCGACCATCGCCGAGCGTCACGTCCACCAGCGCCGCCGGCCCGTGGCAGACCGCGCCGACGACGCCGCCCGCCTCATAGATCGCGCGGGTCTTGTCGTTGACCGCCGGGTTGCCCGGGAAATCCCACATCGCGCCGTGGCCACCGGCGAAGAAAATCGCCGAATAGTCGGACGGATTCACGTCCGCCAGCTTTTGCGTACTGCGGATCGCCGCCCGAAACATGGGATTGTCCCAGTAGCGCCGGTTGGTCTCGTCGTCGAGGTCGAAGCCGTCGACCGGCGGCTCGCCGCCCTGGATCGAGGCGAAGGCCACGGGGATATCCGCCGCATCGAGCACCGACACGGGGTGGGTCACCTCGCCGAGAAAGAAACCGGTCGGATCGCCCGATTCGCCCTTGGTGCCGTGACTGGTCATCACGACGAGTACGGGTTTGATCGATTGTTCTGTGTTCGCCATGGAATGCTCCACTGGTTCGGCCCGGACAACCACCGGGTCGTGAAAGACAACGCTCAAGAGATGGCGTCGATCGCCGCAGAATCAACCGAAGCGGCCCTGGCCGGTTCGGTTTGGCGTGGCTTGGTCGATCCCGGCCTCGGATGCGGGCGAGGGCATGGCCGGCATGATGATTGCCGCACCGGCCGCTCCCTCAGGGCAGGACTTCGGGGCTCGATCTGCGCCGCCATATGGCTCAAACGTCAGTGTCACGGGTTTGATAAACCGTGGCTGTTACCCCGCAATGTCAGCAGACATGTCCCGGCCGGGTGCGCGTCGGCCGGTGGTTTGCGCGCGGCTGGGTATGCCCCCATATCCGCGACTGGGAGCCTATTGCTGCAGGCTCTGAAACGGCTGGTTGCGATGGGGCGCCGGCGCCTGTCGCGGTGCGATACGAGGGCCTAAACTACACGACATGTTCGATTTTCTTCAGGGGTTTGCATACGGGCTGTTTTTGTCCTGTCTGCCGTGGTTTCTCGCCGGCATGCTCGATCCGCGACTTGCCGTACCCGCCGAGCCGCCAACGCGCTGGCGCGTCATCCTGCGTTATGTCTTCGGTGTTCCGTTTCTGGCGTTCGTGCTGTGGCTGACCTCGCTCTGGGGCGGCTTCTCGCCGAGCTTTCTCGGCTGGGTTGCCGGGTTGGCGGCGCTGGCGGTGGAGATCCCGGCGGAACGCGGTTGGCGCCGTTGGCGCGCCCGGCGCGAGGCAAGACGGCGTCAGGCGGTGGCACAAGCCCGGGCCCGCGAGCAACGCGCCGATGCCGAGCGCGCCCGGCGCGAGGCGGGCGTTGCCGAACTGGATCCGGCCGCGCCGCCGGCGGACGCCGACGACGTCGTGCTGGCCCTGTGTGGCGCCAAGCGGGCGCTGCTCCACGCCCGGCGCGCCGATCTGGCCGGTCATGCCGATCGTGTGTATACGCGCTACACCCGCGTGCTCGACGTGCTGGCGGATAAATTCGATGCACGCGAGGTGACCTTCGATCGCTCGCGGGCCATGGTGGTGCAGGTTGGGCTGACGGCGGCGGATAACCTGCGCGCCATGGGCGCGCTGGCGGCCGGCGTGGCCGGTATCGATGCCGCCTATGTGCGCCGGCGCCTGGCCGAAATGGGCCCGCGCGGCGTCGCCGATGAACGCGACGCGCTGCAACGCCGGCTCGATCTGGTGGCCGACACCGAGCGCCGCCTGGCCGAACGGGCGGCGACCAACGAAACCGCACTGACCACACTGGACAACGCAGTGGTGGTGATGTCGCGGGTGAACACCGACCGGCCGCGGGCCGAAGTTGGCGCCGAGCAGGCGCTCAACGATCTCAAACGCTTCATCGACAAGGCAGAGCGCTATGGACACAACACCTGATCGAGACCGTGGCGCGCATGCGCCGCGCAGCCCGCTGAGCCTGTCGCTGCCGGTCGACGAGATCGCCAGCGAAATCGAATCGGAAAGTCGGCCGCGCCCGGAAGCCGAGGCCGAGGACCCCGAGTTGGCGCGCACCGCGGATGCGTTCGTGGCGGATGTGCTGGCCATGGACGAGGCCGAAGCCGCGAGCGCGCAGGCCAAGCGCGAAGCGGTGGACGGGATGGGCGCCGAGGTGCAGCGTCAGGCCGCCCACCGCAGCGCCATGCTCGACACGCCGATCCGCCAGCTCGCCGGGCACGGGCGCGACGGCGGGCCGGTCGCCCAGGCACTGGTCGGGCTGCGCACGCGTATGGAAGCGTTGAACCCCAATCGCCACAAGCTCGCCGATGGCCGGCTTGCGCGTACTTTTTCGTTCATCCCCGGTGTCGGTAATCGCCTGGCGCGTTATTTCCAGAAGTTCGAGACCGCACAGGAAGCCATCGATGCCATTATCCGCGACCTCGAATCCGGTAAGGATATGCTGCGCCGGGACAACCTCACGCTGGCCGACGATCAGGATGCGCTGCGTGAAACACTCGGCCAGCTCCAGCGCCAGATCGAGCTCGGCCGACTCATCGACCGGCGCCTGAAAGCCGCGTCCGAGGAACTGTCCGAGGACAACGCCAAGCGCCGGTTCATCGAGGAGGAGCTGCTGTTTCCCCTGCGCCAGCGCATCGTCGACCTGCAGCAGCAACTCACCGTCAGCCAGCAGGGCGTGCTCGCGCTCGAGGTGGTCATCCGCAACAACCGGGAACTGATGCGCGGGGTGGATCGCGCGCTCAACGTCACGGTTTCGGCGCTCAACGTGGCGGTCACGACGGCGCTGGCACTGGCCAACCAGCGGCTCGTGCTGGACCGTATCGAATCGCTCAACCAGACCACCTCGGACATGATCGCCGGCACGGCGAAACAGCTGCGCTCGCAGGGTGTGGACATCCAGAACCGCAGTGCCTCGGCCATGCTGGACACGGCGCAGCTCGAAAACGCCTTTGCTGATGTCATCGGCGCCATCGACGAAGTCTCGCGTTACCGGCGTGAAGCGCTGCCGAAGCTCGACGAACAGATCCGGCGGCTCGAGGACATCGGCCAGCGTGGCAAGCAGGCGATCGACGAACTCGATCGCGGCAACGCCGCGGCCCGCGCCGAGAACGCCGTGTAGTCGCTGTCATCGGGCCGCTCCGTGCGCCGCGCGTTCCGAATCGGCGCCGCTGGCCGGCTTCGCGCCGACAAAGGCCGGCGATGCCGAGTACGTCGCGGGCCAGGGCAGGGCCCATCGCTTACGGCGTTTTGGGTTTCGGCCTGGGTTTGCCCTTGTTTTTGGACGCCGCCTTCTTCTTGGCCGACTTCTTGTGGCGCGGTTTGTCCTTGGCGCCGGCCGGTTTCGCCCGCGGGCCCGGGGCGGCGCTGCCGAAGCTGTTCTTCACCCGGCTGATCTCGAGCTGGCGATTGGCGACCCAGACGGTTTTCAGATGCGCGAAGACTTCTTCCGGCATACCCCCGGGCAGGTCGACGAGGCTGAAGTCGTCCCGGATTGCGATCCGGCCGATGTCCTTGCTGTCCACGCCGGCTTCGTTGGCGATTGCGCCCACGATGTTGCGGGGCTCGACCCCGTGTTCGCGACCGACCTCGATGCGGAAGGTTTCCATGCTCAGGGCGCCGGCCACGGGTTGTTTCCGGCGTGCCGGCCTGTCGCTGCCGTCGTTGCTCTCGTGAAAGGCCTGTCCGGCCGATTTGGCGACGGGCGCGGCCTGCAGTGAGAGCGGTTCCCCGCCCTGGGCGAGCCGAGCCAGGGCGGCTGCCAGCCGGGTCGGGTCGACGTTGTGTTCCTGGCGGTAGGTTTCGACCAGTTCCGCGAACGGCTCCAGGCCGCCCGCTTCGAGGGTCTCGGTGATGCTCTGCTTGAAGCGTTCGACGCGCTGCGCGTTGACGTCGGCCATGGTCGGTACGTCCATCGGCTCGATGGCCTGGCGCGTGGCCCGTTCAATGTTCTTGAACAGGCGTTTCTCGCGCATGGTCACGAACAGGATCGCATCGCCCTGACGGCCCGCGCGCCCGGTGCGGCCGATGCGATGCACGTAGGACTCGGTGTCGTGCGGGATATCGAAATTGATGACGTGGCTGATGCGATCCACATCCAGTCCGCGCGCCGCGACATCGGTGGCGACGATGATATCGAGCTGCTTGTTCTTGAGCTGGGTGATCGTGCGCTCACGCTGCGCCTGGACGATATCGCCATTGAGCGCGGCACAGGCATAGCCGCGTGCCGAGATCTTCTCGGCCAGCTCGTCGGTGGCCTTCTTGGTCCGCGCGAACACCAGCATGGCGTCGAACGGTTCGGCCTCCAGCAGCCGGGTCAGCGCCTCGAGCTTGCTGATGCCGCCGCCCACGATCCAGTAGCGCTGCCGGATATTGTCGGCGGTGGTGGTGCGGGTCTTGATCGTGACTTCCTGCGGATCGCGCAGGTGTGTCTTGGCGATCCGGCGGATGGCGCTCGGCATGGTGGCCGAGAACAGCGCCACCTGCCGCTCGGGCGGCGTGTTTTCAAACACCCATTCGACATCGTCGATGAAGCCCATGCGCAGCATTTCGTCGGCTTCGTCCAGCACCAGCCATTCCAGGCTGTCCAGTCGCAGTGTGCCGCGCTTGAGATGATCGATCACGCGGCCCGGCGTGCCCACCACCACGTCCACGCCGCGCTTGAGGGCGGCCAGCTGCGGCCCGTAGCCCTGGCCGCCATAGATCGGCAGCACATGGAAGCCCGGCATGAACGAGGCATAGCGCTGGAATGCTTCGGCGACTTGAATCGCCAGCTCGCGCGTCGGTGCCAGCACCAGCGCGCGCGGTTGCTTGCCCGCTTCCTTGCCAAAGGGCAGGTTCGACAGGATCGGCAGGGCGAACGCCGCTGTCTTGCCGGTACCGGTCTGCGCCTGGCCAAGCACATCGCGCCCGGCCAGCAGGGGGCCGATCGTGGCGGCCTGAATGGGCGAAGGCGTTTCGTAACCGACGTCGGCCAACGCCTTCATGACCGCATCGGAAAGGCCCATGGCCGAAAAGGGTGTGCGATCGTTTTCTGGTGTGCTGGGGGAGGACATTCAAAGCCTGCAGACTCGGGCGCCGTGTCGCGCCGGGAAACCGCCGCGCCGGTTCGGCGCGGAAGCGCCTAGTTTAACGGCTCCGGCGCCGCCGCGTGTGTAATGTTCGCACGCACCCCATGTCGCCGCGGCCCTGCAAGCGTCGCGCGGCGGCCTGGTCCGGGATCACGCCCCTCTTCGTCGCGCGCACGGCATTGTGCGCGGGCCCGGCACGACGCTGTGGTAGCCCGCTGCGGTTGTCATCATCCGTACCGGCGTGGCCAGCTGGCATCCGTGAATTCGGACATTGACGCCAGAGCGCCCGTCTGTCGTGATCACGCCAGTCTGGACACCGCCCAAACGACGGGGCGGTATACGGTCCGCGTCGACAGCGCGGCCTCGGCGACCGGTCGGCGCGAAGGATTCGGGCTGCCCTGCGATCCGCCCCCTTTCCTGTCGAGGGGCGTTGTATCATTCCCGGCGTGTTTGTCGTCGCCGGCCAATCCCCCGGCCGGGGGGCGGCCGAGCGCCGACCCGGGACCCGCGAACCCGGCGGGCCCGGCCCCGGGCCGCGTCCATTGCGCGCCGAGCGCACCTGAAAATAGAAGGGCGGGATCAGGTCTTGTATCGTCAGCCTACGGCCGGATGGCACGGGGCCACGCTCTATTGTTTGCGATTTCGGGGTAACGACAATGCCGAGGTATGTTGCGAATGGACGTTACTTCCATACCGCGGTTACGACCATGCTTTCGCTGGCCCTGTTTGCCTCGGCCAGTGCCACGCTGATGAACGTGCTCAGCGCCCCGCATCGCCCGCTGGATCTGATCGTCCCGCCGGTGATGTGTGCGCTGTTCGCCGGACTGCTTATCGCATTGCTCCGGCGTCCGCGGTGGTTATTGACCATCGCCCGAATCGCGCTGCTCGCTTCGGGTGCCGCATTGATCATGCCGACGTGGTTTTACACCGCCCAGGCGATCATGACCTCCGGGCTGCAACTGGTCACGACGCTGCCGCCGATATCGGCTCTTCTGCTGGTGCTGATCGTCATGGTGATGATCTTCTTCCCGGGGCGGCAGGCGATCGGCATGGCTTTGCTTGCCTGGATCCTGGTCGGGGGCCCGGTTCTGCTGTATTTGTTCGGCCATCCCGGTGAGATGTGGACGCCCCGCGGTAGGGCGCTGGTGATGACCTATGGCCCGGCGGCCGTCATGCTCGTGGTCCTGTTGCCGATCCTGCGCGGCATGAGCGGAACGATAGAACGCCTCGTCTCCGACCGCGTATGGATGGAGGCGCTGATCAACCAGGACCCCTTGACCGGCATCCACAACCGGCGCGTGGGCGAGCAGATACTGCGCGACTGTCTTACCAAGCAGGCTGGGGCAGGTTTGATCATGTTCGACCTGGATCGGTTCAAGGCAATCAACGATACCTACGGCCACATCATCGGCGACCAGGTTCTGACCGTCGTCGCCGACCGGTGCAAGCAATTGTTGCGAGCCGACGCCTGTGTCTCGCGATGGGGCGGCGAGGAATTCCTGGCCGTTATCCCGGGTGCGGATATCACGGGCGTATGCCGTTTGGCGGAACGCCTGCGCGAGGCGATCGCCAACGCCCCGATCGGTCCCGTGCCGAGCGTGACCGCGTCTTTCGGCGTCACCATGCTCGCTCCCGGCGACACGCTGGCCATTGCGGTGGAACGCGCCGATCGGCGGCTGTACGAAAGCAAACAGCGGGGCCGTAATTGCGTGGTGTCGAGCGCGGCGCTATCGGCGGGTGCGCAACCCACGCCGGCGACACCCCTGGACGGCGGCAGATAGATCCGACGGCGACCGGGTACGTCGCAGGCCGCCGAATCGCGGTGATTCGCACCCCCGGGGCCCGCGTGTCCGATCGTGTTGCAGCAGAAGACAACGCGCCTGAGGTCGCCGCCTGCCTTGAAAAACCGGTCGGTTAACGGCAGGTAGACAGGGAACGCATTGGCGTACGGTCGATCATTGTCGACCCGCTTCGCGCCCAATCCAAAATTCTGGAGTTCCGTATGACGGCCACCGTCAAGAGCATCAATCCGGCCAATGGCCAGACCATCCGTGAATTCGACACGATCACGGACGAACAACTACAGCAGAAGATCGAGCAGACCCATGAGGCGTTTCTCGACTGGAAACAGCGTTCGTTCGACGAGCGCGGTGCCATCGTCCGCAAGATCGGCGAACTGCTCGTCTCGCAAACGGATCGATTGTCGCGTCTGATGACCGACGAAATGGGCAAGCCCATCAGTCAGGCGCCGGGTGAGCTTGAGCTCTGCAAGGGCATCTGTGACTACAGTGCCGACCATGCCGCCCAGGTGCTGGCCGACGAGCCGCGCGACCTGCCCGGCGGCCGCGCAGTGGTCACGCATCAGCCGATCGGCGTCATCTTCGGCATCCAGCCCTGGAACTTTCCGTTCTATCAGGTGATTCGCTATACCGTCGCCAATCTGATGGCCGGCAATACCGTGTTGCTCAAGCACGCGCCCAACGTCTGGGGCTGCGCCGAGGCGCTCGAGCAGATCTGCCGCGAGGCGGGGCTGCCCGAGAACGTGTTCAACGTGCTCTATATTCACGATGAACAGGCCAGCCAGGTCACCAGGCATCCGCGTGTGCGCGGTGTCACCTTCACCGGCAGTGCGGCGACCGGCCGCAAGATTGCCGCCGACGCCAGCCAGCATCTGAAGAAGACAGTGCTGGAACTGGGCAGCAACGACGCTTTCCTGGTGCTCGAGGATGCCGATATCGACAAGGCTGTGGATGCCTGTGTCACCGGTCGGATCAACAACAACGGCCAGACCTGCGTGGCAGCCAAGCGCTTCGTAGTGGTCGACGCGGTGTACGAGAAGTTCCGCGATGCTTACGTCGAAAAGATGAAGCAGGTGGAATTCGGCGATCCGGCCGACGAAAACACCCAGCTCGGCCCGCTCGCGCGCGAAGACCTGCGCGACAAGCTGCACCAACAGGTCAAGGAATCGGTCGCCAATGGCGCGACCTGTGCCATCGGCGGCGAGGTACCGGATGTCGAAGGTTTCTTCTATCCGGTCACTGTGCTGGAAAACGTCAAACCCGGCATGCCGGCCTATGACGGCGAGTTGTTCGGCCCGGCCGCCTCGCTCATCCGGGCGAAGGACGAAGCCGATGCCATTCGTATTGCCAACGACTCGGTCTACGGCCTGGGCGGCGGCATCTTTTCGGAAGACGAAAAGCGTGCCGAACGTCTGGCGCGGGACCATTTCGATACCGGCATGGTCAGCATCAACGGCTACTACATCGCCCAGCCCAATCTGCCATTCGGCGGCGTCAAGGACAGTGGTTACGGCCGCGAACACGGCGGCTTCGGCATGCGCGAATTCATCAACAGCAAGTCGCTGATGATCGCGCAGTAGTCGCGGGCCAATACGCCACTTGACCCGGTCGCTGCTTTCGGCGACCGTCGCAAAACCCCGGTCTTCGGCCGGGGTTTTTTTGCGTTGGACAATCAGGCCGTCAGGGGTGGCTGATTTCCCTTGCAGCCCAAGCTTGTTTTTCGACGTGACAATGGTTCGATTGTGACGTATCGCCCCGCGAGCGGCGGGCGCTGTGTCTGTTCACCTGCGGCGGGCCTGCGATGAGCGCGGTCTGGCGCGAAATGTCCAACCGGCGCCGGTTGAGGGCGAACCGGCGGCCGCCGGTGGACACGGCGGCATGATGCCGCGCTGGCCGCCGTGGGCAACACCATCAAGCGCGGCGAGGCCAACGTCGATATGCAGCGACTGACGCGTTAGCGGGGACAAAGCGGGGCGTGGTGTGCCTGGCCCGGCGCGAGCCGAGCGATCATGGCCTGGACGAAAGCCGCCCCGATGGTTTTGTCGCGATCCATTCGTTCGGCACGTGCGCGCTTATCGAACCCGGATACGGGCCAATAGCGGGCCAGAATGCCCTGGGCCGCGGCTCGCTCGGTGGCCCTGGCTCGCCACCGGCGTTTGTTCTGGCTTGGCAATCGATTTGCACGAAATCGACCACAGCCGAATTCAATTCGCCTATAGTTATCGCAAGGCCGCTTTCTATCAGGCGTGCCGTTGGGAGGGGGGTAATCCGGTTCCTTACCGTCCGGCCTCGATGTGAGGGGCGGCCTCCTCCTGCGTGTCGTCTCGGGTACGTGCCCGGATATTCGACAGGCAATTCAAGCCGGGTTAACAAGCCGGGTTAACTAGAATGAGATCAATCGAGGAGAACAACAATGCGCAAATCATTAATGGCAGCACTGCTGGTGGCCAGTGCCGTGCTGCCCGCCGCGGGTCTTGCCCAGGCCAATACCCTGACCATCGGCTTTACCTCGTCGGAGACGGGCAAGCTCAACGCCGACGCCACCCCGCAGCTGCGCGGCTTCGAGATGTGGCGCGATCAGGTCAACGCCAACGGCGGCATCAAGGCTGGCGGTACCGACTACAAGATCAAGCTCAAGTACTACGATGACCAGTCCAAGGCCGGCCGTGTGCAGCAGCTGTATAGCCGGTTGATCCTGCAGGATAATGCCGACTTCCTATTCAGCCCGTATTCCTCGGGCCTGACCTCCACTGCGGCCGTGGTTTCCGAGCAGTTCGGCAAGATCATGCTGACCACCGGGGCCGCCGAGGGCAAGACGTACAAGCTCGGCAACAAGTATCTCTTCCAGATGTATACGCCGGCCGCGCAATACCTGAAGAGTGCGCTGGAGGTGGTCAAGGCGAACAACCCAAAGGCGAAGATCGCGCTGGTCTACTCCAACGACGGTTTCTCGCAGGGGGCAGCCGCCGGCGCGGCGGATGCGGCGAAGTCGATGGGGCTGAATATCGTACTCAACCAGTCCTATTCGCCCGACACCACGGACTTCGGCCCGATCATCAACAAGATCGTGTCCTCGGGCGCGAATGTGTTGATCGGCGGCGGGCACTATGCCGATGGCAGCACACTCGCTCGCCAGCTCTACGACAAGAAATCCAATCTGGAATTCATTTCCCTGCTGGTGGCGCCGGACATTCCCAAGTTCGCATCGCTGGGCGAAGCGGCCGAGGGCGTGACGGTGCCGTCGCAGTGGGAGCCCAGCGTGGCCTATAAGCCGGATTTCGGGCCGACCGCGTCGCAGTTCACCACGATGTTCCAGAACAAATACCACACCAAGCCCGGCTATCATGCCGCCGGCGGTTACGCGGCGGGTCTGGTGCTGCAGCATGCCATCGAGCAGGCAGGTTCGATCAAGACGGATGCGGTCGCCAAGGCGCTGAATGCGATGGATGCGACCACGTTCTACGGTCATATTCATTTTGCCACCAAGCCTGACGAGCACGGGCTGCAGATTGGCCACGACATGGTGCTGGCACAGTGGCAGCAGGGTAGCGACGGCAAACTCGAAAGCAAGGTGGTCTGGCCGAAGTCGGCCAGCAATGCCGCGATCGTGTATCCGCTGAAGAAATCGCACTAAATCCGGTTTCGGATCCGGGTCGGGGCCGGTGCGGGCCCCGACCCGGTGGCGTCATCCACGGCAGAGGCCGTCACAATGTTCTATGACTTGATCGCTTCGTTGGTCAACGGGGTGCTCGTGGGCGCGATCTATGGGCTCGCGGCCATCGGGCTCACGCTTATTTTCGGCGTGATGAACGTGATCAACCTGATGCACGGGGCCACGATCGCCCTGGGCATGTTCGCGCTGTATTTTCTGGCAACGGCGGCCGGACTCAATCCTTATTTGTCGATTCCCGTGGTGCTCGCCGGCGGATTCGTGTTCGGGGTGGGGGTGTACTGGATTGCGGTCCACCGGGTGATTGGCGGTTCCGATCTGATGACGCTGCTGGCGACCTTTGCCGTGAACATGATCATCATCGGTATCGGCACCGCGGTCTGGAGCACCAGTCCGTACAATGTCGACGTGAGCGTGCCGCAGCTGACGGTGAGCCTGCATGGCTACACCATTCCCGGTACCCAACTGGTAGCGGCGGCACTGGCCGTGATCCTGGCCGGGCTGCTGTACGCCTTTCTTTATTACACCCGGCTGGGTAAGGCGATCCGCGCGGTGGCCAACAACCGCCAGGCCGCCGAGCTGATGGGCATCAATACCCAGTGGGTGCTGGCCATCTCCTTCGGGATCGGCATTGCGGTGGCCGCAGCCGCCGGGCTGCTGATCGCCACGCTGTTTCCGTTCACCATCCTGTCGGGCGCGAATTACGAGCTCAAGAGCTTCGTGGTGGTCGTGCTCGGCGGTTTGGGCGATCCCGCCGGCGCGTTGCTGGGCGGCATCCTGCTGGGGTTGATCGAGGGCGTGAGCGCGCCATTCGTCGATGTCAGCTGGACCCCGGTGATCGAATTCACGCTGTTCGTGCTTATTCTGGTGCTCTTCCCGAAGGGCCTGTTGCGTTTCGGGCGGGGTAAGCGATGATTCTCAAGCGACCCACATTTTGGATCATCCTGCTGGTTGCGGCGGCATTCGCGCTGATCCCCGCGGTCACCGGTGATATCGCCCTGCGTGAAAGCCTGTTGCTGGGCGCGGTGTACATCATCCTGGCGTCGAATCTGAACCTGATGATCGGCTACACCGCCTACGTCAATTTCGGCAATATCGCGTTCTTCGGCCTCGGCGGCTATATCGGTTTGTATGTGGTCAACACGCTGCATTGGTCGCTGTGGCCGGCATGCCTGATCGCCGGTTGCGTGGTGAGCCTGTTGGCGCTGGTGCTGGGCAGCGGCATCCTGCGGCTGCGTGGTGCCTATTTCGCGCTGGCCACGATCGGCGTCAACGAGGCGGTCAAGGCGTTCGTCACCAATTTCCAGCCGTTCGGTGGCGCCAGCGGGATGTATCTGTCGTTTTCGAGCTTCAACGCGTTGGGTGGGGCCCGGCACGCGCTGTGGCTGGCCTATTTCGCCATGATTGCCCTCATGGCGCTGTCCATGATCCTGAGCCTGGTGATCAAGCGTTCGCGCTTCGGGCTGGGCCTGTTCGCCATCCGCGAGGATGAGGACGCGGCACAGGTTCTGGGTGTGAAAGCCCCGCTGTACAAAAGCCTGACCTACGCCGCCTCCGCCTTTATTCCCGCCATGGCCGGCACGATCTATTTCTTCAAGAACGGGGTGATTCTGCCGGAGCAGGCGTTCGATCTGACGTTGTCGATCGAGGCCATCGTGATGCTGATGCTCGGCGGCCAGGGCACGGTCCTCGGGGTGGCATTGGGCGCGTTCGCCTACGAGCAGTTCCGCGGCTATCTGCTGGTGTCGTCGACTTTTTCTCAGTTCCAGCTGGTGGTGGCCGGCATCCTTTTGCTGCTGATCGTGCTGTTCCTGCCGGAAGGCTTCATGGGCTGGGTCTATCGCCGCGTGCCCCGGTTACGGAAGGTGATTGAATGAGCGCGATACTGCAAGTCAGCGGTCTGAGCAAACGCTTCGGGGGCGTTCAGGCGGTCAACGGTGTCGATTTCGAGATCGCCGAAGGTGAAATATTCGGCCTGATCGGTCCGAACGGCGCCGGCAAGACGACGTTGTTCAATCTGATCAACGGTGTCATTCCGCCGGACACCGGCGAGGTGGTGTTCAAGGGCGAGACGATCACGGGTATGGCGCCGTATAACGTGGTTCGCAAAGGGCTCGCTCGCACGCATCAGATTGTGAAACCGCTCAACGATATGACGGTGCTGGACAACGTCACCGTCGGCGCCTGCTTCGGGGCCGAACATCTGTCGCTCAAGGCGGCGGCCAAGGCGGCCCGCGAGAGCCTTGAAACCGTGGGGTTGGCCGATCGGGCCGAAATGCTGGCCGGGCATCTGAACATCGCCAGCAAGAAACGGCTGGAAATCGCGCGCGCTCTGGCCGGGCGGCCGCAGTTGTTGCTGCTCGATGAAACCCTGGCGGGTCTGAATCCGACCGAAGTCGAACACATGATCGGCGTCATCCGGCGCATCCGCGAGGAGCGCGGTATCTCGATCCTGATGATCGAACATCTCATGCAGGTGATCATGCAACTGTCGGATCGGATCATGGTATTGAACTTCGGCGAGAAACTGGCCGAAGGCCAGCCGGAGGAAATCGCCCACGACAAGATTGTTATCGAGGCCTATCTCGGCGATGCCGACCTGGCCAACCGCCTGATGGAGGAGTCGTGAGCAAAGCCCTATTGCAACTCGAGGATGTGGAATCCGGTTACGGCGAGCTCCAGGTGCTCTGGGGCGTGAGCCTGCAGGTGCAGCCGCATGGCATGACCACATTGGTCGGCGCGAACGGCGCCGGCAAGACCACATTGCTGCGTGCGGCCACCGGTAGTATCAGCGCCTGGCGCGGTCGGGTGCGTTTCGATGGCGAGGATGTGACGCGTCTGTCGGCGCACGACAAGGCCAGCCGTGGGCTGATTCTGGTGCCCGAAGGCCGGCAACTGTTCAATGACATGACGGTCGAGGAAAACCTCGAACTGGGCGCCTACGCCAAGCGTGCGCGGCAGAAATTCTCGGCCAGTCTGGAGCGTGTGTATAACTATTTCCCGCGCCTGAAGGAGCGCCGCGACCAGAAGGCGGGCACGTTCTCCGGCGGCGAGCAGCAGATGCTGGCGGTCGCCCGGGGCCTGATGGCTGATCCCAAGGTGCTCATCATCGATGAACTGTCGCTCGGACTGTCGCCGTTGCTCACGCAGCAACTGTTCGGGACCCTGCGCGAGCTGAAGTCCGAGGGGCTGACCATTCTGCTGGTCGAACAGAACCTGCACCTGGCCCTGGCGCTGTCCGATTATGCCTATGTACTGGCCGAGGGCCGGCTGCACAGTCAGGGCCCGTCGCGGGACGTCGCCCGCGATCCGGAGGTGCGCAAGGCCTATATGGGGGTGTGATGGGTTGCCTGGCCTGCGTAGCGGGGCCTTCTGGAAGAACGTTGCTCGGTGCGGACACGCACGCCGTGCGGCCATGACCGGCGCAACAGTTCCGGCGGCCGTGTGCATAACCCGATTGCTTTAATGGCGCCGTGCCCGGGAGTTGGTAGGCTGGGTTGTGCGGACAATGCCAACCCGAGACTGACCGGTGCGACAAGGCGAGCGTTCGGAAACGTCGCTTGTCCAGGGTTTGATTTCGACAGTTAACGGCCCGGATTCGAGATTCAGCCATGCAGCCAGAACAACGCGCCGAGCAACACGACGACATACTCCTGGAAGCGTGTGACGACCGGGGGATTCTCCGGCTGACATTGAACGATGTCGCTCGCCGCAACGCGCTCTCCGAGGCCATGCTCACCCGCCTGCGGGAGACGCTGGACCGGGCGGCGGCGCACGAATCGGTCCGCGTGATCGTGCTGGCGGCTCATGGCTCGGCCTTTTGTGCCGGGCACGATCTCAGGGAGATCACGGCCGCGCGGCAGGCGCCGGATCGTGGCCGCGCCTATTTCGACGGCCTGATGGCCCGGTGCTCCGGCGTGATGCAGGCGATCGTAAACAACCCCAAGCCGGTCATCGCCGAGGTCACGGCTGTGGCCACCGCCGCCGGTTGTCAGTTGGTTGCCAGCTGCGATCTCGCGTACGCGGGCCCGCAGGCGCGTTTCGCCACGCCCGGTGTTCATATCGGCCTGTTCTGCGCCACGCCAATGGTCGCGCTGTCGAGAAATGTGGCGAACAAGCACGCGATGGAGATGCTGCTGACCGGCGATCTGATAACCGCCGAAAGGGCAGCCGACATCGGGCTGGTCAATCGAGTCATTTCGGCGGATGAGCTGACGGCGCACGTGGATGGCGTGGCGCGTCAGGTGGCTGCGAAATCGGGCCTGACCGTCGCGATCGGCAAGAAGGCGTTCTATCGCCAGCGCGAGATGCCGCTGGCACAAGCGTACGAATACGCCGCGGGTGTGATGGTCGGCAACATGCTGGAGCACGACGCCGAGGAGGGGATCAACGCCTTTCTCGACAAGCGCGCCCCGCAATGGTCCGACCGATAGTGCCCAGGCCCAGGAGCGATGCCGTGACTCACCCCTTCAATATCGATCTCGACCGCAACCCGGCCAATTTCCAGCCGCTGACACCGCTGACCTTCCTCGAGCGTGCAGCGAGCGTGATGCCCGATCGCCTTGCCATCATTCATGGCGATTTGCGCTACACCTACGGCGAGTTTTATAGCCGCGCCAGACAGCTCGGCTCTGCATTGTCCGGAAAGGGCGTGGCCCGGGGCGATGCCGTTTCCGTTCTGCTTCCGAACGTGCCGGCGATGCTCGAAGCCCACCACGGCGTGCCGATGTGCGGCGCCGTTTTGCATGCGATCAACACACGCCTGGATGCCAAAACGCTGGCGTTCCAGCTCGACCATGCGGGTTCGCGCGCCCTGATCGTCGACGGCGAACTGTTGCCTCTGGCCCGGTCGGCGCTCGATCTCACGGTGGCGGTGAAGCCGACGCTGATTGTCTACGATGATCCCGAGGCACCCGGCGCGACGGAGAATACGTCGAACGCGCTCGACTACGAGTCGTTTCTTGCCACCGGCGACGCGCACTACGAATGGCTCATGCCCGAAGACGAGTGGGACGCGATCTCGATCAGCTATACCTCCGGAACCACAGGCGATCCCAAGGGCGTGGTCTACCATCACCGCGGCGCCTATCTGCTCGCCCAGGGCAACGCCCTGATCTCCAACATGCCGCGGTATCCGGTGTATTTGTGGACGCTGCCCATGTTCCACTGCAACGGATGGTGCTTCCCGTGGACGATGTCGGTAGTCTTCGGCACGCACGTATGCCTGCGCCAGGTCCGCGCGGAACCCATATGGCGGGCGATCGCCGAACACGGGGTCACGCATATGTGCGGGGCGCCGGCCGTGATGTCCCTGCTGGTCGCATCGGCGCCGGGGCGGGCGCGCCCGGGCGGGCAAACGGTGGAATTCTTCACCGCCGCGGCGCCGCCGCCGGAGAAGGTGCTGGCCGAAATGGAGAGCGCCGGCTTCAACGTGACGCAACTCTACGGCCTGACTGAAACCTATGGCCCGGCTGTGGTCAACGAGTGGAAGCCGGACTGGGATGCGCTCGATCCCAGGGCGCGAGCCGCACGAAAGGCCCGCCAGGGCGTGCGCTACCCGCCACTCGAAGGGCTCGAGGTGATGGACCCGGAGACGATGGAAATCGTCCCGCGGGATGGTCAAACCGTCGGCGAGGTGATGTTTCGCGGCAACGCGGTCATGAAGGGCTATTTTCGTAACCCCGAGGCCAATCGAAAGGCGTTTTCCGGCGGCTGGTTCCACTCGGGCGATCTCGGCGTCGTGCACCCGGATGGCTATATCCAGCTCAAGGATCGATCCAAGGACATCATCATCTCCGGCGGAGAAAATATCTCGTCAATCGAGATCGAGGAGGCCCTGTACAAGCATCCGGCGGTCGCGGTGGCCGCCGTCGTGGCGATGCATCACGACAAGTGGGGCGAGACGCCCTGCGCGTTCATCGAATTCGCCGCGGGGCAAACAGCCACCAGCGAGGAACTGGAACAACACTGTCGAAACACATTGGCCTCGTACAAGATCCCGCGCCGCTTCATTTTCGAAGAAGTGCCCCGAACCGCCACCGGCAAGATCCAGAAATACGAATTGCGCAAGCGCCTGACCGGCGACCCCGAAACATAAACCGCGCCACGGGCGTTGCCGCCGCCGAGGCGGACATCGACGCCCGCCGGTAAGCATCCCGTGCTATGACCGAATCCGGCCCGGCAATACAAACGCATGTCGGCGCGCGGTCGGCTCCCCGGGGCTCGCGCGCCCGCGCTGGCTACCAAAAGCTATAGCGCTTATCCGCAGCCAGCGCGACCAGCGGGGCCCGGGCTACAACGCGCGGCCCCAGTTTCACGACCAGGTGCCCGATCGATTGCCCTTGCTTGACGGGCGCCATGATCGAACCGGGCAACTTCACGCTCGCCTTCAGCTGGGCGTATTGCCCGCGCGGTACCGTTACGTAAAGCGTCTTTCGCAGCCCCAGCGGGACCTTGTCCTGGTCTCCGTGTTTAACGGGCGCCTTGAATACGGACTGTCCCGCCGCGTACATCTTGTGCGTGGCGTAATTGTGGAAGCCATAGTCCAGCAGCGAGCCGGTCACCTGTGCCAGGTTGATGTAGTTCGCCGCACTCGATGCCTTGGGCTTGTCTGCGCCCATCACCACACCGATCAGCCGCATGCCATGGCGCTTCGCCGAAGCCGCCAGGTTATATCCCACCGCGCTCACATAGCCCGGTTTCAATCCATCGACACTCGGATCGCGCCACAACAGCTTGTTGTAGTTATTCTGATGGATGTTGTTCCAGGTGAATGATTTCAGGGCAAAAAAGCGCGCGTATTCGTCGGGGAACCGGCGAATGATCGCGCGCGACAACTTGGCCAGATCGAGCGCCGAGCTATGCAGGCCGGGGCGGGGCAGGCCGTTGGGGTCGGTGTAATGCGTGTCGTGCAGGCCGAGCTGGCGGGCGTCGCGATTCATCCGGGCCACGAACGCCTGCTCGCTACCGCTGACACCTTCGGCCAGCGTCATTGCCGCGTCGTTGCCCGAGGGCACCAGCATGCCTTTCAGCAGATTATCGACGCTCACGTGCGAGCCCACCTTGAGGAACATCCGCGAGCCGCCCTCATGCCAGGCCTTCTTGCTCACGCGGAACTTCGTGTCGAGCGTGATCTGCCCACGCTTGAGTTCCTGGAACACCACGAACGCGGTCATCAGCTTCGTGGTACTCGCGGGCGCCAGCTCCTTATCCTTATTCTTCGCGGCCAGTATCCGGCCCGTTCGATAGTCCATCAGCACATAGGACTTGGCGTCGAGCGGCGCCATATGCGGCACGATCACCGGCGGCGCGGCCGGCGTATCGGCCGCCTGCGCCGTTCCGGTGACGACAAAGACAAAGAGCAGGCACGAACAGAGAACTGACTTCCGCATGAGGCGATATGACCGTAAAAATGAAGGGGTTGAGGGGGGCGTGGATAATCGTCGGAGCCGGGGATTCTACATTCACGCCGCGAGATGTACCGTAAGCGTCCTGATCGGTCGCTGGGATAGCCGCCCAATATCCTCTCGCTCGGCGGTCGGCAGCGCCGGATCCGGCCGAGCGATCCGTAGGGTATGCGAGCCGGCGCAGCGGGCGAGTTGTGAGCTGGCCGAAAAATCAGGCCTCGGCGCCGAGTGCGTCCCCGCGTGCCACGCTTCAGTTGCTTTGCGAGTTGTCCAACGGAAACTGCCCGGCGATCATTGCCACGCGTTCGCCATAGCGGCGTGCCGTTTCGAGATCGCCGGGTGACATCGCGGCGGGTGGTGCATTGGCATGGTCAGTCTTGCTGCGTCAACGCGCGCGATGCGTGCCGGACGGTGAACCTGCGGACAAGGCATGGCCGCACGCGGCGCGAATCAATGGTGCAGCACGCGGGCGAGGAACGACTGCGTGCGTTCGCTCTGCGGATCTGAAAAGAGCTGCTCGGGGGTACCTTCCTCCACGATGGCGCCGTGGTCCATGTAAATGACCCGTTCGGAGACCTCGCGTGCGAAGCCCATTTCGTGGGTCACCACGATCATGGTCATGCCGCTCTTGGCCAGTTCGCGCATCACGTCGAGCACTTCGCCGACCATTTCCGGGTCCAGCGCCGACGTGGGCTCGTCGAATAGCATGACGTTGGGATGCATGGCCAGGGAACGCGCGATCGCAAGCCGCTGCTGCTGGCCGCCGGACAGCTGGCCAGGATATTTTTCCGCCTGATCCTGAATACCCACGCGTTCGAGTAGCTCCATGGCTTCCTGGCGTGCCTCCTGCTGCCCGCGGCCGCGCACCTTGATCGGCGCCAGGGTGATGTTGTCGATGCAGCTCATGTGCGGGAACAGATTGAACTGCTGAAACACCATGCCGGCGTCGCGCCGAACCGAGCGAATCGATTGCTGGCCACCGGCCCCCATCTTGCCGTGGGGCAGGAGTTCGATGCCGTCGACCACGATGCGGCCGGCCTCGAAATCCTCGAGTGCATTCACGCAGCGAATCAATGTCGATTTGCCCGAACCGCTGGCACCGATGACCACCACCACTTCGCCCGTGCTGACCGTCATGTTGACGTCGCGGAGCACATGTAGGTCGCCGAAATGCTTGTGGACGTTCTCGATCTGGACGATGGGGTCGGCCATGAAGTATTCCCGGAAGTTGATATAGGTTTCGATCGTCGCGCACCGGTAGCCGTGCTCGGCCCGAATCATCGGTGGTGCGCTTCCCCTTGACGCATCCTATCGTTTTTTGCCGCGCACGGTGGGGGATTACCGCCACCGGGTGCGGCGGTCGATGTATGCAATACTGGAAAAGGGGATCGTCTAGAGCGATCAATTCAGATCAAATAGCGCGACGTTGAACGCCGCCGCTGCGCGACTACGCGCCAACCAGGGAGATCGTCCGCGTGAGTTTTCCGATCAGTATCAGCGATATCGAATCGGCAATGCCGCTCCTGCTGCAGGGGCTGCAGCTAACGCTCGAGATTACGGTCTTCGGTCTGATTCTGGGGTTTGTCATCGGCTTGTTCGTCGGCCTGAGCACACTCAGCCCGACGCGCTGGCTACGCTGGCCGGGTACGGCCTACATGGAGTTTTTCCGCGGCACACCGATACTCGTGCAGGCGTTGTTCATATTCTATGGTCTGCCCGACGTCATCGGCCATCCAATTCCGGCGTTCGCGGCCGGCGTGGCGGCGATCGCGCTCAATTCCGGGGCCTATATCTGTGAGATCGTTCGCGGCGGGGTGAAATCCATCGAGAAGAGTCAGCGCGAGGCCGGGCTGGCGGTCGGGTTGTCCAACGCCCAGACCTTTCGCTACATCATCTGGCCGCAGGCGCTGCGTCGCATCGTGCCGCCGCTGGGTAACCAGGGCATCATCAGCCTGAAAGACACGTCGGTTTTTTCGGTGATCGGCGTTGGCGAACTCGTGCGCCAGGGGCAGGTGTACATCGCCGCCACTTTCAATGCCTTCGAGATCTACTTCGTCGTGGCGATCATGTACCTGATCATCACGCTCACGTTTTCCTTCTTCCTGCGTAAGTTGGAGAAGCGACAGAACCGAGGATATGCCTGAGACGGGATAGGGCCGCATAAAAAAGGCCGCGCAAAAGCGCGGCCTTTTTCATTACCCGCCCGGGGCAGGGTTACTGGGTCAAGTCGGCCGGCGGTGCCTTGTCGAACCATTTCTTGTAGATCTTGGTGAACGTGCCGTCTTTCTTAATCTGCGTCAGCGCCTTGTTCACCGGCTGTACCCACTTGCTGTTCTGCGGGAAGGCGATGCCGTACTGCTGTCCGGCATACGTCGGGCCGACCGCCTTGACCTTGCCGTGCCCCTTGGTCTTGATGAAGTACAGCACATTGGGCACATCGTAGAACGCCGCGTCCACGTTGCCGCTGATCAACGCCATATACATTTGCGAGGTGCCCGGATACGGCACTACCTTGCCGATCCCCGGGACCTTGTGCGTCAGATAGTCGTAGCTGGTACTGCCGATCTTGGTGGATACCGACTTGCCCTTCAGATCCTTGATCGTCTTGATGGTGTTGTTGTCGGCGCGCACCATCAACTTCAAGCCCGAGTCGTAATAGGGATTGGAGAAGTCGACCTTCTGGGCCCGCTCCTTGGTGATCGTGATGCCCGCGATGGCCATGTCCACGCTCTTGGCCTGCAGCGCCGGGATAATGCCGTTGAAATCCATCGTCCGCAGATGGACCTTGAAGCCGGCGCGTTTCGCGATCGCATGGATGATATCGATATCGTAGCCGACGTGCTTGCGCGTCTTGATATCCAGCGACTCGAAGGGCACGAAGCTCGGGTCGGTGGCGACCGTCAGCGTCGGTTCGGCCGCCAGGGCCGAAGGCGCCGCACAGAACACGGTGGCAGCGGTCACCGCCGCAGCGAAGGCGCCGCGCAGACATCTTTTGATGGGCGTCATTATCAATAATCCTCGTTGTGGTTTTTGTATACCCCAAAGTCCGCGGGTGCGGACCATTCCTTACGAACAATGACCAGCGGTCAAAGCGCGTGTCAACTGACGCGCCTAGCCGCAAGAGCCGAATGCCGGCCGAGCTGGCGCAATTCAGCGTTGGAGAAATAATACGCCAGCGCAGGTAAAGCAACGCAGCACGATCTCAAGTGTGCCGCAAGCGGGCACGTCATCCTGGCTGGCGAAGACGGCGGCGTCGGACGAAGAGCGCCGGTCGATACAGCGCGCGCTTTGCCGGGCGTTTCAAACCGTGAGTTGAAGCGAGGTTCGCTTAACCCGTACGTTGAGGATGGCGGAGAATAGGCGCACGGCGTCGAGTGACCGACCTACGCGGAAACTCGGCCCATCTATACCCCGGGGCTGTTCATGGGTAAGTAGTGAGCGCTGCCGATCCCGGCAGCGGCGATCCGTGTGCTTCGGGTCGCTTCATTATTAACCCGGCACAAAAATAGATGATTTTTCGGGTTAATAACGCGCGTATGCGACCGCATGCTCGCTGCGGCCATCGGCCGCGAAGCCTTTGAAAATAAAAGACGGAAAGTCGCCGGCTTTTATTTTTGAAAGCGTTGAAAACAGCTGATGAAGTCAGCTGTCTTGATGCCGGATTAATAGGCTTTTGCTCTGTCCGGGCCGGATGCCTGTCACTGGTCGCATCGGCGTCGGTTTTGTTTCGGATCGTCCGGCGGCGTCTGCTCATGGTGTCATGGCCAATCGTGTGTCCGGCCTGTTGATCGGGCCGGCGTTCAGGACAAGCCGCGTCGCCCGGGCGGACAGGCGGCGGCAAGGACCAAATTGCGGCCGCCGATCGAGCGCACTACACTACTAGTGCCGCACCCCCGTTTCGGGCCGGGGGATCTGACGAGGACACGTTTCCAAGTCGCCGGCGGCGACCTTGTGAGTCGTGCCCGCCGGCGAAGTTGCGGCCCGGCGTATCAACCGGAATTGGCGGTACCGTAATCCATGTTGCGCAAGTCCTGCATGAGACCAGGCCCGGTCGGCGTCCAGCCCAGCCGGTCGCGGGTCAGTGTGCTCGAGGCCGGCAGGTCCATGGCCACGAAGGCGCCAAGCCAGCCGAAATGCGCTGTGGCCTCGTCGGTCGACAAGGATTTTACCGGCACGCCGAGCCCAGCGCCGATGGCCTCGGCGATGTCTCGGGCCGGCACCCCTTCCTCGGCAACCGCGTGCCAGCGGGCACCTGCCGCATGCTTGTCGAGGGCCAACCGGTAGAGCCGGGCGACATCATGTACATGCGCCGCGGGCCAGCGGTTGGTGCCGCCGTCGATGTACGCCGAGACGCCTTTCTCGCGCGCAAGCGCGATCAGTGGCGAGATCAGCCCCTGCCGAACCGTGTCGTGAACCTGCGGCAGGCGCACCACAGCAACGGATACGCCGCGCCCGGCCATGTTCTCGCCGGTCAGCTCGGACAGCCGGCGCGGATTGGGGTTATTACGGTCGAAAACATCTTCGGTGGCCGTCGCGCCGGGCGCGGCGCTGCCCATGCCCGTTCCGGAGGTAATAATCAGTGGTCGGTCCGAGCCGGCCAGCACGCCCGCCATCGCTTCGATCACGCGACGGTCTTTCTCGCAATTCTCGGCGAACCGCGAAAAGTCGTGGTCGAAGGCAGTGTGGATTACCGCGTCCGCTGCCGACGCACCGCGCGCCAGGCTGTCGGGGTCTTCGAGCGTGCCACGGTGCATCCCGGCGCCAGCTTGCGCAAGCCATCGCGCGCCGGCATCGGAGCGCGTCAGCCCGAGTACCTGATGCCCGGCGTCGATCAGTTCGTGCACGATCCTGGAGCCGATGAAACCGGTCGCGCCGGTGAGGAATACACGCATGGGAGGTCTCCTGTGTTGTCTTGGACCTCATGCTGGCTGATATTCGCTCCTGTTAAAGTAGTGATCGTATCCCGGTATAAGAACCAACAGGGTCACCATGGCTGCCACGACCGGCAATAGGCTCGGCACGTATCTGCGCGACCGCCGAAGCCGCCTCGATCCTGCCGCGTTCGGCTTTGTAACCGGTCGTCGTCGTACACCCGGTCTGCGCCGCGAGGAAGTCGCGCTGCGCGCGCATATCAGCCCCACCTGGTACACGTGGCTGGAGCAGGGCCGTGGTGGCGCACCCTCGGCCGACGTGCTCGACCGGATCGCAACCGCGCTGATGCTGACCGAGCCTGAACGCGAGCACCTGTTCATGCTGGGGCTCGGACGTCCGCCGGAGGTTCGCTACAGGCCGGTTGACGGCGTCAGCCCGCGCCTTCAGCGCGTGCTGGACGCGCTGGAGGTGAACCCCGCCATCGTCAAGACGGCCACCTGGGATGTCGTAGCCTGGAATCGTGCCGCGGCGATGGTGTTTACCGACTACGCGAAACTGCCATCCGGCCAGCGCAATATCCTGCGGCTCATGTTTGCCCATCCACAGGCACGGAGTCGTCAGGAAGACTGGGACAGCATCGCCCGTGTCGTGGTGGGCTCGTTTCGCGCAGACGTCGCGCGTGCCGGCGCGACCGCCGCCATCACCGAGCTTGTCGACGAACTGTCGCGAACGAGCCCCGAGTTCGATGTGCTCTGGCGCGACCACGACGTGGTCGCACCCGGCGAGGGGGTCAAGCGCCTCCACCATCCCGACCTCGGCTTGCTCGAGCTGGAGTTCTCCGCTTTCGCGATCGATGGCCGGCCGGAGTTGGGCATGATCGTCTATAACCCGGCGACCGACGCGCTGGCGGCACGCATACGCGCTCATATTGCGAAGTGAGCGAGAGCCATCGCATACCCATCATGGGACGGACCGAGACCCGCGGCGCTTATACGGTGCTCCGGGTCACTGGTATTGGCGGCACGTCAAGGTCCGATCGTGCTCACTGGCGGATACGCTTCAACAACCGGCTTCGGTTTCGCGCGCTCCGAAAGGCGAATAGTCGGCTCCAAACGGGCCGTCTAAAGCGAATTTTTTGTCGATCATGTGAGGGTGTAGACAAACCCTTATTCCGTTTGCCGATTGTAAAAACAATGCCTTGGCGGCAGGTCGGAGTAGCGCGCAGCGCATAATCCGACGCTCAATCGGCGAGTTCCGGGGATCGGCTGTCGGATTACGGTGCAAGCACCTGATCCGACCCACGTAAGGATCTGATATTGCGTTTATCACCGGCGGTTGATTTGTCGACACCCTCTGTGCAAAGTTCGGTCAACGGCCTGACGCCGCGATTGGTCTCGCACCTGAAGCAGCATAGCCTTGATCTTCCTGATTATTTGCATTCATTCGCGTGCATTGGTGGACAAAATGCGCTCTTGTTCAGTCCGATGCGTGTCGGGTCTGATCAAGATCGGTTTTGCATGCTGCTACTCAATACCGACCCGGGCGCCACGACGCCAAATCCGCTCCGCGCTGCTTTTAGCGGCGGCGGGTGGCCGTGAGGGCTGAGTCCACGTGTGGCGTAGGCCCGGTCATGTCGTGAAGGTGAACATGACAGCGAGCAGGGCGAGGCCGAACACCGAGACCGCGAGCGCAAAGAACGTGGCCAGATAAGGGCCGTGCCGCGCCGGTAGCTTGTAGCTCCGTTCGTAGGCCCAGGCGTAGCGCACAAAGCGGAGACCCGTGACCACCGACATCAGTACACCGAAGCTCACCAGCGCCAGGCCGCACCAGCTGGATAGGTCGTTCGAATGGACCAACGAACCGGGTGGCTTGCCCGGCAGCCGTGAGATCAGCAGGCTGAATCGGTCGATTGCCATGCCAAAGACCATCAGGGCGAGCGCCGTGCGGATCCAGTTCGACAGGGTGCGCTCGGTATTTTGATAGCAGCGTTCGGCGGACATCCTTGTACGCTGGGCCGACATGGCGACCAGCTGATGCATGAGTCTGATCTGTTCGGGCTGTTGCGGCTGCTCGGGTGGTTCTTCTGCCATGGTCTGAATATTGTAAATGTGGCGATCTCCCCGCTTGGATCACGAGTGTACATCGGAGGCGACACCACGGTCAGGTCTCGATCATGCGTGCGCAGTGGCGGGATTCGTGCCCGAGGTTCGCGATACAAAGCGCGATCTGACCCCGCGGGCTGCAAGTCCACCTCGCAGAGCCGCCTGTGAAACGGCGCCGGGCCGCGGCCGGTGCGACGAAGACAGCGGCGCTTCATGTCATCTGTGCAATTCGGGGTCGCGTACCACGAGTACCGGGCAATGCGCATGTCCCACCACGGATCCGGAAATACTGCCCAAAAACATATCGGCCAGCCTGGGGTCGTGTGCGGCCAATACAACCATGTCGGGATGTGTTCTGTTGATTTCGTCGATCAAATATCGCGGCATACGCCCGATGAGCACGCTCGTGGCGGAGTCGAGATCGGCCGGGATGTGCTCGGCCGCCACCTCGTCCAGTCGATCCTGAGCGGACTGACGCGATTCCTCGGTGGCCCGTACCGCCACATACGGATACATGCCGGCATTAATGTCCGGCAGTACGGTCACCAGGTGCACAAAGGCATCGCGCGCTCTGGCCCACTGCACAGCATAGGGCAGGGCCATTGCAATGGCATCGGGCTGGGAAAGATCGAGCGGCACGAGTATTTCGCGTGACATGGCAGTCTCCGTTGCAGTCGCCGGTGCAAAGACGAAAGGCGATTACGCCTCCCTGTCTGCAGCATGGCGCCGTCTAGGCGTCAGCGCCTTGACACAAGTCAACGAACGGGCCCGGGCGTTATTCGCGGCTAACGATAGGTGTTATGGGGGCATGCGAGCGGCAGACGGAAACGGTGCCACGCCAAGCACCACAAGCACCTGTCGGCGGCAGGCCGATCGCGGCGTGCATCCGTATCAAATCGTAACTTCAAGGCGTGCAATGACAGCCGTGGATGCGCGGCAGCACGCCGATATATCCTAACCCGGCGCCATTCGGGCCTGTCCGTCGTCATTTTGATGTCGGGACAGGCACTGTCGCGCCATCCGGCGCCAGTGTGCCTGCAACAAGCGCTGGCGATGCCCGCGCATATCGTCTCCGTCCCGATCGGGTCGTGGTTTACTGCCCTCGAAACCCCGCCACAGCTCGCGGTTATAGCTTGCGGTATTGAGCTGGTCCTGCACCTTGAAGTCTTGATCGCGCATCGTCGTCGCCCAGTACGTGGCACTCCGGCGCGACTGCGCAAAACAGTGATCCAGAATGCTCGCCTCGGCCGATGGCGGCTGTGCGTCGCTCGGAGCCGCGGGCACAGCCGTCTTCGGCAGGGGGAGTGTGGTACGGCGTAAAACGGCAGGCACAACCGCGTGGTAGGTCCAGCGTTTCTGATGAATGTCGAAAACCGCCGTCATGGGGGCGGCGAGTTCGTCGTTCAGCCCCATGGGCTGGAAGCCCAGGACATCCTCGATGGTCCGCAGCATGTTCACCGTGGTGTAACGCCGGGATACCACCGCGCCCTGTTTTACGTACGGACCGACCACGAAGGCCACGCTGCGGTGGGCGCTGACGTGGTCCGCGCCGGATTGCGCGTCGTCCTCGACGATGAAGACCAGCGTGTTGTCTTTATACCGACTATGCGCCACCCGCTGGACAAGTCGCGCCACGGCATAGTCGTTATCCGCCACCTGAGTAGCGACGGTATTCACGCCATCGATGGCGCTGGAAAAATTGCCGGTGTGGTCGCGCATCAACCGAACCTGTATCAGGTTGGGAAGATTGTCGTGGGCCACGTACTGGCTGAATTCCCGCGCCCATTCCTGCTCGCGCCAGTAGTCCGGATAACTGTTGTCGAAGCCGCGGAAATACGGGTCGCTATATTTCATCAGGGCCGGCTTGGTCGGGAAAAACTGGCGAACGCCGGCCGCGTGAGGATGTCGTGCCAGCGGCACGAACGCGGGATTTTTCGGCGATACGTAATAGCGCGACAGGTCGCCGAAAAAGCCGTAGTTACGAAGTGTCAACCCGGCCTTCAAGGCCTGATTCCAGATATACCCCTGGCCGTTATCGTGGTCGGTATCGGGCCCCGGGCCCTCGAGCGCCGCCACATCCACGGCGCCGGGCAGGAGGTTGGGTTTGTCCGGGACCGCGGGATTGAACTGCTGGCGTTTGGCCAGCGTCGCCAACCCGACGTTGACGTTACGGTTGGTGCCTTCCTGGTCGTAGGTAAAACCGCGGCCGGCATAGTTCATCGGGCCGGTCTTCTCGGTGTAGTCGTTGGTTCGCGCGGCTGTCGACCAGTCCCAGCCCATGTTGCTGCTTTCGCCGCTGTCGTAGAAATTGTCCAGGTCGACGAACTGGCGGGCCCAGCGGTGGTGGTTGGGCATGTAAGGCGCCAGAAACGCCAGGCTCGGGTCCCCGTTGCCCTCGGGCAAATCCCCCAGAACCTGATCGTAGGTGCGATTCTCCTTGACCACATAGATCACGTGTCGGATGTGGCGATGCAGAAACCGCATCACGGCTCGTTCCCGCCCGTAATCTTTCTGGTTCATGAAGTGATCGTTGTAAGCCACCTGGCGGGTGAGGCGGCCCAGCGCCCGTGGGTTGGGCGTGGGCATTGACAGCAAACCGGCTTTTTCGAGTTGCCAGACATATTCATTGGACCGGTGACAACTGCCGGACGGATGCGTGTTCGGTTTGTGCCCGCAATGGTCGGCATTGCCCCCGGGGGCGCTTTTGCCGTTGGCAATATACAAATGGCGACCGTCCGCACTCACGTTGACCGACTCGGGATACCACCCGGTGGGAATAAGCCCGATCACGCGACTCTGCTGATCGTGCGCATCCGTGGCATCTGCATACGATGCGGTGCCCGGGTCGTTCCCGGGTCGCGCGTCAGGCGTGTCGTCGCCCGGTCGAGCTCGCCGTGTCGGGCCCAACCCCGCGCCGGCCAGTTGAATGACGGCCACCGAATTCATGCCACCGTTGGTCACGAAAAGCCAGTGCCCGTTGGGCGAGAGCCGTACGCTGTTCGGCCCGGCCCCCTTGAATCCACCGCTGTTCTGGAAAACATGCGGCGGCGCCACCGTGGGAATGCTTTGCACGATATGGTCGGTCGCCGTATCGATGACCAGCACGCGATCGCTGTTGTCACTCGCGACATACAGGCGGTTGCCGCTCCGGTTCAGCACCATTTTGTTCGGCTGGCCCCGTGTTGGAATACGGGCGCGTACCCTCAGCCGCGGGGCATGCCGCGCGATGGCGAGCACGTCCAGCTCGCGGTCACGCTGGCTGCTCACATAAGCCTTGTCGTTGCCGTCGAACTGCACGGCTACCGGATATTCACCGCCGGGTACGCCGCTCCGGGCCGGGTCGATGATGCCGGGCCGCAGATCCTGCTCCGCGACCACCGAACGCGTGGCCAAATCGATCAGGCTGACGGAATCGTTTTCCAGATTGGCGACAAGCAGCCGTGTGCCGTCCGGACTCACCGACAACCCGGCCGCCATCGGCCGCACCTTGCCCAGTCCGTTGCCCCGGGTATGGCCCAGTTTGATCGGCGCGCCACTCGCCACGTACTGCCCATCCCGAAGCGTGTAAGCGTGAATATCGTCATCCACGCCGCCCGACACATAGAACGTCGGCCGTCCGGACTTCGGTTTCGGGTTCCAGGCGATGCCGAGAAAAGTATTGGCGACCTTGATCACCTGTGTCTTGCGTGGCATGCCCTGGCTGATGTCGTAGACGAACACGTATTCATCGGAGGCCGAATCGATCCGATGCCCCTTTGCGTCGTCCAGCCGATCATAGCCGCTGGTCAGCACCAACAATGTTTGCCCATCGGGGCTGATCGCCGTACTGGCCGCGTGATCGACTCGATAAGCGGGGTGGTCGGCCAAGCCAGGGTTGAGCTCATGGAATGCAGCGCCTCGCGCGGCGGTGGGTGTAATGGCGTAGCCGGTCGGCAAATACTGGCCGTGAATGAGGCCATCGTCCGGCGAGCGCGGGTGCGAAACGTCTTGCACCTGCGCCGTCGCGTAGCCGCAAACGGCCAGTCCGCCGACAAACAACACAGCCCAGCGGGCTGCGCGGGTTTTGCGTCTATATTTCATTTGCGAGTGTCCTGCCGGCAACGCGTCTGCAACTGATACCGGAACAGTAATAGCCCGACGTGACGCGGGTGTGATCAGGAAAGAGTGTTTTTCCCTGAGGACAAAAGCGGGATAGCAGGACCGTAACGATCGGCCGTGGTCTGCCGATATCATGGTGAGTGTTGTGCCGAGCATGTGACGCCGTGCCCGGTATAGTCGAGGTGACGAGTGGCGACCCTGTCGAAAGCCCCGCGTGCCGCGATCATCATTATTACGGCTATAAAACGCGCATTGAACGACAACGATTACAATACCGGGCTGCGGCGCACTCGGCAGGCGTCGCCGCAACATATCGAGCAAGGTCGCGAACAAGCCCGGTGCAGAATGCAGGGCTGTCGTGTGAGCAGTGTCCCAATCAGATGATGACGATATTGATGATTAGTATGCGCAGTGGTTTGCTGGCAATCGGTCTGACGCTTCCGGCACTGTTTTCGACCGGTGTATTCGCTACGGTTTCGGCAAAAACTGCGACGTCCACGGCGCCCGAGCATGACTCGACGTGGCAAACGATCAGGGTTCGCCGCGGCGGTACGCTGTCCGGCGCTTTCGCCAAAGCCGGGCTCGGCACGCAATCCTGGCGGCATGTGCTCGCGTTGGGCGGGCCCACCCAGTCGTTGACGCGACTGCACCCCGGCGACCTAATCCGGCTGAAAAAGAACAGCGCCGGCGAACTCACCCATCTGCGCTATCGCATGGGGCGACTCAAGACGCTGAGGGTCGACCGCCGCGGTGGCCGCTTACGCGCCCACATTCACAAGATCTCCCTGCATGTAGAGCGCCGCATGGTGGCCGGCACGGTGGGGACATCCTTGTCGGGCTCCCTGGCGGCGGCGGGCGTACCCGCCACGATTGCCAATAAACTCAGCCAGGTTTATCGGCCGCGCATGGATTTGTCCCGCCATATTCAGCGCGGCGATCAATTCCGCGTTCTTTACAAGGTGCGCTATGAAGGCGGCAAACGCCTCGGCCCGGGTTCCTTGCTGGCGGCGCGTTTCACCGTCGGCAAGCGCAAAGTGCGGGTTTTTCGTTTCCGCGAGCCTGATGGCCGGGTGCGCTATCTGAACGCCGACGGCAAGAGCTACAAGCTGGGGATCTCGCGCCATCCTGTCAATTACACGCGAATCAGCTCACCGTTCATGAAGGAGCGCATGGACCCGGCGATTCACGTGCTCCAGCCGCATAATGGCACCGACATGGCCGCACCGATCGGCACCCCGGTGCGGGCGGCGGCAAACGGCACGGTCAAATACATCGGCTGGGCCCGGGGCTATGGCCGCGTGATTTATCTGCGCAATTTCGACGGCTACACCACGCGCTATGCACATCTCCACAGCTTTGCCCATGGTCTGGCCAAAGGGGACCATGTGAAACAGGGGCAGCGCATTGGAACAGTAGGCAATACCGGCTGGTCGACTGGCCCGCATCTGCTGTTCGAGATCCGCAAGAACGGCGTGCCGCACAACCCCATGACCATGCCGTTACCCTCCGCTCGACCGTTGACCGGCAAACAGTTGGCCCAATTCAAAAAACGTATTGGCCCGCTTGTCGCGATGGTCGATCAACCGGTTCATTCGCGCGGATACGCCAGCGTTCTTGGTCAACACAAAGTGTGTTCAAGCCGTATCGTCGGCCCCGCTGGGCAGGCCACAAGCCCGGGGCGTGCGAGTCGCTCGATCTGTGTCGCCGGCTCGGGCCGATCCAGCTAGGAGCGCCTGGGCCGCGCGTTCAGGAGGGGCAGGGCCTGATTTGTGGGGAACCCTCCGGGTCGGTTTACGCTCGTGGCATTTGGGCGCCGGCCTTTCGTAATCGGTCCCCAGGGGGCGGGCCAACCATTGGCTTGATGCCCGGTAAGATGCCGACCCGTGAGAATTGGGGGGACGACCACGGTTTCATATGAACCCGATCCGGGGCTGATTGACGAGATTCGGAAAGCGACGAACGGCAACTATGTTGTAGGCAGCGACCGGTTCGAGGCCGAAGTAGCGGCGGCGCTGGGGCGCCGCGTGAGTCGCGGTAAGCCGGGGCGGCCGAAGAAGGAATCGAGCTAGGCGAGGGTGTCGGGAACCGTGGTCTGCCCCGGATTGTTCCGTGTCCCCGATGGTTCCTCGCGATTGTTCGGGTCAGTCGCGGTGTGTTGGGGCGGGCGAGCAAGGGGGCGAATAGCGCAGGGTGGCTGGAGGCCATGGTCATCCTCTATTGTGTCGGCCCCTGTTGTTTCTGCACCGACCGAGGCTCGCTTGTTGGCGTAGCGAACTGGCAGTGAAACACATGATCCCGATCGCACTGGCATCGTTATGACTGGCCAGCGTCAAAAGCGCTGAAAAGTGTCTTCCGGGTTTTGCAAGAACAGAATCCTACGCCGACTCAATCGACCTCATCATTTCGCTGATTCATCCCGCATTATGAAAACACCCAAAGCGCTGCTTCCCTTGTTTCATGACGGCATTATCGATGCGGTGGTCAGCCGGCTTCAGAGCGGCAAGGAAGCGACGGTTTATATTGTGACCAGCGGTTCAGAAACCCGCTGCGCCAAGGTTTACAAACACGCACAGCAGCGCAGCTTTCAGAAAGCCGCCGAATATACCGAGGGACGCAAGGCCCGGGGCAGTCGCAATGCGCGTGCTGCCGGCAAGCGTACCCATTACGGACGTAAGGTCCAGGAAACCGAGTGGAAAAACGCCGAGGTTGATGCCTTGTACAAGCTGTACGGTGCGGACGTTCGCGTCCCGAAACCGTTTGGCGTGTTCGACGGGGTGCTGCTGATGGAGCTCGTACTCGATTCGGACGGGCGTCCGGCGCCCAGGCTTGGCGAAGTCGAGATGACGCCCACGCAAGCGGTCGAATGGCACACGTTCATGATCCGGCAAATCGTGCGCATGCTCTGCGCGGGCCTGATTCACGGCGACTTGTCGGAATACAACGTGCTCATCGGCCCGGACGGCCCGGTTATTATCGACTTGCCGCAGGCCGTGGACGCAGCCGGCAATAACAATGCTTTTCGCATGCTTGCTCGGGATGTGAACAACCTACGCGCCACGTTCGGCAAGGTCGCGCCCGAGTTGCTGGAAACCGAATATGCACTCGAGATCTGGGGTTTGTACGAGGCGGCGGAACTCGCGCCGGACACGCCGCTGACCGGGCTATTCACGCGCGACGAGACGGCAGCCGACGTGGGCGCGGTTCTGGATCAGATCGAAGAAGCGCGGCGCGAAGCCGAAGCGCGCCAGCGTGGGCGCGAGCAGGCGCAGGACGATTCCTAGCCTGCATTGCATGTGTTGCCACCTGGGTGGGGGGCACCGAATACCGGAGGGTCAAGGGCACTCGAGAACCTGGATTGAACTATTCAGCTGAAGCTCGGCGGGCAATCGAACGTATTCAGCGCGAACTGCAATCTTATTGTGTCGACCACGACGCTTTGAAGCGTACCGGCCAGATCGATGCGCAAAGCGCAATGGCGCGAGCCATCGATTTGCTACGCTCCAGCATGGGCGCCATGGCGCGACAGCGGGCGCTCGATCTGATGAACCATTACACGCGACAAGCGATCGCATTCGGCAGCGTTAGCAAAGCGGTGGGCGATTTACTGTTCTATGTAGCCTGCGGCTGGACCGGCAAGCGATGCGGCAACACGAACCGGTCAAAGTAGTTGACGTCGGATAGGCCAGCTCAGCCTGACCCAAACCCATGTTATTCCCAAGGCCGAAATACCGATGGCATGAATTGAAATTCGACGAGGATCCGAGTCAAATCATGCGGAGAATGGCTATTAGTGTCATGTCTCGCAAGTAACCTTACACTGCGCGTGGCCCTCAGCGCGTCTGGCCGCGTTGCGAAACCCAGCCGTATGGGGCCCGATACGACGGGGTCTCGCGCCTTGCCAGCCACGCCGATGGCTCACGCTCGTTGGATAAGAAACTTACGAGACAGGACACTGGCGTTGCATTTCGACGCGTGACGCGCCTCCGGCTATGAGCTCGGCCGTGGCGCGCGCGATGGTGAACAGCTCACTTCGACGGGCGCCGGCCCGGGCGCGAACGGCCAAGCTGTGCAGAACGCTGGTTGCGATCCGCGCTAAAACGCCCGCATCGTCGTCCGTGCAATGATCCCCCTCGGCCTGAGCCTTGGCGATTCGAATAGCCATCATGGAATCGATTTCGGCCAGTATTGCTGCGAGCGTGGACCGAATCTCCGGATCCCCAGTGGCCTCACTAACCGCCGTGCAGATGACGAGGCAGCCGCGCGGGGTCTCATTGTCCGATACATAATCCTGGATCGCCCGCGCATAGAAAGCTTCAAGCGCCTCGCGAAGCGAGGGCTTTTCCAGGGCCTGCTGCAATTCGCGCCCTGACTCGGCTGCGAACATCCGAAGCGCCGTGAGGTACATCTCGCGTTTGTGCCCAAAGGCTCGATAAAGGCTTGGCCGATTCATGCCCGCGGCAGTGGCGATGTCGTCGAGAGATGTGGCCGAGAAGCCTTGATCCCAGAAGACGTCGCGGATAGCGCCAAGTGCCACGTCGCGGTCATAGGATAGCGGTCTGCCACGTCGGCGCGATTTTTTTGTACTGGTCGGCATAAAAAGTATTGCTATATTGTGTTCGATACGGTACAAAAATAACAGAAGGTGGCTGTGCGTACGAACCTGCGCGCCGCCGGCCTTGGCTGTTGACCATTGCCCCTGCTCACGTATGACCGTTGATCTCGCCACCCGGAGACCTCATGCCGTCCCTCACCTCGAGCCTCGCCGCCATGAGAATCAAATTCGCCAAGACGCTGCCTGCCAAAGCGAGCGCGGTGACCAACGCGCACTTCGAGCATCTTCGCGCCCAGGCCATGGATGGCATTAAAAAGATTGGCGATCGGGCGCCGACATTCGAGCTGCGTGATGGAACTGGCCAGATGGTCTCGTCCGCGGCATTGCTGTCGAACGGGCCTCTCGTGGTCAGCTTCACTCGCGGATCGTGGTGTCCCTACTGCACCGAGGAGGTGAAGGCATTGAACGCTGCTTATGAGCAGTTCCGCGCGCTCGGAGCCGAACTGGTTGTGATTTCTCCCCAGACTCAGGAACGCGCGGCGAAGCAGACGCAGGCGATGGGTCTGAAGTTCAGTGTCCTGTCCGATGAAAAGAATGCCACTGCGAAGGCCTTCGGCTTGGCGTATCAGCTGCCCGACGACTTGAAGGACGTGTATCAGCACGTCTTCAAGATCGATCTGTCGCGCGTTAACGCCGGTGCGGAGTGGACGTTGCCGATTCCGGCGCGGCTCGTCATCGACCGCCAGAGCGTCATTCGTGACATCAAGGCCGACCCGGACTATCGGTATAGGCCGGAGCCCTCGGACACCGTTGCGGTGCTCCGCGCGCTCTGATTGATTGTATCAAGCGCGAACGCACCGGCGATCGATGCTGAAAAATCAAGGGGAGATTGCAAAATGACGCAGACCGTCGAACCGGAAGCCACGCCCCCTTGGGATGCGGCGCAGGTGAAGCTTACATCGAAGGAACTGGGTCCCGGCGTATTCGCGGTCATGCCTGAGGACGTCTTCACGAAGGACCATGTCGCCACAACGGCAGGCTTTGTTATCGGCGAGCGCAGTGTTCTTGTCATCGAATCAATGTTGAATGGCGATCTCGCCTCGCAACTTATCGGGCTTGTACGCCAGAGAACGAAGAAACCGATCCGCTTTCTCGTCAACACCAGCTATCACGGTGATCACGCTTACGGGAACTACCTGTTTTCCGACAGCACCGCCGTGATCCAGCATCCGGCGACCAAACGCTACATGGAAGAACATTTCGAGGACGATCGCCGTTTCATGATCGGCCTCATGGGTAAGGGCAAGGGCATCGAACGCGTACAGGCACGCACCGCCGATATCACCGTCGCGGACATGCTAAGCGTGGATCTTGGCGGGCGCCGGGTTGAAATTCGCCACTTTGGGTTCGCGCAGACGCCCGGTGATCTCGTGATATGGGCGCCAGAGGCCAAGGTTCTTTGGGTGGGTAACATGATCCAGGCGCCGGCTCCGGCCCTACCGTGGCTTCTTGAAGGGCGGCACAGTGAGACGATGGCGACGCTCACCCGCGTGCGCGAATTCCTGCCGGAAGACGCAATCATCATCCCCGGTCACGGCAGGCCCATGCGCCCGGCGGACATTGAGTTCCCGCTTAACTATCTTCGCGAACTCGATAGCGCCGTGCGCGCGGCGATCGACGCGGGCTGGTCAGCCGAAGCCACGCTCGAGGCTGTCGACATGCCCCGTTATGCCAAGTACAGCCTGTTCGAGTGGGCCCACAAGTCTGTCAATGTGCCGGCTGCGTACCAGCACGTGCAAGAGTTGCGCGGCAGGACAACATAGGAAGAACAGACATGCCGGCACGCGAGACAGCAATCGTTTTCGGGGTAGGGCCCGGCCTGGGTTGGGCTCTGGTACAGCGCTTCGTAACGGCGAACATGCAGGTTGGCGTGGTGGCGCGCGACGAAGCGAAACTCAACGCCCTGATCCACGCCGTAGACAGTCAGGATGTCCGACCTTATGCGGCCGACGTTTCGAACGGCGAAGAGGTTCTCCGTGTCTTCGACCGTGTCGAACGCGACTTCGGGGTTCCCGACGTCGTCGTGTTCAACGCGGGCGCTTTCCAGAAGAACAATGTTCTCGATATCGATCCCGCCGATTTCGAGCGCTGCTGGCGCATCGGCTGTTTCGGCGGGTTTCTCGTCGGGCAAGCGGCTGCACGGCGCATGGCAGAGCGAGGACACGGCACGATTATCTTTACCGGCGCCACTGCAGCGCTGCGTGGTAGCGCCGGCTTCGCCAACCTGGCGGTTCCAAAGTTCGGTTTGCGCGCGCTCGCCCAGAGCATGGCCCGCGAGTTGTGGCCGCAAGGCGTACACGTCTGTTTCGTCGTCATAGACGGACAAATAGAGTCCGAACGCTATGAGTCTCTTATCGACGAACGCGGCGAGGATTCGTTACTCGCGCCGCCCGCGATTGCTGAATTGTATTGGCAGCTGCATCGGCAGCCACGCAGCGCCTGGTCCCAGGAAATCGATGTTCGCCCATGGGCGGAAAAATTCTAGGCCGCGGCTTCGCCCGGGGAGATAGCTATGGGTAGGAACTCCTGATGAATCACGTCATAATATTCTGGATGCAACTTCTGGTGAGCTGCGTTGTCCTTGCCCTCATCGCGGCGTGGTACGTATGGCCGTTGCTCACCAGGCTGTCACGTAATTCAGCACTAACCCTGCTGCTTTGGGTGCATGTGCCCCGCTATGTGGGAATGACCCTATTGGTTACGGGGATGGTCGACCCGAAACTGCCCAGCGACTTCCTGTCCGCTGCGGCTTACGGTGATCTCTTGGCAGCGGCGCTCGCACTCACGTCGATCGTTGCTCTGCGGAGCAACTGGCGAGGTGCTGTCCCGCTGGTGTGGGTTACCAACACGTGGGGATTCGTGGACCTTCTCAACGGCGTGCGCGGTGTCTTTCAGTTGAACGTTCCGAGCTTCGATCTCGCCACCTTTTGGTATATCTATACCTTTTACGCTCCCTTGGTACTGGTTTCGCACGTGATGATTTTTACGGTTCTGCTCAAGTCCCGTTCCTGGGAGAATCGGGCTTTGAAGGCCACGTCGCCGTCGAGTACGAATGTGGATATCCCAAAGCTGCGGTCCTGATGGCTGTGGGAGTGAAGTCATGGCTCAGCGTGTCGATGCTGCCGCCCGCAGCACAGACAAAAAGAACAGGCCAGAACGGCGCTAAGTTAATTAAGAGTGGATTCAATTTCAAGCTGCAAGGAAGGCCGCCTTTCGAGGGCCTCGCGAAGCGTTCGAAGTTGAATCTACCGCCTTTCTGATGACGATTGCCCGTGCTGTCCGCTGGGGGGAGCGCGCGGTCGGTTGCGCGAACGCAATCCGGCTAGTCGTTTCTCCATTCGTGGATCATGACTACGACCCCGGAGTCAGACCCTGACGTGTGACTGGGCCAGTCCAGTCTGTCCCGGCCTATTCGTGTTGCAGCAGAGAGTTCAGTCGACCTCGCGCCGCGCACATCGCAAGACCTGCCCCTGAGCGTCCGAGTCTGCATGAGATGGATGACCCTGGCAGGGGTTCACCACACTTGTGGTAAAATTTCATTGTTAGCGGTGGACGTACGGCAATGCGTCCCTCGTGTGATCTGCGGCCATGCAGGAGGTCGGTTATGGCTACTGAAAGTGTTCGTCTATCACGCGCCATTCTAGGTCAGGCGCGCAAAGAGGCGGGCGTGATGTCTCGCACCCTTCAAGCGCAACTGGAGCACTGGGCCCGCGTTGGCCAGGCGATCGAGAATGCGCCGGGGTATGACCGTAGCAAGGTCAACGACGCGCTTCGCGGGCGTATCTCTCCCGACGATCTGGACCCTTATCAGCGCGCCGTATACGACGTCGAACATGAGGCCATCATGGAGAAGGCGGGCGACGAAGAGCGCGCATTTTTTAAACGGCTGGCAGAGAAGCAGCGTGCCGAAGGCATCAAATCGGAAGATCTAGGCACCTGAGTTGGAATCGAGGCCGACGATGTACGTGCTCGCCGGCCCGAACGGGGCGGGCAAGTCGACGCTCTATGAGCAACGGGTTCGCCCGATCACTGACGCCCCATTCGTGAACGCCGATGAGATACGCAAGGAAAGACAGGCCCAGGGCGAAGAACTGGATGCCTACGAGGCCGCGCGACTGGCGGCGGCGAGGCGCGACACGTATCTGAACGAGAAGCGCTCGTTTGTCACCGAAACTGTATTCTCGCATCAGAGCAAGCTAAATCTCATCCGGAATGCCAAGGCCCAGGGTTTTCGTGTCGTGATCTTTCACGTCAACGTTCAGAGTGCCGACATATCCGTGGCGCGCGTGCGTTTCCGCGTCACTCAGGGCGGGCATGACGTGCCCGAGCATAAAATCCGCGAGCGATACGAGCGTAACAAGCGGCATATTCGCGCGGCCGTGGCATTGGCCGATCTCGCCCAAATCTTCGACAGCTCGAAGGCAAATAGCCCAGCCCGCCATATTCTCACCTTCAGGAATGGTCAGCTCGATAAGGCCGTGAGCTATATTCCGTGCTGGGCGAAGGATATCTACGGTCTGTAAGTGTTCGTCCGCCCAGCCGAACGAAATAGATGGCATGACGCACAACGCAAGACCTGACCCCGAGCCTCCGCCCAACGGGCGGATCTCAAGCGCTGGACGCCACCCAGCCTGGCCGTCCGCGAACTGCGCGCATTGGTCGATCGGCTACAAGCCTTGATCGACATGCGTCAGCAGGAACTCAACCGGATCGAAGCGCTGGATCAGGGAGCCCCATCCAGCGTGAAATCGATGGTCGAAGACCATGTCGCCTGGCTCGACGACCAGATCGCAAAGATCCAATCGGATATCGATGACCACATCGACGGCCATCCTGAACTCAAACAGGACGCCGAGTTGATGCGCAGCATCCCGGGGATCGGCCCCCGCGCCTCGGCTCAGTTCCTAGCCTATATCGGTGATGTTCGCCGGTTCAAAAGCGCGAAGGCGCTGGCGGCCTTCATCGGTGTGACGCCGAGACAGAAGCAATCCGGCACATCGTCCATGGTCGGACGACGATCTCGAGAGCCGGGCACACCGCCGCACGACAATCGCTCTATATGCCGGGCATGGTGGCAAAACGCCACAATCCGGTGATTATCGCGATGGCCAAGCGACTGGAAAAGAAAGGCTTAGCGCCAAAGGCGATCGTCGGCGCAAGCATGCGTAAGCTCGTGCATCTGATCTATGGCGTGGTGAAGTCAGGTCAGCCGTTCAAGGCGGAAATACCGATGGCGGGACTTGAAATTCAAGAGGGTATCTGACCCCATGCTTCCGCTCGCCGTCGACGGGTTATCAGGCCGAGTCCTATCAGGCCCAGGCCGGTGCTTAGTAGAGCGATCGAACTGGGTTCAGGGGTCTCGATAGTGGGGTTGCTAGCGCGACCGGGCACGAATTCGAAGGCGGGCTGGCTACTGGCGCTGGCGGTTCCGGTGGTGAAGGTGACGCCGGCGGGGAATGCGATCTCGACCCAGGCGTTCCGAGACGCGGTGGTGTAGCTGCCGTATTCGGACGCGAGGGCATCGGCAACGTCGGTGCCGGTGACGCTATAGTCTCCTTGCGGGGTTGTGAAGGTAAGCTGGTTCGCAACGTTGCCTAAGGGGCTAGCGTCGACGGAACCCCAGAGTAGGTCGAAGCCGGTCTGAGCAGTGCCGTAGGTCATGGTTATGGTGCCGGAGTTGGCCCAGGCGGCAAGATAATTTGTCGGGCCATTGGCGGGCGGCGTGCTGCCGGGGGCAGCGAAGGGCGAGGTATAAACGCCGGGCGCGGTGCCAGCGTAAACCCCGGAGAGACTGGAGCTGGTGCCGGCGATGGTTACGGTTAGACCGGGGGCGGGGCTGAAGCTGCGGCTGCCGATGCCCGTGGTGGTGCTATCAAGATCGTCGAGAGTGAAGGGGGCGGCGCCGTTAGTGGAAGCGCCAACCGTGAGGGCGATGCCGTTGGCGATTGTGAAGGGGGTGGCGTGAGCGATCCCCATGACGCTGCCCATGGAGGTGAGGCCGATGAGGGCGAGCGCGGCGGTGTGGCGGGCGGTGGCGCGGATGGCGTGGGTCATGTCTCTCTCCTAACTTGACCGCCCGCGCGTGCCGAGGCGGCGTGTGATGCGGAGGATTATAGAATGCAAAATCCGGACCAAAATGCAAGTAACTGAACAATAAAAATAAAAGCGTTTCGATTTGGCAGTTATGTAAAATTGTTCGACAGTGTCGAGGCCGAGATCGCGGCTTGTGGCAGGCCTGAAGCCATGAACCTGACACCGCGCTTCAATACCCTGTTCCAGTCTGAACAAGCCGCGATGGTACGAGCGGGACGACAGCAAGACATCCCATGTCGATTGATTTTCGGCAACGGTGCGGATGCGGCGCTTGTGTGCCGCTATTGCCCTGTCTCCGGCGCAACGCGTGCAAAGAATTGGGGACAGACCACGGTTTTATGGTATGCTGCCGCTCTTGATTTCGGTGCAATCGAGTTATGCCCCGCCGCCCACGCGTCATGCTTCCGCAGGTCCCGGTTCACGTCATCCAGCGTGGCAATAACCGGCAAGCCTGTTTCTATTCGGAAGACGACTACCGCTTCTATCTTGAATGGTTGCAGAAGTACGCCGAGTCCGAGGGATGCATGATTCATGCCTATGCGCTGATGACGAATCATGTCCATCTGCTGCTAACCGCCAAAACAACCGGCGGTGTCGGGCAATTGATGAAGCGACTCGGCCAGCGCTACGTGCAATACGTCAACCGGAGCTATCGTCGTAGCGGCACCCTTTGCGGAATTTGGGGACAGACCACGGTTTTATGCTATGCTCACTCAACTATCGGTTTCGCTCCAGTCGAGTTATGCCCCGACGTCCACGCGTCATGCTTCCGCAGGTCCCGGTTCACGTGATCCAGCGTGGCAACAACCGGCAAGCCTGTTTCTATTCGGAAGACGACTACCGCTTCTATCTTGAATGGTTGCAGAAGTACGCCGAGTCCGAGGGATGCATGATTCATGCCTATGCGCTGATGACGAATCATGTCCATCTGCTGCTAACCGCCAAAACAACCGGCGGTGTCGGGCAATTGATGAAGCGACTCGGCCAGCGCTACGTGCAATACGTCAACCGGAGCTATCGTCGTAGCGGCACACTTTGGGAGGGGCGGTTCCGATCCTGTCTCACCCAGGAAGAACACTACGTGATGGGGTGTTATCGATACATTGAACTCAACCCGGTTCGTGCCGGTATGGTCGAACACCCGGCCGAATACACCTGGTCGAGTTATCGTGTGAACGGGCAGGGCGAGAAGAGCCGTCTCATCACACCGCACTCGCTTTACAACGCGTTGGGCCGAACGCCAACCGAGCGACAAGCGGCCTACCGGGAATTGTTTCGTTATGAACTCGATCCCGGGCTGATTGACGAGATTCGGAAAGCGACGAACGGCAACTATGTTTTAGGCAGCGACCGTTTCGAAGCCGAAGTCGCGGCGGCGCTGGGGCGTCGCGTGAGTCGCGGGAAGCCGGGGCGGCCGAAGAAGGAATCGAGCTAGGCGAGGGCGCCAGAAACCGTGGTCTGTCCCCTATTGCCCCAAGCGTGGTCTGTTCCCTATTATTCAGTTCGTCTATCGGCACTTTCGAGGTCAGGCAAGGGCATGTTCCATCTTTGCCAGCCATGTAAACACCTGCCCGATACGCAGCACTATCACGAGCGCGAAGGTAAATAGCAGCCTAACGAATAGGAGTATCAGTAGCGATCCCCCCATTAATGCGATGACTAACGTGTCTTCAATCAGGCTGTGGGAAAGGCTGAGAAAGGATAAAACAGAGGTGCGATCATATGCGCTCACATTGGCGCTTTTTGCTTCTTGAACCATCAGCCCGGCACCGTAACTCAGTCCAAGTGTCAGTCCGACAATCGTCATGTCAGATGCTGCAGAACGGCATCCGATAACTCGAAAGAAAGGCGTAAGTACACGAGCGATGACTCGGTCAAAACCCGTTCGACGGATCAGATCGAGGACCAGAGTCATCACCGTGATGACAACGTAGATCGTTGCCAACGTCTTGAGTTGGGACAGTATCCAGGCCGAGAGCGACTGGGCATGAGCGCTATAGAGTGCAGAAAATTCGGTTGTAACAGGTGCCTGCCACAGTCCTAATGTTGAAAGGGTGAGCATGGTTAGGTAGCCAGATAACAAGGCGGCACCCACCCTTAGCGTAATCGAGTACCATGCTGGCAGACCGCTCATTCTCGCGACCGCACATTCCACCGGTAAGGCATGAGCAAATAACATCATCAACCCGAGTACTGATACTTGGGCCGTCGTCCACGTATCAGGCGTGGCGATTTGGAGGAAAACTGCCACGCCAGCGAACAAGTTGGTTACCAACGCGGTTGCCCAGACAATAGCCGCTTCGCCCGGCAAGCCAATAAGGCCAAGTACTGGTGACAACAGATCCGCGAAATCTTGGACCAGGCCCAGCTCTGAAGCGATCTTGACAACGAGCATCGCTGGCACCACGACCCGAACAAGGATCCAATAGGTCACGCCCGTGCGGGCCAAGAAATGACGGATGTAGAGTCTGAAGGATTGGTCGTTCATAGTCGCTGCATGCTGGGTAGAAAATCGGGCACGCCGACTGTGTCCGTGTCCTGGTAGAGCGCGGTGTAGAGTCGGTGTCCGAGAGCAATATCCAAGACGCCCAAGCCGAACGGGGAGATAACGGTTGGCAGCGAAGGATCATCTACATACGACCCATCAAGGACATCAGCAATCTCGCCATCGATGAACGACCGGCTTTTCAACTTCTGCTCAGTCAAATGGCACGACGTTTGTGCTTTAAGACAATGATCGACATCGTCTACGATATTGTTTGAGGCCTCGATAATGTCGGTGTCTAAATCGCGTAGCGAGATGTTCAACACAACTTGGCGATCCAGCTCGATTTCATCTAAGGTGATATATGGTTCGGATGCCGTTGTCGCACAGACGATCAAATCTGCGCGGAAGGCTTCTTGGATTGAATCAGCAACGTTGCAATGTAGCCTCCTATCGTGGTTTCGGGTCGCAAAGTGGGACGCATAATCGTCTACTTGATCGAAAGCGGCTAGACGTTTGATACTGAGATCCAGTAAGCGTAGGTACTCGAGAGTCTTCTGCGCGAGTACACCGCACCCGATGAAAGCGGCGGTCTCGAAGCATCGTTCCCCGCGCGATAGCCCCTGGACAGCGACCGCACCGGAAGCAGCTGTACGATGCGCGCTAATTTGGGAGGCTTCGAGACACGCTATCGGGTAACCAGTGCTGTAGTCGTTCAACAAGAGCGTTGCAGAGGCTCGTTGCAGGTTCTGTTCGATGTTCGCGGGGTAGCTAGCGATCCATTTAAGCCCAGCAATTTGAACGTCATCGCTCGCGATCGAAGCAGGCAAGACAATGATCCGATTCTGCTGGTTGTCAGGGAACGTTAGAAAGTAGCTATCGGGGTTGTTGGTCCGGCCGTGCTTGTGCAATAAGTAGGTTTGACGGACCGTATCAACAACCGCGTGAGGGTCATTGGCAAGAAAGCGAGTAATTTGGGGACCTTTGATCACACGAAGCATGGTTCAGGCTCCAGTCTGTGCAGTTTCTTTCGCTATCTGGGGTCTTGAAAAGAAATCGTAGTAGCGCCATTGGTCGCCAAATTTCTCGTCACACCAGCTGTCATTGAACATTGTCTCAATGTATTTAGTGCCGAGGTCGGGCGAAACTGCCACGAGACGATCGCTGGGCTTTTGATGATCCTCGTACATGCCAGCGAGGACCGTGCAGGTCGAGGCTCCTAGTAAAAGGCCATACTGGCGCGCGATATAGCGCGCAACTGCTACTGTCTCGCTTTCGTCGATCTGGAGCAGGCCATCGAAATAGGCTGAATCGAAGAACATAGGACTTACACTCGCGCCGAGGCCTGGAAGATAACGTGGCCCGGGTTTGCCGCCGAAGGTGATAGACCCGACGGAGTCAACGGCGATGAGCGATACATCCGGCTTACTGAATCGGAAGTAATACGCTAGGCCCATAGCGGTACCCGTGGTGCCGGCCCCCACGTAGAGCCGGTCCACATCTGGGCAATGGCGGTGGATTTGGCGTGCCGTCTCGTCGGCATGAACTCGTGGATTCGCTTCGCATTCGTATTGGTTCAACCATATGAGGTCGGCGTCGATTTCAAGTTGCTCCCGAATGTAGCGTTTACGGCTACCAAGATAGCCACCTGATTCGTCCTTCTGCGTGATTACAATGACTTGGGCGCCCATGGATTCCATGATCGCGATGTTGTTCGTGTTAGTGTTGAGATCAACAACACAGGTGAAATCGTATCCGCGGCTTGCAGCGATCATGCTCAAGGCAACACCAAGGTTGCCCGAGCTAGATTCGATAAATCGTTGTGACTTCGTAAGTCCGCTGTATCGCTCCGCATAATCGGGCAGTGCTTTGGCGGTACGTAGTTTGATTGACCCAGCGAAGTTGAGCCCCTCGATCTTCAACGCAACGTCGAATCGATCGAAACAGTTTTTCAAGACAATGAAGTCATCCGACTTCAGAGAGTCCTCAATTACTTTCATCTGTATCTCCCCACTTGTGCTGTTTGAAGTGGTAACGAATTGAGATGCTAGGTTTTATGAATCACACTCTTACCGGCGAACCTGGTTTTCGGCCTCTATATATCTATTCACTTGCCACCACGGCAGGTAGAACTAGTTGCAACGGCCTTTAAGATGTCGAAACTAATGTATGGGTTACGATGAAGTCGTCGCCGATGCGACTCCGATGGATGCATCGGGACCGTCTGTTCTAAAGCCGTTTTGGCGTCAGCACCCCTCCTCAATGGTTGGCTAGTGAACACAGCTTCATAGTGACTATCCTTGATGAGGTGAGGTTGCGTAATCATCGGCGCGAGCGGCCAATTTTCTTGTTTTTCAGGCTATTCACGATGTAATTTTGCAAGCCTATGGACAACAAAGACCGTCACTTACTCGATCTGCTCCAACAAGATGCCCGACAGCCCTTGGACCGTCTCGCTGACGCCGTATCGCTGTCAGTGCCCGCAGTGCAACGCCGGATCAAGAAGCTGCGTGACACTCGGGTTATCAAACGCGAGGTGGCCGAAGTCGATGCCGAAGCGCTCAATGTGCCTATGACGTTCATTATTTTCGTCGAGCTTGAGCGGGACCAGGGCGAGCAGATTGATGCCTTTCGCCGTAAAGCTATGGCTGACGATCTTGTCCAGCAATGCTATTACGTGACCGGCGAGGGGGATTTTGTGTTGATCTCTGTGGCCCGCGATATGAACGACTTTGAAGCCATGACTCGCCGGCTGTTTTTCAACGACCCCAATATCCGCGGGTTTCGGACGTCGATTGCCATGGGCAAAAGCTTTCGAAGCCTCGCGGTGCCTGCGCGTTATATGAACTCCGACAACTACGAGTAGCACAGCTGACATAATGCAGAAAAGGATGCGCAGCGAGTGAGCCAGGGTACGCTGGGTTGGCCAAGGAAAGTGGCGGGCCGTGCCTGGTGGATGGACTCCGTGGTCTGCGCCGTTATTGGTATCCGTACCAAATGAAAGACTGGACCATTCAGACGCTGCGCGATCTTGACCTCAAATATGCGGAGGAAGGAATCCATCCTCACCAGCGGCCCTTTCATGCTGCCAGCGAGATCCTTGGCGATCGCTTTGCGATCGGAGTCGGCGCCAACGCTGAGGTCGAACGTGTAACGGCCGCCTTTGAGGCCATGCTATCGGAATCGAATGAGAATTGGCCGGGCATGGGAACAGGCATTGCGGCGGTAGTCGATCAGGTGCGGCGCATCACCGCTCCCGTCGTCTTCGGGGCCGTGAGCATTCAAGTTTGGAGGGGACTTGGCTTCAACAGCGAGTGGGAGTGGTGGATTTGGTGCAGGGAAAACCGCCAGGTAGCGTCGCGCACATGCTTTGCCTTTGCCGATCTTTTCGATCTGACTTATGGCCTCGACGACCTACAGAGGGGTAGAGGGCGCGGCTTGCAACTCTGGCGGATGGCGACATCAAACGTTTCGGACTTTGCTAACATACTTCCCGGTACCTTCAGCGTCGATTCCGTCGTTCAACCCATCTGTTTAGCTGTTGAACTATCGCTAAAGGCGGCGATCGTACAGGCGGGTGAGGATCCAGATTCCTTCCGTAAGCGCGGTGCCGAGGGTCATGATCTAGAGCGGTTGGCTAAGCGAGTCGCGCGGGAGCTTCCGCACCGCGACGATCCCCAAATAGCTGAGATTGCGGCCGCGATGCCGAAATACATTGAAAGCCGCTATGCTCCTGCCGGTTTCAAAAGGTCACAAGTTGTCCGTCTGGCGCTAGGCGCACAATTCATTGCTGCATCTTCGGTCCGCCGCCACTCACGGCATGACCTTGCCGCCGAAATGGAACAGGGCAACTGGCCGGGATCTAGACTCAGTCTGCTGTCCTGAGCGCATAGAAAAGGAACGATTACGTCAGCGGCGGATAGCTGCCACTTGTCTTCCGGGAACCTCCAGATAAGTATGCTGTACCCGGTCCGGTTCCGGTCGAGAAGACGTAAACGGTCCACCAACCCCATCCTTCCGGCGGCATAACCGATAAGCCAATCTC
>NZ_JBQDYF010000020.1:0-65130 GCF_052044135.1 Salinisphaera sp. RV14
GGGCATGGGCATGGGCATGGGCATGGGCATGGGCATGGGCATGGGCATGGGCATGGGCATGATCACGACCATCCGTTCGAGTGGCCTGAGGCATTGCGCATCGGCCTGGTGGCGCTGGCGTCGGTACTCGTGTGGTTTCGCGTCTGGGAGCCGGTTTCAGCGATTAGCCTCATCGGCGTCGTCGGCCTGCTGATCGGCGGCTGGCCGATTCTCAAGGAGGCGTTCGAGAACGTCATCGCGCGGCGTATGACCATGGAGCTGTCGATGACGATCGCGATCGCGGCGGCGGCTGCGATTGGCGAATTCTTTACTGCCTTGGTCATCACCTTGTTCGTGCTGGTCGCCGAAGTGCTGGAAGGCTTGACCGTCGGCCGCGGCCGCAAGGCGATCCGCGATCTGCTCGAGTTTCTGCCCGACGAAGTGTCGATTCGCCGGGCCGGTGCGATTCGATCCGTCGCGGCGCAGGAATTGGCGGTGGGTGACGTGGTCCTGGTCGCGCCCGGTGGTCGGCTGCCCGTCGATGGCGTGGTGCTTTCGGGGCATTCGTTCGTCGACGAATCCCGTATCACCGGCGAATCCATGCCGGTGGAAAAGACCGCGGGCGCGCCGGTCTTCGCCGGCTCCATCAACCAGTCCGGCGCGCTGGAGATCGCCGCCGAGCGGATCGGCCGGGATACGAGTTACGGCAAGATCATCGAGGCGGTCGAACGGGCCGAGCAATCCCGGGCGCCGGTCCAGCGCTTGGCAGATCGTCTGGCCGGCTACCTGGTGTATTTCGCGCTCGGTGCGGCTGTCCTGACCTTCCTGATCACGCGCGATATCTATTCCACGATCTCGGTGATCATCGTCGCCGGCGCTTGCGGTATTGCCGCCGGCACGCCGCTGGCCATCCTCGGCGCGATCGGCCGGTCAGCGCGATTAGGCGCGATTGTCAAAGGCGGTGTACATCTGGAAACCCTGGGCCAGGTCGATACGGTCGTGCTCGACAAGACCGGTACGCTGACCTTCGGCCGACCCGAAGTGCAGCACGTCGTACCGGTCCCCGGCATCACCCGCGAAGAGCTTCTCGATGCCGCCGCGGCCGCCGAGTTGCGCTCCGAGCATCCGCTCGGCAAAGCCATCGTCGCGCACGCCCAACGCCAGAACCGCCCGGCGGTCGAACCGACGCGCTTTGATTACACCCCCGGGCGTGGCATCTCGACCCAGGTCGGCGAGGCCACGGTCCTGGTCGGCAACCGCGCCTGGATGGTGGATCATGGGATCGACGTGCCGAGCACGTTTGAACAGGACAGCGAGGCCGGCTCGGAAGCCCTGGTTGCCCGCGACGGCCACTTCTTGGGCGCCATAGAGATCGCGGATACTGTGCGGCCCGAAGCCCAACGTGCGGTCGAAGCCTTGCACCGAATGGGTATCCGGGTGGTGCTGCTGACCGGAGACGCTCGTCGGGTGGCGGATGCCGTGGGCAAGGCGCTCGGCATTCAAGATATCGAGGCGCAATTGCTGCCCGAGGACAAGCTGGCGCGTATTCAGGCACTGGTCGGCGGCAAGCACAAGATCGCCATGGTCGGCGACGGGGTCAATGATGCTCCGGCCCTGGCCCAGGCCGATGTCGGCATCGCCATGGGATCAGGCACCGACGTGGCGCAGGAAAGTGCTGACGTGGTGCTGTTGGGCAACGATCTCGAACGCTTCGTCAAGACGCTCGCTGTGGCCCGGCGCACGCGCGGCATCATCTGGCAGAACTTTGTGGGCACCATCGGGGTGGACGCGCTCGGCATTGCGCTGGCGGCCTTTGGGTTCCTCGACCCGTTGCTCGCGGCGGCGATCCATGTCGTCTCGGAGCTGATCTTCATCCTCAACTCGGCTCGACTCCTGCCAGCACCGGAGAAAACCAAGACGGCAGCCGCGCCCGAATCTAAATCTGCGGCGGTATGAAGCGTGGCCGTCGATTCACCGTGCATCGACATCTGCAAGCTCGACCGCAAGACCGACCTGTGTGTCGGGTGTCTGCGCACGGCAACCGAAATTCGTCAGTGGCGCAAGCTCAGCAACTCCAGGCGCCGGCGCATCCTTGCAGAACGCTGTCGACGTGAGGCGAAGTTGGCTTGGCGCCGCTGACGACCAAGGTTCCAATCATGGGTAGATGGGCACCATCGACTGGTCGTGGACAGATAGATACCCAGATCACCATGCGTACAATATCGCGGGCAGCGCCCGTTCCGTCGTTCTGCTGCTGGCGCGGACACTTAGCGCACGATTTTCGTGCCATGAGTTGCCCCCGATAACAGCTCGGCGGCCGCCGCCAGCACGAATAGCGCGAACGTGATCAGCGGATTCAAACCGCACCTCCGTCGTGACTTTCGGATTCCGACAGCGCGGAGAGAATGCCGCAATCCTGCATCTGCTGATGACCGCCACAGGCTGCTTGCAGGCGTCGCAGCCGGGCTTCGAGCTCACACAGCTGCCGGATACGGTTTGCCACCGATTCAAGCTGATTCGCGAGCAGCGTATCCACAGCTTCACAAGGCTGCTGCGGGTGGTCTGCTAGGCGGAGCAAGTCGACGACCGACGCAATGGAGAACCCCAGTTCGCGCGCACGATTAACGAATGACAGGCGCTCGATATCGGTCGACTGGTAGTAGCGATAGCCGTTGTCGCCACGTTGCGCGGGCGGCAACAATCCCACTCGCTCGTAATACCGGATCGTGGAAGCCGGACATCCGGCTTGCCGCGCTGCGTCCGCTATCGTGAACATTGCTTTTCCTTCGGTTGACCTTCAACTGACTTTAACGTTGATGCTGGCGTGGTCAACTGATATTGAAGAAAGCCATGGCGGGTTGTTGCAGTGAAAATGGAGTTACTGTCAAATCTGGTGTACGCGAAAGAAGCTAGGCGGCTTTCCTGATGAGTCCTGGTTCGGCCACGCCACGGCCGGCGTGGCCACAAGCGACTTGCTCGGGCATTCGTATCCGCAGCGTCAATAGCCGCCTTTCTTGCCGACTCCGGTGTAGGTGAAGCTCCAGGCGTGCTCGAACGGTGACCACCACGGCGGTACGCCGGTGTCTTTCGTGGTGTGACGCAGAAAACCCTGATACGGCGGCGGCTCGATTTTGAAGCGTGCGGTGTATCGGCCGGGCCCGTCGAGTTTGACGTTGGCGCCGTAGTGCGGTCCGTCGCTGGCAGTCATCGTCATCAGTGTGCCGAACGTCGACCAATCGGAGCCTTTCTTGACGATCTCGTAGCTGACCGTCAGCGCCGGAATCCAGGCGCCCGGGGAAAAGCCGTACGGGTTCGATTTGTCGGCGTGAACATCCAGTTCCACATGGACATCGGCATTGTCATTGACACCCGGCATAGCCGGCGCCATCTCGACTGCTTGCAGATAGACCGGGTGAATGATCAGGCCGTTCTGCTGCAACGGTTTGCCCAGCGAATGCTCGGAGCTCGCCCACGCCGGGACAGCGATCGTGGCGGCTGCGAGCCCGGCCATGACCGAGCCCAGGATTGGATGTTTCATCGTTGATCTCTCGTTTTAACCCGGGTGAATACGAATCGCTCATGAGCGGCTGCGAAAAAAAACACGCCCTCAGAAGGTGAGGCCGAACAATGCGGGGCTCCAGGCCAGGCCGATCAGGCCGATCCCGGCCGCCGTCGGCAACCCGGCCGCGAGGCAGCGCAGGCCGGACAGTCCTTGCCGGGCCAGAAGCCGGCGGCCGAGCGCCAGGCTCCAGACCACGCTGAGCGCGAACAGAGTGATCTTGATTGATTCGACGGCAGCGCTCGAAATGCCGGCTTCGGCCAGCGCGGCGAACAGCTTGCCGCCGAGGCCGATGACCAGAGAAATCATGGCCACGGGCATGTAGGCATAAGCGAGTTCGACAAACCGCGCACGCCCGTTCAGATCGCCGCCGAGGCGTCCCGCCAGCCAGCTCGCTATGGCAGTGGTTATCGTCAGGGAGACCGTCAACACGGCGGCGCAAGTGAGCATGAAGCCGCAGATCATGAAGAAATCGAGCCAGACGAAGGTTTCATGCGCCGCCGGATGAACTACCATCAGCCAGCTGGGCCCGGAGTTCCCGATCCAGTACCAGCCGTGGTTGATCGCCCAGGTTCCGATGATGTTGCGCAGTGCCCCGTACTGGGGCAGTACGATCCACAAAAAGCCGCCCAGCGCGAGGCCCGTGGCCAGAAAAAGGAACCAGATCTCGGCGGCGTTGGGATTGTGATCGCGGATCTGCGCGACCTCGCGGCCGGGCTTGCGAAAAGCCAGCCGCAGCCCGCCGCGGGCCTCGGGATGGACACAACGAAAACACTCGATGCAGTGCCGCGACTCGCGCTTGCGGTTGATATCGATATTGGTCGGGCAAATGCCTTTTTCGGTATAAGTGTCGCCGCCGGGCTTGGGTTGTTTGGGTAGGAACTGGACTGCACCGATGCGCGAGAATACGCCGAGCATCAGACCGATCGGGCACATGTGCCGGCACCAGATCCGGGTGCTCCGGCCGGGACCATAGACGAAGCCGAGCACCGCCGCCGCCGCGAACGTCAAACCGAAAACCTCGGCAATGCCGGTGGCATAGTCCCGGGCGCCGACGGTTTGCGCGAGGATGGTGATGATCACGAAACTGACGATCGGGGTACCGCGCCAGCGTATCCAGCGCGGCGTCGGACGTTTCAGCCCAACGCGGTTGGCCCACTCCGAGGCCGCGCCGAGCGGACAGAGCACACCGCACCAGCTGCGCCCGGTGAAGATCACGGACACGAAGACCAGGGGGAACCACAGCCCCCAGATCACGAAGTTCGCGAACGACGAGAAGTTGTTCCAGAAATGCTGACTACGGCTGATCGGCACCGGCAGGAATAGTGGGACCACCGTGAGCACAGCAAACCCGAAGAACATACTCACGTGGATCCAGTCCAGCCAGTGCCGGCGTGGCGCGACCCACTGTTCGATGCGATAGGCCCAGCCGCTGCGCGGCGTCTGTAGGCGGGGCCGGCGCCCCGGTTCCTGCACGCGGACCGCGATCTCGGAAAGTCGCTGGCGGGGCGATTGATCTGTCGTGTTCATCGGCGAAAACCGTTGCGGTCAGACTGTCAGACGGGGGCGCGGTTGCGCTTGGCCGGCGCCGGACGGTTAACCCAGCGCATGCCGCTACCGATGCCCATCAGCGCTGCCAGATAGAACAGGATCTGAATGCCGGAAGGGCGTTCGGTATAGCCGATCAATACATGCAGCAGGTTGCCCATCATGGAATGCTGGTTCAGCAACCACGAGGTGTCCCACAGATTGCTGCCCAGCGTGGGCAACAGGCCGACCTGGCTGAGCAGGCCGGCAGCCTGAGCGGCCAGACCGGCCGCCAGCAGCAGGATCATCCAGCCGGTCACACGGAACAGATGGCCCATCGGAATGCGCAACAATCCGTAGTACAGCAGGCAACCGACGAGTACGCCGAGTGCGAGGCCGCCGGCGCCGCCGATCGCCATCGAGGCCGCCCGCGCGCCGCTGGCCAGAATGCCGTAGCTGAACAGCGCGACCTCCGAGCCTTCGCGCAGCACCGCCATCATCACCACCACGAGCAGCGCGTACAGCGGCTTGCGACCGCTGGCGACATCGTGACCGGCCGCTTTCATGCGCGCCGCCAGTTCCCTGCCATGCTGGCTCATCCAGATGTTGTGCCAGCCCAGCATCGCGACCGCGGTCAGCAGGATCGTCGCGTTAAGCAATTCCTGTCCGCGGCCGGAGAGCGCCGAGGCGATCGTACCGGCGAACGCTGCAACCAGTATCGAACCGAGCACGCCGAGGGCGATGCCTGCCGAGACATAGCGTGAGCGCCCGTCCACGCCTTTGGTGGCAGCCATCACGATAGAGACGACGAGGGCGGCCTCAAGAACTTCACGGAACACGATGATTGCGGTGGCAAGCATGGACAACTCCGGATCGCGGTCATTTGACCGTCAGCGTACCTTTGACCGACGGCGAGAAATCGTTGAAGAAATGATAGGTGCCGGCCTTCAGCGGCCCGATATAGACCGGTAACGTCGTACCGGAGGGGATGACTTTTTCGACCGTGAAATCGCTGCCTTCGAATTCCGCCGGGCGATTGCTCCGATTGGCAACCACCACCTTGACGCGCTTGCCCGCTGCAATCGATAGCGTCGCCGGCTGAAAATGATCCGACTGGATAACGACATCGGGCGGTGTCGGGCTGGCCAACGACGCGGTCGATGTGGCAACCAGAAAGAGTCCGGCCAGTACGGCGGTTAAACAAGGCTTGAGGGGGGGCATGCCCGGTTCCCATGGATATGGCAGAAGCATGTAAACACGAACGAGTCGCAATTGCAATTGATTGCCAGGAGGCAGCCGCCCGCGCTGCACCGGAGACGCTTTGCCGCCGTTATAACGGGCGATGTTCGGTGTCTAATGCGCGCCGGGTGTTTGAACTGGCCCCTGATTTCTGGACAGTGCGATAAGTGGCAAGCTGCTTCGCAAGAGCCATCGGCTCAAGGAGCATTTATGCGACGTAAACGCAGGAATCATTCGGCGGCGTTCAAGGCCAAGGTGGCGCTGGCCGCCGTGCGTGACGAGGGCACGCTGGCCGAGCTGGCGCAGCAGTACGACGTACACCCGAATCAAATCACCCAGTGGAAGCGCCAGCTGATCGAGGGCGCCACCGGCACGTTCGACAAGGGCGCCTCCCAAGCCGATTCGCAGGCCCAGATCACCGAGCTGCACGCCAAGATCGGCGAGCTGAGCATGGAACGCGATTTTTTAGAACGCGGGCTCGCGCGCTTCCCCGGCAAGCGCGGCGGGTCATGATCGCCGCCGATCATGCGCTGCCGATCGTGCGGCAGTGCCAGCTGCTCGATATCGCCCGGTCAACGGTCTACTACCGTGCCGAGGCCGTAAACAATGTCGATGACGAACTGATGAAGCGCATCGATGCCATTCATCTGGAATGGCCGTTCCTCGGCAGCCGCCGCATCGGCGATGCACTGGCGGACGAGGGCCTGATCGTCAATCGCAAGCGCGTCCAGCGTCTGATGCGGATTATGGGGCTGGCGGCCCTGTACCCGAAGCCGCGTACGACCAAGCCGGCGCCCGGGCACCGAATCTACCCGTATCTGCTACGCGATCGGATGATCGACCGGCCGAACCAGGTCTGGTGCGCCGACATCACGTATTTACCGATGGCGCGCGGCTTTTTGTATCTGGTGGCCATTATGGACTGGCATTCCCGCAAGGTCTTGTCGTGGCGTGTGGCCAACACGATGGACGATGACTTCTGTATTGAAGCGCTTGAAGCCGCCATCGCGGCTTATGGCACGCCTGACATATTCAACACGGATCAAGGCAGCCAGTTTACCGGCATCGCGTTCACGGGTGTGCTCAAGCGCGAGGGTATCCAGATCAGCATGGACGGACGCGGGCGCTGGATGGACAACGTGTTCATCGAACGGCTGTGGCGTAGCGTGAAATACGAGGAGGTCTATCTCAAGGCCTACGACAACGCTCGCCAGGCGCGTGCCGGGCTTCGCGTGTACTTCGGTTTCTACAATGCCAAGCGAAAACATCAATCGCTTGAGCGACGGACGCCCGATCAGGTCTACTTCAACGCAGCGCGGCTTCCACAAGCCGCATGAACCAGGCAGCTTGCCACTTAAAAATCGCTGTGGGCTGTCCAGCTCACGGGGTCCACTTCAGTTTGAGCTGGACCCCGGAATTCGGACAGAGCGCTAAGTGATGATCTGCTCCACAATGGCCGGACAGGGCCAAGGAGCATTTATGCGACGCAAACGCCGCAATCACTCATCGGCCTTCAAGGCCAAGGTGGCACTGGCTGCCGTTCAAGGCGATCGGACGCTCGCCGAGCTGGCCCAGCAGTTTGATGTGCATCCGAACCAGATCACGCAGTGGAAGCGCCAGCTGGTCGAAGGCGCGTCCGACACGTTCGATAAGGGCCCGTCGGCCTCGGACAGTCAGGCTCAGATCGACGCCTTGCACGCCAAGATCGGCGAGTTGTCGATGGAGAACGATTTTTTGGAGCGCGGGCTCGCGCGCTTCGACCCGAAGCGCGGCGGGCCATGATCGATCGCGGCCATGATCTCCCCGTCACACGCCAATGCGCGATACTCGGCGTCGCCCGTTCGACCGTCTATGATCGGCGTCGATCGATCTCCGGCGCGGATCACACACTGATGCAGCGCATCGACGCGCTGCATCTTGAGCGGCCTTTTCTGGGCAGCCGACGCATCGCGGATGCACTGGCCGAAGAAGACGGCCTGGCGATCAATCGAAAGCGCATACAGCGCCTGATGCGAACGATGGGCATCACGGCCCTGTATCCGAAGCCGCGCTTGTCACAACCGGCGCCCGGGCACCGCATTTATCCGTATCGCCTGCGCGGACTCGCCATCGACCGGCCGAATCAGGTCTGGACGAGCGACATCACGTACTTGTCGATGGCTCGAGGCTTTTTATATCTCGTCGCCGTCATGGACTGGTACTCGCGCAAGGTCCTGGCCTGGCAGGTCTCGAACACGCTCGACGACAGCTTCTGCGTCGATGCGCTACAGCGCGCCCTGGCGCGCTATGGGCCACCTGAGATTTTCAATACGGATCAAGGCAGCCAGTTCACCGGCACAGCCTTCACCGGCGTCCTCCAAGACCATGAGATCGCCATCAGCATGGATGGTCGCGGGCGCTGGATGGACAACGTCTTTATCGAGCGGCTCTGGCGTAGCGTGAAGTATGAAGAGGTCTATCTGAAGGCCTATGACAGCGGGCGCGACGCGCGGGCCGGTCTGGCCGACTACTTCGCCTTCTACAATGCCGAGCGCCATCACCAGAGTCTTGATCGGGCCACGCCCGATCAGGTGTACTTCAACAGACAGCCGCTACCGCAGGCGGACTAACCCGGCAGGTCATCACTTAGAAATTCCTGCGGGCTGTCCAACGGATGGGGTCCAGTTCAGTAATAACTCGAAGATAGACCCATTTATTCGCTATCGAGCTATCGAGCTATCGAGGACAAGTTCCATTGCCTCGCTTGAGACACGAAGCATAGCAATCCGCAAGGTTAAGAGCCGAGAAGTTTGAGCAGTATAGTTTTACAGAGAAATCTTTCCTATCTTCTCTGTCTGTCCATTTGCCTGATACATTTCTAGCTGGTTTGGCCCGAGTATAGTTACTAAGACTAGGGTGTAATCCATGAATGCAATCGAAAAAAATAAAAAATTTCATTGGGTTAAAAGACTGATTGCATGGCGAAGCTATGTATATACGTTAGCCATATTCGCCGGCTTACTCGTTCTATTTTTTGTAGCTACGTATTCGGCATGCGATTGCGAAAGATCGTCGCCAGGAGGAAACGGGGAGCGGCTACAAGCGATCCTGCTAGGAGGTATCGTCTTGTGGCTCCTTCAAAATATTTTTACATATAGCCTATCTCGATATCATTGCGTCAGGTTATTAAAGGCGGACATTGATGGGCGCTGGCTCGGTGCCCAATTAGCAGCGGAGCACTTGGATCAATGGGTCGAGAAAAATAAAAATAAGACGCGGAACTACGAAACGCTTTTAATTGCGCGCGAAAATCATTTGGTATATCCCAGTCTCCAAGGACCGCTGCGCTTAGCTCTATGGGGAGGTGAAATTCCAGCGGTTCGGTATTTTTACCAATGCATGGAAGAAGTGGAATTACGCGCCGGCATTATAGCGGACCATTACAAGGATCTGGATTTAACTGGTGCCGGATATGAAAATAAAAATAAAAATAGAATATTTAAAGAAATCAAAAGCAATAAGGAGCGTATTACTGGTATCATTGGCGCGTGGTCAAAGGTCTATGACGAATCTGAGAAAAGTGTCGGCTATATCAGGAAGGTTGTTGCGAGATGGGTAACTGATGAGGACTCTGCAAAAAAAGACGGGGTTACACAAAAAAATCTCGCCAGAAAATTAGTCGCTAATCGCTTCCCGGCATACTTTGTTCTGCTCTTTATTCCAGTTTGGTTCACAGTGACTGTCGCTTGGGTCTACTGGCATAATTTGCAATGTTCGAAAACTAGCGGGTTTTTTGTTTGCATTTCGGCGTTTTTTATAATCGTATCCGGTATCGTTATGATTCTATTTATTTATGAATTGAATAAGAAACAAAAGTTTCAGTCGGATGTTCGCAAAGAAATCATCAGTAAAAAAGTGAAGACGCCGGCGGCCCAGCAGTAGATTAGGTTCGTTCGTTGCTGTGTGTTCAGTTTCAAAGGACGGCCCGCAACTCATCGGCGTACTGACTCGCCTGGCTGGCGGGTACGCGCCACTTAAACCGTAGGCACTGAGCCGCCTCCCATGGTGTATTCCACTCGCGGTATCGAAGCGGCGCGCCGTGAAACTAAAAAATGCGATGCACATAACCCTTGCGGGTCCCTATCAGTCAACGTAGTTGTCGCCTCAACGCAAACAGAAGGTGACGGGTTCTCCCCCGTTAATGCGGGCACTTCAAAGAAGGCTCATCATGGGGCCGAACAAGGAGTGTTTATGCCACGCAAGAAGTACAGCGCCGAATTCAAGGCCGAAGCCGTCGAACTGGTGCGATCGTCATCAAGCAGCGCGAGCACGGTCGCCCGCGATCTCGGACTGAGCCCGACGATGCTCAACCGTTGGTGCCGCGAGACCCGGCGCTCGCCGAAGCCGAGCTTTCAGGGCACCGGCACGCCGCGTGATCAGGAGCTGGCCCGCCTTAAACGCGAACTCGCACAGGTCAAGAAGGAACGCGATTTTTTGCGCGACGCGGCAACGTACTTCGCCAAGGAATCGTCGTGAGGTACGCGACGATCCAACGTTGTCGCTCTGATTATCCCGTCCAGCTGATGTGCCGTTGCCTGAAAGTCTCGACCAGTGGCTTTTATGCCTGGGCGAGCCGATCGCCCAGTGCTCGGGCTCGTGCCAACGCCCGGCTGACCGAGAAGATTCACACGCTGCATCGCGACAGCGACGGTGTGTACGGCGCCCCGCGGATCACCGAAACGCTGCAGTTCGAAGGCGAGACTGTCAGTCGCAATCGGGTGGCCCGGCTCATGGCGATCCAGGGACTGCAAGGCATCCCGCAACGGCGGCGTTGTCGGGCCAAGCCTTCCGGCGTTCGTCCGGCTCATGTCCGCAACCACCTCGAGCGCGACTTCGTCGCGCTGGAACCCAACACGAAATGGGTAACCGACATCACCTATATTCGTACCGCCGAAGCCTGGTTATACCTGTGCGTCGTCGTCGACCTCTATAACAAGGCCGTGGTCGGCTGGTCGATGAGCACCCGCCAGACCCGGGATCTCGTACTCAAGGCCGTGTTGATGGCGCTCTGGCAGCGTGAGGCGTACGACGAGCCGGTCGTGTTGCACTCGGATAGTAAGAATACAGCTATCCGATTTCTCCAGATGGCTTGACTCGCACAGCGATCGACCGATTCTGGACAATCGGATGCCGTAAGGGTCCCCGGATGACCTGACCCGCACTCTGATCGACCTGTCGTGTCTTTCCACGGACCTGTCGGTCATCCGGGGATGCTTTGCGGTGAGGCTTCGCCTCGCCGACGCATGTGACCCGAGAAGGGCCTGAGCACTGTCCCGTTACTGTCTTGTCCAGGCGACCGGTTGAAGTGAAGCCATGTCCTTGCGTTTCGCGTTCAACCGGAGCACGCCATGAACAAGTCTGTCACGGACGACCAGCCTATTGTAGGCGGCGTCGATACACATAAGGAACAGCATGTGGCCGCCGTGGTCGATGCCCATGATCGCGTGCTGGACAGCGGCTTCTTTGCCGCCACACGGCACGGTTACAAGCAGATGGTGCGCTGGATGCGCACGTTCGGATCAGTCGAGCGTATTGGCGTGGAATCGACCGGTTCCTATGGCGCCGGTCTGCTCCGTTATCTCAACCAGGCCGGGCTCGACGTGCTCGAGGTCACGACGCCCGACAAGACCGATCGGCGCAAGCGCGGCAAGAACGATACGATTGATGCCGAGAGTGCTGCTCATGCGGCATTTGCCGGCATACGCACCGTCACGCCGAAGACACGCGATGGCATGATCGAGTCTATACGGGTCCTCAGAACGGGCCGCAAGACAGCCATCTCAGCGCGCCGTGTGGCGCTTCAAATGATCCAGATGAACATCGTCAGTGCGCCGGACGAACTGCGAGAGTTGATACGGCACATGACGCGGATGCGGCTGATCCGGACGCTGGCCGCCTGGCGCCCCGATCTGACGGGCTACCGAGACGTCACCACAGCCTACCGGATCACGCTGAAATCACTGGCCCGCCGGTATATCGAGCTGGATGACGAGATCGCCGACTACGATGCCATGATCAAGATGCTCGTCGATGAACTGGCGCCCGATCTGATCGCCCGCCGGGCGATCGGCTACAACTCCGCGTCTCAGCTGCTGATCACGGCCGGCGACAATCCGGAACGACTCCGCTCTGAGGCGAGCTTCGCAGCCCTATGCGGCGTGAGTCCTATCCCCGCATCATCGGGCAAAACGCATCGGCATCGGCTCAATCGCGGCGGCGACCGGGCGGCCAACAGCGCCTTGCATATCATCGCCATCGGACGACTAAGAACCGAGGAGCGCACACGCGTCTATGTCGACAAACGCATCGCCGAAGGCCACTCCAAGCTCGAAGCCATCCGATGCTTGAAGCGCTATATCGCCCGCGAGGTCTATCGGTTGCTGCGGGATCGCAATCAGGCAATCAATCAGGCACAAATTACCGCTTGACTCTTAGAAGGGCGTCCGCGGTACGCAATTTACGAGCGACGACTACCAACGCTTTCTACGCGGCCACCACCTGATCTGCAGCATGAGCGCGGTCGGCCACTGCGGTGACAATGCCGCGGCCGAAGGCTTCTTCGGCATGCTCAAGCGAGAGCGCGTGAACCGGCGCCGTTACCAGACGTTGGCCGAAGCTCGAACTGATGTCTTCGATTACATCGAGCGCTTCCATAATCCGCGTATCCGAAAACGGATGGCGGCTGAGGACCAGAAGTATCCGTTAACCTTTTCTCAACCGTCCGCGGAAACGGCGTAGAACCCATCCCAGGGCTACTCAGAAGGATAGGGTCGCTGAAACCTGAGGTCGAGACGGTCAGCTGTAACGGCGAGGGACAAGCCCGATCGCGAGGATGTCCAGGCGCGACTCCATCCGCTGACGCATCACATAACCTCTCCGTTCCATGGCCGCCGAGCCAAGACTCTCGATCGTATGTGCGTTGGCAGACAGATTGAGTTTGTGCCGGCGTGTATTCATGGCCTCACAGGCGGTCCCGGTCGGCGATTGGCTGCTGCTGCTGACGAACTCGCAAGCGGGCTGCTGCAAGGCGCCATCGTGATGAGGTGACAACAGGCCCGACACGCGTCGAGCAGTGGTAGATAACTTGTCCAGCGCCGATGGTCCGTACCTAATTCGGTGCGGGGCGGGAGTCGCCTCGGGTTTGGCAACACAACACGGATGATGGCTATGGATGACCGCAAAGCGTGCCAGCGAAGCAAGCAGGGTAACGGGTGTTGTGCTGTTATTCATAAGCACTATGCGCTTGTTGTCAGGCGGATAGAATGATTCGCGGCCGCCCATTCAAGCTCAAGACCTTGTCCAGAGTGGCCGGTGTTATGCGCGGCCGCGGTGTGGCTAGCGAAGATGCGGATGTAGATGCCACGCCATTGCACGCGGAGTTGTTCAGTGTTGAGCAGATGGCCCGGCACGGCCAAGCGCTGGCCGGGTTGCATGTATTGGGCAATGGGCGGCTGATCGACCCTTTGCTGAGGCGGTTGGACGACAACGAGCGGGTGCTGATCGCGACCTGCCGCGTGCTCACTACAGCGACGGCTTCACGGCTGCGGATCGCGCCGGCCGGTGAATGGATGCTCGACAATCTGTACCTGATCGAGGAACAGATCCGTATCGCTCGTCGGCATCTGCCGCGTGATTACAGCCGCGAACTGCCGCGCCTGGCGAACGGTCCTTCCAAGGGGCTGCCGCGGGTTTACGATCTCGCGCTCGAGGTCATCGCTCATGGGGATGGCCGGGTAGATTCTGAACTGCTCAGCGGCTTCCTGGCGGCCTACCAGACGGTTACGGCGCTCACGCTCGGTGAGCTGTGGGCGATTCCGATCATGTTGCGCCTTGCGTTGATCGAGAATCTGCGTCGCGTCGCGGCCCGCACCAGCGCTGCGCGCCTGCAACTGAACCAGGCCCAGGCCTGGGCCGACCAGATGATGGCGATTGCCGAGAAAGATCCGAAGAGCCTGGTTCTGGTGATCGCCGACATGGCGCGCTCGAACCCGCCCATGACCAGCCCGTTCGTGGCTGAACTCGTGCGTTGTCTGCAGGGCCACGGGCCGGCACTCGCGCTGCCGCTGACCTGGGTTGCACAGCGCCTGGCTGAATCGAGCGAGACCATCGACCGGCTCGTGAGCACAGAGAACCAGCAGCGGGCCGGCGACCAGGTCTCGATCAGCAATACCATTACCAGCCTGCGTTTTCTGGGGGCCGAGGACTGGCGCACCTTCGTCGAGACCCACAGCGTGGTCGAGCGGATCCTGCTCACGGACCCGGCCGACTGCTACGCGGCTATGGATTTCGCGACCCGGGATCTTTATCGACAGGTGGTTGATCGGCTGGCCAAGCGCAGCGACCTTTCCGAGAGCGAGGTTGCGCGCTCGGCGATCCGACTGGCCGAGAATGCCGGCAATGGCGCGAATCACGATGCGCCGATCCGCCATATCGGTTTTTATCTGGTCGACGCCGGCATCGATCAATTGGAAGATGCAATTGAGGCTCGACAGACGCTGCTGGCGCGCGTGGGCCGCCATGTCGGCCGCGCCCGCGTACCGCTGTATCTCGGCTCGATCGCCTTGATGACGCTCATCTTCAGCGCTGGCCTGCTGGCGCTGGCTGACAACGGTCGGCCGATGGGGTGGCTGCTGGTGTTGCTCGGCTTGATCGCGCTGCTGGCTACAAGCCAGCTCGCCTCGGCCGTGTCCAACTGGTCGGCGACGGCGATGATCATGCCCAAGCGGTTGCCGCGGATGGATTTCTCGGCCGGGTTGCCGCAATCGCTGCGCACTCTGGTGGTGGTGCCGAGCATGCTCGGCAACAGCGAAGGGGTGGAGTCGCTGCTTGAGGCGTTGGAGGTTCGTTTTCTCGGCAACCGCGACGCCGTGGTGCATTTCGCACTGCTCACCGATTCGAAAGATGCTGATGTCGAGACCGCGCCGGAGGACTCTGCTCTGCTGGAACAGGCGCGGGTCGGCATCGAGACGCTCAACGCCAAATACCCGGGCATGGGTTGCGACCGTTTTTTCCTGTTTCACCGGCCGCGTGTCTGGAACGACGCAGAGCAGTGCTGGATGGGGCGCGAACGCAAGCGCGGCAAGCTGGCCGATCTGAATGCGGCGCTTAGAGGGCAGGGCTGGCAGGCGTTTTCCTGCGTGACGGGCGACGTCGACACGCTGACCGCGGTGCAGTACGTGATTACGCTGGATACCGATACCCAGCTGCCGCGCGATGCGGCGCGCGAACTGGTCGGCACTATGGCGCATCCGCTCAACCGCCCGCGCTATGACGAGGGCCGGCAACGTGTCCGTGCTGGCTACGGAATCCTGCAACCGCGCATGGCAGCAAGCCTGTCGGCCACGAGTCGTTCCCACTATGGCGCTCTGTTCGGCAGCGAACCGGGCATCGATCCGTATACGCGCTCGGCCTCGGATGTGTATCAGGATCTGTTCGGCGAGGGCTCGTTCATCGGCAAGGGCATCTACGATGTCGATGCCTTCGAGACCACGCTCAAGGGCCGTTTTCCGGATAACCGCATTCTCAGCCATGATCTGCTGGAAGGGTGTCACGCCCGCTCCGGATTGATCAGCGACGTGCACTTGTACGAAGCCTATCCGACGCGCTATGCCGCGGATGTCGGCCGGCGGGCGCGCTGGATTCGCGGGGACTGGCAGATCCTGCAGTGGCTGATGCCCTGGGTGCCGCGCGCCGATCACGGCTTCCAGCGCAACCTGTTGCCGTCCTTGTCGCGCTGGAAGATCGCCGACAACCTGCGTCGCAGTGTGGTGCCGGCAGCCCTGGTGGCGTTGCTGGTGTTCGGCTGGTGGTGGGTGCCGCAGACGGCGGCCTGGACGTTGGCGGTGCTGGGGATCCTGCTATTGCCGACGGCGTTGATCAGTGTTGTCGCGGCGGTGCGCCGTCCCGAGGACATCCCGTGGCGCCAGCATCTGGCTGCTGTGCTGATGGTGGCACGACATAGTTTTGCCCAGGCCGGTTTCACGATTGCCTGTCTGCCGTATGAGGCGTTTTTCAGTCTCGACGCCATTGCGCGCAGCCTCTGGCGGATGCTGATCAGCGGCCGTGGTCTATTGGAATGGCGGGTCTCGGGTGGGCCGGATGACGACCACTTGCCCGATGTCCGGACGACCTATCGCGTGATGTGGGCTGGCCCGGCCGTGAGCGTGATTGCAGCATCCGGCATCGTGCTGTTCCAGCCGTGGGCCGGGTTCGCGGCGGCGCCGGTACTGCTGCTGTGGTTGTTGGGTCCGGCGCTGGCCTGGTGGGTCAGTCAGCCGCTTCGACGGGCCGATCCGCACCTGAGTGATGAGCAAACGCTGTTCCTGCGCCGCACGGCCCGCAACAGCTGGATGTTCTTCGAGCACTTCGTGACTGCCGAAGACCATTGGCTACCGCCCGACAATTTTCAGGAGGAGCCGGGGCCCGTGATCGCCCACCGTACCTCGCCGACCAACATCGGGCTGGCGCTGCTGGCTAATCTGGCGGCCCGCGATTTTGGTTATATCACCGCGGGCACGCTGCTCGATCGCACTGCCGATACCTTCGCCACGATGAACCAACTGGAGCGTTACCAGGGCCATTTCTACAACTGGTACGACACCCAGTCGCTACAGCCGTTGCCGCCGCGTTATGTGTCATCGGTCGACAGCGGCAATCTCGCCGGCCATCTGCTCACGTTGCGCGCGGCTCTGGAAGCGCTGCCCGATGAGCCGGTTGTCGAGCCGCGCCTGTTGGAGGGACTGGCAGATACGCTCGCGATGCTGGTACAGGCCGCGCCGGAATCACTGCAGGACGACGTCGCCTGGCTGGATGCCCTGCTGGCACCCACCGGACGCGCCTGGCCGACCACGCTGTCCGGCATCTGGGACCGGCTGAACCCGCTGAGCAAGGCGGCCATCGATCTGGAAGATCGCCTGGACGGCGCGGTGCCCGAGGCGACGCGGGCGACGCTGGCGGCGCTGCTGCGACAAACCCGTGCTGCGCTCGCGGAGCTCGATCGCTTTGCGCCGTGGCTGGGCCTGCCCGAGCCCCCGGGGCCTCTGCAAGGCTTCCTCGATCTGGATGCGATCTACACGCTCCGGGCGCTCACCGCGAGCAGTGTCGAGCTGGTCGCCCGGGTCGATGCGCGTATCAACCTCTGTTCGCCGGCGGACTACGATGCGTGGGTGTGGCTGCACGATCTGCGGGGGGCCATCGTCACCGCGGGACAGCGCGCGAACGCGCGTATCGATCGCTGCGGGCTGCTGGCCGGGCAAGCGGGCGCCTTCGCCAGCATGAACTATGCGTTTCTTTACGATCACACACGTCACCTGCTGGCGATCGGCTATAACGTCGACGATTTCCGCTGTGATGCCAGCGTCTACGATCTATTGGCCTCCGAGTCCCGATTGTGTTGTTTCGTAGCGATTGCGCAGGGGCAGCTACCGCAGGAGGCCTGGTTCGCGCTGGGCCGTCTGTTGACGACTGCCGCCGGGTCACGCGTGCTGCTGTCCTGGACCGGCTCGATGTTCGAGTATCTGATGCCGCTGCTCGTCATGCCCTCCTATGACGGCACGCTGCTCGACCAGACCTATCGCGCCGCCGTGTCGCGACAGATCGCCTACGGCAAGCAGCGCGCGATGCCCTGGGGGGTCTCGGAGTCCGGCTATGGCAGCCTCGATGCCAGCCAGAACTATCGTTATCAGGCCTTTGGCGTGCCGGGTCTCGGCCTCAAGCCCGGCCTCGCCGAGGACGCGGTGGTAGCACCTTATGCCTCGGCGCTGGCGTTGCTGATCGCGCCCGAGGCGGCCTGTGCCAACCTGCAACGACTGGCGGACGACGGTCTGGAAGGCCGCTACGGTTTCTACGAGGCTATTGATTACACGCCCACCCGATTGCTCGCTAGCCAATCGAGCGTGGTGGTGCGCTCGTTCATGGCGCATCACCAGGGCATGAGTCTGCTGGCGCTGGGTTCGCTGCTGCTGGGCCCTCGCATGCAGCAACGTTTCGCATCCGATCCGCTGTGCCAGGCGACTCTGCTGCTGCTGCAGGAGCGTAGTCCCAAGACGCCGATCGTGCATACCCACGTCGGGCAACTGGCGCGCCAGAGCGTGCTTGATGAAGTAGCGGCTGTGCCACTGTGTCTGCCGATCGGCGCACATACACCGACCCCGGAGGTGCAGTTGCTGTCCAATGGTCGGTATCAGGTGATGATGACCAATGCCGGCGGCGGCTACAGCCGCTGGAAGGATCTGGCCATCAGCCGCTGGCGCGAGGACGTCACGCGCGATGACTGGGGCACCTTTGTCTATCTTCGGGATGTCGACAGCGGCGCGGTCTGGTCGGCCACCCATCAGCCGACCCGGGCGCCGGCGACGGCCTATGAGGCGATGTTCTCCGAAGGGCGCGCTGAATACCGGCGTCGGGATCACGACATCGAGACTTATACCGAGATCGTGGTCTCGCCGGAGGATGATATCGAGCTGCGCCGGATCCGCCTGACCAACGGGTCGCGCATGCCGCGCACGATCGAGATCACCAGCTACGCTGAAGTGGTGCTGGCGTCACAGGCGTCCGACATGACCCAGCCGGGCTTCGGCAATCTGTTCGTACAGACCGAGCTCGTCGAATCCCAACGCGCGATCCTGTGTACCCGACGCCCACGCGCGCCCGAGGAAGCCACGCCGTGGATGTTCCACCTGATGGCGGCCAACAGCACGATACTGGACACGGTCTCCTGCGAAACCGATCGCATGCGTTTCATTGGCCGAGGTCGAGATCTGGTCGCGCCGGCGGCCATGGACGCGGCCGGGCCCTTGTCGGGGACCGTGGGCTCCGTGCTCGACCCGATCGTGTCGATTCGGGCTCGGATCGTGCTCGCGCCGGAGCAGTCGGCCACAGTCGATCTCGTCAGTGGCGCGGCCGACGACCGGGCTGCCTGCATGGCGCTCGTCGGTAAATATCAGGATCGACATTTCGCCGACCGAGTGCGCGATATCGCCGCGACCCATAGCGGCGTGACGCTGCGCCAGATCAATGCCAGCGAGGTCGATGCCCAGCTCTACCGGCGTCTGGCCGGCTCGGTGATCTATGCCAACGCCCGCCTGCGCGCCGATGCGGGCTTGCTGGCGCAGAACCGGCGCGGCCAGTCGGGCCTTTGGGGCTATGCCATCTCGGGCGATCTGCCGATCGTGCTGCTCAAGATATCCAGCAGCGAGCACATCGAGCTGGCCCGCCAGCTGATCCAGTGCCATGCGTATTGGCGGCTGAAGGGCCTGATGGTCGATCTGGTGGTCTGGAACGAGGAACACGTCGGCTATCGCCAGAGCCTGCAGGACGCCATCATGGGTCTGATTGCGACCGGCACAGAAGCCAGCGCGGTCGACCGGCCCGGTGGCATCTTCGTACGCCAGGCCGAGCAGATCTCGCACGAGGACCGCATTCTGCTGCAGGCAGTCGCTCGAGTGATCGTCATCGACGGGCATGGCAGCCTGGCGGACCAGATCGAACGGCGGCCGTTCGTGGCCAAGCGCGGCGACCGTCTGGTACCGGCCCGCTGGAGTCGCGCCACGACGCCGATGCGGCGGCGCGTCGTCGCCGATGCGGCGCGCGACCGACTCATCCTAGGCAACGATCTCGGGGGGTTTTCGGCGAGCGGGCGGGAATACGTCATCACCAGCCGCGCCGAGCACCGGACGCCGGCGCCCTGGGTCAATGTGCTGGCGAATCCGGTATTCGGCACGGTGATGAGCGAGAGCGGGCCAGCCTATACGTGGCATGAAAACGCCCACGAGTACCGGCTCACGCCCTGGAGCAACGACGCTGTCGGCGCGTCCGCCGGCGAGGCGTTCTATCTGCGCGACGAGGACAGCGGCGCGTACTGGTCGCCGACCGCGCTGCCCAGCCCCGACGGTCTGGGCTATCGTTGTCGTCACGGTTTCGGCTATACGGTGTACGAGCACGACGCTCAGGGCCTGCGCTCGCAGCTCTGGGTGTACGTCGATCGCCATGCGGCGGTGAAGTTCTCGGTGCTCAAGGTACGCAATACCTCGGGTCGTCGACGGCGGCTGTCGGCGACCGCCTACGTGGAATGGGTGCTGGGTGATCTGAGATCCAAGTCCGCGATGCATCTGGTGACCGAAATCGATCCGGCCAGCGGTGCGCTGTTCGCACGCAATGCCTACAACACCGATTTCGCCGGTCGGATCGCATTCATCGACGCCGACGCGCCCGGTCGTACGCTCACCGGCGATCGAACCGCCTTCATCGGGCGTAACCGCGGGCTCGCCCAGCCCGATGCGATGAGCCGCAGGCGGCTGTCGGGACGGCTCGGCGCCGGTATGGATCCCTGCGGCGCGATCCAGATCCCCTTTGAGCTGGCGGACGGCGCCAGCCATGAGGTGGTTTTCCGTCTCGGGGCGGCCACCGATATTGATCAGGCCCGCGCACTCGCGCTGAGATTGCGCCAGCCCGGCTCGGCTCGTACCGCGCTGGACGCCGTGCGCCAGTATTGGCGCGCTACGCTCGGTACGGTCCAGGTGCATACGCCGGATCCGGCGATCAACGTCATGGCCAACGGCTGGCTGCTGTATCAGACGCTGGCCTGCCGGGTCTGGGCACGCAGTGGCTATTACCAGTCGGGCGGAGCCTACGGTTTCCGTGACCAGTTGCAGGACGGCATGGCGTTGGTGCATGCCGCGCCCGACGTCGTTCGTGCGCATCTGCTGCGGGCCGCCGAGCACCAGTATCCCGAAGGCGACGTGCAGCACTGGTGGCATCCGCCGGTCGGTCGCGGCGTGCGCACGCGGTGCTCGGACGATTATTTGTGGCTGCCGGCGTCCGTTTGCCGCTACGTCCGCAGCACCGGCGATCGCGCCGTGCTCGACGAGGACCTGCATTTTCTGGAAGGTCGGCCTTTGGAGGCGGAGGAGGAGTCTTACTACGAACTGCCGGGCCGCTCGGAGGCGAGTGCGACGTTGTATGCGCACTGTGTTCGGGCCATCGAACACGGCCTCCGCCTGGGCGAGCATGGCTTGCCGCTGATGGGGTCGGGCGACTGGAACGACGGCATGAACCTGGTCGGCATCAAAGGCCAGGGTGAAAGCGTATGGCTGGCGTTTTTCCTCTACGACGTCCTTCGGAACTTTGCGGCGCTGGCCGCCGACTACGGCGATGCGGCATTTTCCGAACGCTGCATCACCCAGGCTCGGCAGTTGCGCGTGCAGATCCATCACCACGCCTGGGATGGCGAGTGGTACCAGCGCGCCTGGTTCGACGACGGTACGCCGCTGGGATCGAAGACAAATGTCGAATGCACGATCGACTCGATTGCCCAGAGCTGGTCGGTGCTCTCCGGAGCCGGCGAGTCTGAACGTTCGCGCCGCGCGATGGACGCGGTCGATGTGCGACTCGTGCGCCGCGGCTCGGAAAGCGGTGATGGCCTGATCCAACTGCTTGATCCGCCGTTCGATACCACCCCCATGAACCCCGGTTATATCAAGGGCTATGTGCCCGGGGTGCGCGAAAACGGCGGTCAGTACACGCATGCGGCGGTGTGGGCCGCCATGGCCTTCGCCCGACTGGGCGACAGCCGTCGCGCCTGGGAGCTGATGGCGATCATCAACCCCGTGAACCACGCGGTGTCTGCCGCCGGCGTGGCGATCTACAAGACCGAGCCCTATGCACTGGCCGCCGATGTCTATGCACTCGCGCCGCACACCGGGCGCGGCGGTTGGACCTGGTATACCGGTTCGGCTGGCTGGGCCTATCGGCTGATCGTGGAGTCGCTGCTGGGGCTGCGGCGCACGGCCGATCATCTGCAGATCGTGCCCTGTATTCCCGACGAATGGCGCAGCTATGCGCTCGACTATAGCTACGGCGCCACGGTTTATCACATCGAAGTCACCCAGACCCTGATCGCGGCGGGCGCATCCACGCAGCGACTGTTGCTGGACGGCGTCGAGCAGGGCGCGGCGGGCGTTGCGCTGGTCGACGACAGCCAAGCCCATACGGTCGAAGTGAGTCTGCGTACAGTCGGGGCAGACGGGATCGACATCAGCGGGGGGCGATCGCCCCAGTTGCTGCTTTGCCACGACCGGCCCACGGCGACGCAGGCCGAGGCCGACGACCACTATCTCGACGAGCCTGCCGCATGAACCGTGATACCCGACCCTCGCGCCGGTCGTATCGCGGCGCTGCTCGACCCCGTCACCGGAGATGACTATGACTGCTATCAATCGTTTACGAAGCCTCGGCCAGAGTCTCTGGCTGGATGGCGTCGGCCGGGGAATGCTCGACGACGGTCGCCTGCAGACCCTGATCGACGACTTCTCGATCACCGGCCTGGCGTCGATGCCCACCCGGGTCGACGGTTTCAGCGGTGCGATCGACGTCGACGATATCGAGCATCGAATACCGTCGACGGCCGGGTTGCACGGCGAGGCGCTGCTCAGGACGCTGGTGCTGGATGACGCGCGGGCCGCAGCCGACCTGTTCCGGCCGCTGTTCGAGGCAAGTGCCGGCGCCGAAGGTTGGGCGTCGCTGGCGGTCTCGCCGAAGGTGGTCGCGGATACGCCGCGTCTGGTCGCAGCGGTCACCGAATGCCATGCCCGCGCCGAGCGGCCGAATCTATTGATCGAGATCCCCGGAACGGCGGCCGGTATGCCAGCGATCGAAGCAGCGATCTTCGCCGGCGTGCCGGTCCGCATCACGCTGCTGTGCTCGCGCGCGCAATATCTCGCGGCCGCCCAAGCCTACATGAATGGTATCGAGCGCCGACTGGCCGCGGGTCTCGATGCCAACGTGGCATCCATTGCGTCGTTGGTCGTCAGCCCCTGGGACAGCGCCCTGCGTCTCGGCCTCCCGGCCGATGTACGCCAGAAGGTCGCTGCGCCCACGACGCGTAGCACCTACTATCGGCGCTATCGGGAAGCGGGGGTGGATTCACAGGTCGCGGCGGTTACCGCGATGCACTTTGACTGGGATCAGCCCAACGAGCGCACGGAAATTCCGCAGGACCTACATGATCGGGTCGGGACGGCAGTGGCTCAGCGCAGTTACCGAGCGTATCGCAAGTTGCGTGATTCCCGCCGATGGCGGCGGCTTGCGGCGGCCGGAGCGCCCCCGCAGCGGCTGCTCTGGTCGGATACCGCCAGCCTGGATCCATTCGCCTCCGATACGTTGTATGTCGACGCGCTGGCGGCCCCTGGGACCATCAATGGCGTGACCGAGAAAACGGTGCGCGCCTTTGCCGACCATGGGCAGTTGCGCGGCGCCATCGCACACCACAGCGAGGACGGCGAAATCGTGCTCGCGCGTTGTACCCGCGCCGGAATCAATCTCGACGCAATGGCCGGCATGCTGCAGCGCGATCGCCTTCAGAGCGCCGCGACTTCGTGGGACGCACTCCTGCAGGCGCTCACGCAGCGGCACGTTACCATCGCGCAGGCAACCGCATGAGCGCATCAATCGATCCGCAGGGCAGGCAACCGATCGGCGCGGCAGCGCCGGTCGACGCGATGGCCCTTTTCGGGCTCTATCTGCATTTGCGGCCGGATCCGGCGGTTGCCGCCCGGCGGGCGACCTTCGGCGCATCGGGGCAACCGGTCGTGTGGCTGCAATCCGGGCCGAGGCCCGGCAGATCGTTGATGGCGCGCCGGCGGGCCGCGCGCTAGCTGGATGACTGCGATGGCGACGACGGTATGGGTCTATTACGACCTGGGCATGCTCGGCCATAACCCACACGGCTGGGATCCGGAGCATCCCGAATGGACCGACGCGGTCAAGGCGATGATCGCGCTGCAATATCCGGACGCAAGCCTGGAGACCTACAGCCACCCGGAACGACCCGAGCGCCTGACCGCGATCGTCGATCGGCTGCTGCTGGAGCCCATCGACGGCGTGCGCTGGGTGCTGCCGGCCGCCGCCACTGCCCGCCAGCTCGAACAGGCCCATGACGCGGCGTATGTGGCCCATATCCAGTCGCTGGACGGTCAATCGGGCTGGCTGGCGCAGGATACGACTGCAGTATCGCCGGGTAGCGTGGTGGCGGCCGGCCTGGCGGCGGGTTCGGGCATCAGCGCGCTCGAGGCCGTGGCGGCCGGTGACGCCCGGCGGGCGTTTTGTATCGTGCGCCCGCCCGGCCATCATGCGCCGGCCGATCGTGCGATGGGCTTCTGTCTGTACAACAACATCGCGGTCGCGGCTGCACATGCTCGCACCACGCTCGGCTATGAACGGGTGCTGATCTGGGACTGGGACATGCATCACGGCAACGGCACCCAGGCCATTTTCTATGACGATCCCAACGTGCTGGTGATCGACAGCCACTGCGCGGCGCCGTTCTACCCGGGCACCGGTCTGCTGGCGGAGACCGGTGCCGGACCCGGCATGGGCACCAACCTCAACGTGCCGCTGCCCGTGGGTATTGGCAACGCCGCACTGCTGGACGTGTTCGCGAAGGTGGTGAGCCCGGCGGCGCGCGCGTTCGGTCCCGATGTTCTGCTGGTATCCGCCGGCTTCGATTGTCACTACCTCGATATGACCTGCGCCATGGACGAGACTGGCTATGCCGCCATCACACAGGGCATGTGCGCCTTGGCCGACGAGCTCTGCGACGGCCGTCTGGTGATGCTGCTCGAAGGCGGCTACAACGCCAAGGCGCTGGCCGACAGCGCATATGCGGCGATCGAAGTGCTGGCGGGGCATCCGGTGGCTGCGATCAATGTTCTGCCCGATGACCCGGGCTGCGCGGCCGTGGCCGAGGCCGCGGCGTTCCATGCCGAGTCCATCGTCGCGCTGGCGCGCTAGCAGGCAGGCGTTTACCGACCCGAGCGCGGCGATCACCGTAAGCCAGCGTGGGTTAGCGCACGGACGCCGACTGCTGGCCGGCGCATCGTCGAGTACGTCCTCCACTGCGCGATGGAAGCCCTCGTCATGAACCCGATCACTCTATTCTGCGTTGCACTCTGTATTGCCGCCGCCGCCGCGGCGGGCTTCTGGGTCAGCCCGTATCTGGCCGGCGTCTTCGTCCTGGCCGCGGTGGTCGTCGCGCTGTCGCTGAAGATGGCCAACGTCTGGCAGAAGTTCGTCATCCTGCGCATGGGTAAGCTGCAGAGCGTCCGTGGGGAAGGGCTATTCGCCATCATTCCGGTGATGGACACGGTTGTGGCCGTCATCGATCAGCGCATTCAGACCACCGGCTTCAACGCCGAACAGGCGCTGACCCGAGACACGGTGCCGGTCAATGTCGATGCCATCATCTTCTGGCACGTGCATGACGCCGAAAAGGCCGCGCTGGCGATCACCAACTACCGCCAGGCCATCGACCAGGTCGCCCAGACCTCGCTGCGCGAGATGATCGGTTCGTCGATGCTCGCCGCGCTACTGTCCGACCGCAAGGACGCCGATGAACAGCTCAAGCTCGAGATCGGCGCCAAGACCGCGCCGTGGGGTATTACCGTGAGCTCGGTTGAGATTCGCGATGTCGCGATTCCCGAAGCCCTGCAGGACGCCATGTCCCGCCAGGCCCAGGCCGAGCGCGAGAAACAGGCGCGCGTGATTCTGGGCTCGGCCGAGGCTGCGATCGCCGGCAAGTTCGTCGAGGCTGCCCAGACCTATGCGGGGCATCCGCAGGCGCTGCAGCTGCGCGCCATGAACATCATCTACGAGACCACCAAGGAACGTGGTGCGACGATTCTTATCCCTAGCGCCATGGTCGACAGCCTCAATCCGTCGTCGGCCACGCTGGCCTTCGCGCTCGCTGGTCAGGCCGTGCCCAATCCGGATGCTGAGGCGCAGCCCCCGCTCCAGCCGGCTGCCGCGGCCTGATATCCGTCGGCCCGCGAGGTCTCTCGGGAGGGGCCGGGCGCCGGAGTGAAGTCGGTCGGGCTTTTAGCCGCCAGCGGTGAATTTTGATGGGTAGATCTGCCGTCGAGGGCGCGATTCTCACCGTTAATGGTGGTTCGTCTAGCATTCGTTTCGCGCTTTTTGCACGGGGCGAACCGCCATTGCTGACGCTACGCGGCAAGATCGAGCGTATCGGTAAGGCCGGGGCCACGCTGTCGTTCACGGACACGGCGACCAACGAATCGGGCGAGACGGCGCTCGACGGCGCCGGGCATGGCGCCGCGGTGGCAGCACTCGTCGACTGGCTTGAACAACGCGGCGCCCTCGATGGCATCGCGGGGGTTGGCCATCGCGTGGTGCAGGGGCTCCAGCACGCCGAACCGGCCTGCATCACGCCCGCATTGCACGCCGAGCTCGAACGCTTGCGCCCGCGTGACCCCGAGCACATGTCGCGCGAGCTCGAACTGATCGAGGCATTCGGCAAACGACTGTCGGACTGTCCTCAGATCGCCTGTTTCGATACCGCGTTTCATCGCCACATGCCACGAGTGGCCACCCAGATCGCGCTGCCGCGCCGCTTTGAGGCGCTCGGCGTACAGCGCTACGGATTTCACGGTCTGTCCTATGCCTACCTGATCCAGGAGCTGGCGCGACTGGGCGACCCGGCGGCCACCCGTGGGCGCGTGATTCTGGCCCATATGGGCAGCGGCGCGAGCATAGCCGCGGTGCGTGCTGGCATCGGCGTCGATACCAGCATGGGATTCACACCGGCCGCCGGCCTACCCATGGGGACGCGGTCCGGTGATCTCGACCCCGGTCTGGTGCGTTTTCTCGCGGACGAAGCGGCGATAACGCCCGCGCAGTTCGACCACATCGTCAACCACGAATCCGGTCTGCTCGGGCTGTCCGAGACCAGCGGCGATATCCGCGATCTGCTGGCCAGCGAGGCGGATGACCCGCGAGCCGCGGAGGCAATCGCCCTGTTCTGCTATCAGGCAAAGAAGACGATCGGTGCCTACGCCGCGGCGCTCGGCGGGCTGGATACGCTGGTCTTCGCTGGGGGTATCGGTGAGAACGCACCCGTCATCCGCGATCGCATCTGTGACGGGCTGGATTTTCTAGGCATCACGATCGACCCGATGCAGAACGCGGCCGGTGCCGCACTGATTTCTCGCCAATCGGCCCGCGTCACTATACGCGTCATCGCCACCGACGAAGAACAGATGATCGCGGCCCTGGTGTCTCGTGTACTGGGCCCGGTCTGATCCGTGGCGACGGCTTCTGTGACCGGGCATTGAAGCGGTGATTGGCTCGGGCAATATCAGCCCTCTCGACTGGTTCGCCGACCATGTTCTAAACAGTCCCTACGCGACGCGTTTGCAGGGGACGCGTTTGCAAGGTATGCCGTGCAGGGCCCGCGCCGTTCTGAAAGACACCAGTCGACGTTCCTGCTCGTCCCATAGCACCAGCGGCACACAGCGCAGGCTTTGCCAGAGCGTAATGCGGCCAACCGCGCGTAGTTCGGGATGGTCGCGCAGCACTTCCGCCAGCCGATAGGAGGGCACCCGGCTGCATAGGTGATGGACATGGTGCACGCCAATATTGGCCGTGAACCAGCGCAGGACAGGCGGCAGGTCGTAGTGCGAGCTGCCGTGCAGCGCGGCGTCGTGAAAACGCCAGTCCGATTCCCGCTCCCAATAAGTGGTCTCGAACTGGTGCTGGACATAGAACAGCCAGACGCCATAGGTCGCGGCGACAAGCGTGATCGGCACTTGCACCAGCAGGAACGGCACGAGTCCGATGCACCAGATCAAAAGGCCAGCCAACGCGATGATCGCCACGTTGGTGCCCTGGGTACTCAACCACGGCATCCAGCCCGCGCGCATGAAACCCACCGGCAAACGGTTGTGGACGATGAACAGATAGGCCGGGCCGAGGCCGAACAGCACCAGCGGATGCCGGTACAGTCGATAACGGAGTTGCTGCCCGCGCGACAGGGCCCTGAATTCGCGCACGCTGAGCGTGTCGATGCCGCCAAAATCCTCGCGATCGAGATTACCTGCGGCGGCATGATGCATGGCGTGGGTATGCCGCCAGAAATCGTAGGGCGTGAGCGTCAATACGCCGATGGCGCGGCCGAGCCAGTGATTGGCGCCCCTAGAAGCAAAGAACGAGCCGTGGCCACAGTCATGCTGGATCATGAACAGCCGCACCAGAAAGCCCGCGGCGGGCACGGCCAACAACAAACCGAGCCAGTAGCCGTGGTCCACCGCCGCCCACATCAAGCACCAGATGCCGGCGAACGGGATTAGCGTGATCATCACTTCCAGTACGCTGCGCCTGGCGCTGGGCTCGCGGTATCCGGCCAGTATGCGGACCCATGATTGCGGTTTAACCGTGCTCTGATCGTGGGTGAATTCTGGTTCCATTACAGACTCATGCCCGGACCGGCGGTCCATGGCGTATATCGGAAGCTTTTAACAACAGGCTTCTGGGGCTATCGCGGGGATATCATCCAGGCTGCGATCTTTCGCTCGGTGTGTTTTTCCCGGAGATGTGTCCGGGACGTTCCGGCTGCCTGCTGAACAGCACCGCCCTCATTTTCCCAGCACGAAATCGCACCGTCGTCAGATCCTGCAGGCAAACGGGTGCGTCGCCGGGTCGCCTCGGTCTCGTTGACCAACGGGATGGTCATTATTATGTGCCTTGAATAGCGGTGGTGTTGTCTATCAGTGTCTGCCGCCGTGTCCGGCGTGTCTGTGCGCCAGGCAACACGGTTGAGCGTCGCGGGGATCGCACCGGCCGTCGCGCGCGGAGTCTGGTGCAGTTCATCGGCTGTGTCAGCCTTTGTGATCGAATGCCCGGTCTGCGGCGCCGAGAACATACGCAGCTCGGCGAGTGTTTCTGTGCGTGTTCATGCGGGTCGTGCCTGAGTTTGATCGATTTCGGCGCCCATCGGCTGCAAGGCCAGCGGCCCGGATGAACGACCTGCTGCAGAGATCACGGCGAGCGGACACTGGATCGGGCCACCCGATAGCGGTGGCACGGAGTTGTCCGGTCGTTATCGCCTGAGCCACCCGCGCTGCAGCCATGTGGGCCAGCGCGGCCGAGGGGTTCGGCGACAAGCCTGTGCGGCTTTTCTGATCGCTTCGGCCTGAGTGGGGTAGGCATGAATCACGCCTGCCATGGTGTCCAGACCGATGCCGGCCACGATCGCAAGCGACAGGTCGTTGATCATTTCGCCTGCGTGTCGCGCCACGATGGTGGCGCCCAGGATGGTGTCGGTGCCTTCGCGGACATGGATTTTAACAAACCCTTCCTCCCCGCCGTCGACGATTGCGCGATCGACCTCGTGCATCGGTACCGTGAAGGTCTTTATCGGGATACCACGCTCGCGTGCCTCGCGGACATACAGACCGACATGGGCAATTTCCGGGTCGGTATAGGTACACCAGGGAGTCGTCAGGGCACTCACGCGCCGGCGCTGCCGACACAGCGCATTGTGGACGGCGATTTGCGCCGAGGCATGGGCGGTATCGACAAACTGGTGTTGCATGCAGACGTCGCCAGCCGCGAAGATTCGTCGATTGCTGGTGCGCAGGAAGTCATCCACCCGGATGCCGGCCGTTGTGTCGAAAACGACCCCGGCTGCTTCGAGGTCCAGTCCAGCCACGGCGGGCACGCGACCGATGCCGGTCAATACCGTGTCGGCGGTGAGGGTTGTCACGTCGCCGTCGTTGACTGTTTCGATGACCTTCCGGCCGTTGTCCATGCGGACATTGATGGCGGTGGTATTCAGATGAATCTCGACGCCGTCCTGAGCCAGCGCGGCGCTGAGCAGCTGGGCGGCATCGCGTTCTTCCCGGGGCAGGAACAGCGGTTCGTCGTGGACGATGATGGTGTGCGAGCCGAAGCGGCAGAAAGCCTGGGCGAGCTCGCATCCCACCGGGCCGCCGCCGATTACCAGCAGGCTGGCGGGTAGTTCGGTTAGATCGAACACGGTTTCGTTGGTCAGGTAGCCGGCTTCGGTCAGCCCCGGAAGGGTCGGCAGCAACGACCGCGAGCCGGTGGCGATGAGCGCTTTCTTGAACGTCAGCCGGGTGCCATCGAGATCGATGGCATCGTCGCTGACGAAACGCGCCGCACCGAAAAACAGGTCGATGCCCAGGGCGGCAACGCTCGCTGCGGAATTGAGATGGCCCAGACGCGCGCGGATGCGACGCATACGTTCCATCGCGAGTGGGAAATCGACGTCGACGTGTGCCGGGGCGCGTGCGCCGTAGTGAGCGGCATCGCGCATCTCTGCGTATAGACGCGAGGTTCTGATCAGCGCCTGTGCCGACACCGAGCCGTAGTTCAGCGAAACGCCGCCCAGCAGATGACTTTCGACCAGCGCGACGCGAGCGCCGAGGGCTGCCGCGCTGCGTGCCGCAGTCAGCCCGGCAGGCCCGGCGCCGATGACCAGCCAGTCGTAGGGCAGGCGGGGCCGCGGGTTGCGCCAGTCGGCCGGCCGAGCGTGGGCGCAGAGTTCCTGATCTGAGGTGCTCGCGCAGGGATAGTCGAGCGCAGGGCCGACTGACTTCATGGCTTGGCCGGTTCGGAGTGCTTCAACCAACCGCCACGAAAGCCGGCGCGGCGCAGGCCGGCTCGAATGCAGGGCAGATTTCGTGTCAGGCGCCAGGGCAGCCCGGACCGGTAGTTTTCGATCATCAACACGATCATGCCCTGGTCTAGACCAAACAGATCGGTCGTGGTCCAGGCTTTCGCGGGGGTGTCTCCGAGCGTGGCATTGAAGCCGCTGGCACGGATCAGATCGACGCCGTGTGCAACACCGTCCGCCTGAAGCGCACGCAACGCCGGCAGAACGATCTCGGGCGCGAAGACCAGCGACGAGGCGGTCGCCGAACCGGCAATCGTGCCGTCGTCGAGGCCGAAGGGCACACCACGCGCGGCATAGCCATAGAAGAACTGCTCGCGCCCGGCCACCTGTCGGGCATCGCCGCTAGGGCCGTCGCCGGCCGACAAGCCCCAATGCTCGGCGTCGTAGCCGGCGAAGCTCTTTGGATTGTGGATCGCATACTCGCGCTGGATATAGGTCGCGCGCCGGCTGTTCTCGAAATAATCGCAGTTCTTCTCGCGCATGAAGTCATCGCGGATGCCGCGGAAATCGATCCAGGCTTGCGAGAACTGGTGAATGAACAGCGGCCCGGCGTACAGGAAATCGTAGCCGTACAGATGTTCCCATTGGTAGGTCATCGTCCAGGCGCGAAAACTCTGTTCGGTCAGCGCATGGGTGGGTGAGCCCAGCCCCAGCGCGTAGAGCAGCAGCGCCTCGCTGTAACCTTCCCAGCCGTAGTGGAGGAAACCGCATTCCGGCTTCCAGCCCTGCATGACGGTGTCGCCGTCGTCCTGCATCCAGCGCCAGTCGACCCGCTCGTAGAGGGCGTTGGCCAGCTGGCGGAGTTCGGTTTCGTCGCGCGTGTCGGCGTCGAAGTAGGCCGCAGCGCTCAGCATGCCGGCGATCAGGAGGGTTGTATCGATCGGCGAGAGTTCGCAATGCCAGACGCGGGTGCCGAGCTGCATATCCAGAAAGTGGAAGTAGAAACCATGAAAACCGCTGGCAGTGGCGCTGCCCGACTGATCGCAGGCCATGAAGAAACGAAGGCTAGCGAGCGTGCGCTGTACCGCCTCGGCGCGCTCGATCCAGCCGTGTTCGACCCCGATGGGTAATGCCGACAGGGCAAAACCAACCACCGCGATACTGCACGGCGCGTCGTCGCGCGTGGTGTCGGCGACCAGGCCGTTGTCGCGGTTGACGCATTGCAGGAAATAATCGAATGCCGTGCGTTGCAGGCGGTCGAGCATCGCGCCGTCGGAGGTGGCGCCGGCAGCGATGGCGGCCGGGTCGGGCGCCGTGGCAGAGTGCGTGGTCACGGTGTGGCGATCGCCTGGTCGACGATGGCCTGCGCTTCTTTCAGAATGCGTTGCAGATGGGCCTCGTCGTCGAAGCTCTCGGCGTAGATTTTGTAGATGTCTTCGGTGCCCGACGGGCGAGCGGCGAACCAGCCGTTGGCGGTCATCACCTTGATGCCGCCGATCGGCGCGCCGTTGCCGGGCGCGGTATCGATGATCCCGGTAATCGGCTCGCCGGCGAGTTCGTGGGCGCTGATGCGGTGTGGCGTGAGCGCGGCCAGCGCTTGTTTCTGCGCCGGGGTGGCCTTGGCTTCGACGCGGTCGGCCAGCGGGCACCCGAGTTCGTCGGTGAGCTTGTTGTACAAGGCGCCGGGATCATGGCCGCAGCGCGCGGTGATTTCGGCTGCCAGTAGGGCGGGCACAATGCCATCCTTGTCGGTGGTCCACACCGACCCGTCGCGGCGCAGGAACGATGCCCCAGCGCTTTCCTCGCCGCCGAAACCGAGCGAGCCGTCGAACAGCCCCGCAGAAAACCACTTGAAGCCGACCGGCACTTCGACCAGCGGCCGGCCCAGCCGCGCGCTCACACGGTCGATCAGGCCGGTGCTGACCACGGTCTTGCCCACTGCGGCCTGCGCGCTCCATTGCGGGCGGTGGCTAAACAGATAATCGATGGCGACTGCTAGATAGTGGTTGGGTGCCAGCAAACCGGCCTGGCCGGTGACGATCCCGTGCCGGTCGTGGTCGGTGTCGCAGCCGAAGGCGATGTCGTAACGATCCTTGAGATCGAGCAAGCGCTGCATTGCATAGGGCGACGAGGGATCCATGCGAATCCGGCCGTCCCAGTCGACGGTCATGAAGGCAAACGTCGGATCGACTACGTCGCTGACCACGGTGAGGTCCAGCCGGTAGTGCTCGGCGATGCGTGCCCAGTAGTGCACGCCGGCGCCGCCCAGCGGGTCGACGCCCATATGCACCTCGGCTGCGCGGATCGCATCCATGTCGACGACCTGGCCGAGATCGGCGACATAGGCGGTGACGAAATCGTGGCGATGCGTGGTTGCTGCCTGCAGCGCGCGGTTGCAGGGGATTCGCTTAATTCCGGCCAGGTCCTTTTCGAGCAGGGCGTTGGCCGCGTTCTCGATGGCGTCGGTGATGTGCTCGTCGGCCGGCCCGCCGTTCGGCGGGTTGTACTTGAAGCCGCCGTTGTCCGGCGGGTTGTGGGACGGGGTCACCACGATACCGTCCGCCAGCCCGGATGTACGCCCGCGGTTGTAGGTCAGAATCGCGTGCGAGATCGCCGGTGTCGGCGTGTATTCGTCGTCGGTGGCCAGCATGGTTTCGACCCCGTTGCCGGCAAGCACCTCGATGGCGCTGGCCCGGGCGGGTTCCGACAGCGCGTGGGTATCGATGCCGAGAAACAGCGGCCCGTCGATGTCCTGGCTTTTGCGGTAGTCGCAGATCGCCTGCGTGATCGCCAGCACATGACGTTCGTTGAACGACAATGCGAACGACGAGCCCCGATGCCCGGAGGTGCCGAAGGCGACGCGTTGCGCCGGCACGCCCGGATCCGGCAGCCCGGTGTAATAGGCGCTCACCAGCCGGGGTACATTGACCAGCAGATCTAGCGGGGCGGGTTTGCCGGCGAGCGGGCTGATGCGTGTGGCCATGGGATGCGCCTCAGATGGCAGCGGTGGGCAAACGGGCCGCATCGTCGGCCCGCTTGCGGCGATAGCGCTCGATCAACGCGTTGGTCGAGCTGTCATGGGTGCGCGGCACGGCGCCGTCGGGCTTGAGCTCCGGCAACAGTCGCTGGGCCAATGCCTTGCCCAGTTCCACGCCCCACTGGTCGAACGAATCGATATCCCAGATCACGCCCTGGACGAACACGCTGTGCTCGTAGAGGGCGACCAGCGAGCCCAGGGTCGCCGGCGTCAGCCGGTCGGCCAGCAGGGTGTTGCTTGGGCGGTTGCCCTCGAAGACACGATGGGGTGCCAGCGCCGCCCCTATGCCTTCGGCCGCGACTTCGCTGGCGGTCTTGCCGAACGCCAGCGCCTGGCTCTGCGCGAACAGGTTGGCCATCAGCAGGTCATGCTGGCCGCCGAGCGGATTCAAGCTCTGGCAGAAGCCGATGAAATCGCAGGGCACCAGCCGCGTGCCCTGATGGATCAGCTGGTAGAACGAATGCTGGCCATTGGTGCCGGGCTCGCCCCAGAGGATCGGCGCGGTCTGAGTTGCTACCGGGGCGCCGGCGCGGGTGATGTGCTTGCCGTTGCTCTCCATGGTCAACTGCTGCAGATAAGCCGGAAAACGCGTCAGGTATTGCGCGTAGGGCAGCACCGCGACGGTGGTCGCACCCAGGAAATTGTTGTTCCAGATCGCCAGCAGCGCCATCAGCACCGGCAGGTTCTGCGCCAGCGGCGCGTGCTGGAAATGCTCGTCCATGGCGTGGAAGCCGGCGAGCATGGCGTGGAAGTGCTCGGGGCCGATCGCAATCATGTTGGCCAGCCCGATCGCCGAATCCATCGAGTAGCGGCCGCCGACCCAGTCCCAGAAACCGAACATCTGGTCGGCCGCGATGCCGAACGCGGTGACGCCTTCGATGTTGGTGGAGACCGCAACGAAGTGTCGTGCCACGGCTGCGTCATCGCCGAGCTGGGCGATACACCAGTCGCGTGCGGCATGCGCGTTGGTCAGTGTTTCCTGGGTCGTGAAGGTCTTGGAACAGACGATGAACAGGGTTTCGGCGGCGTCGAAGCCACGCAGCGTCTCGACCAGATCGGTCGCATCAACATTCGAGACGAAACGCACGGTGAGGTCGCGCCGGCTGTAGTGGCGCAGGGCCTCGAAGGCCATCACCGGGCCGAGGTCCGAACCGCCGATACCGATATTCACGACGTTGCGGATCCGTTTGCCGGTATGGCCCAGCCAGCGCCCGCCGCGTACATCCTCGGCGAACCGCGTCATGCGGGCGAGCACCGTGTGCACTTCAGCGACGACATCCTGGCCGTCGACCACGATCTTCTGGCTCGCCGGTGCTCGCAACGCCACGTGCAGCACCGCGCGCTGTTCGGTGGTGTTGATTGCCTCGCCGCGGAACATGGCGTCCCTGCGCTCGCACAGGCCGCGGTCTTGCGCCAGCGCAATCAGTAGTTCGAGCGTGTGCGCGGTCACGCGGTTCTTCGAGTAGTCAAGGAACCAGCCGGCCGCTTCGGCCGTGAAAGTCGTACCGCGCTCGGCATCGCCCGGGAACAGATCCCGCAGATGCGTGTGACCCATATCGTCATGATGTGCGACCAAGGCCTGCCATGCCGGACGCGCGGTCAGCGCGTCCGAAGAGGTGTGGGGTCGATGGGTCGCGCTGCTCATGGGGTGGCCTCGGCGACCGGCGGGCACTTGGCTTGGATCTGCTTCAGCAGGGTTTGCCACGAGGCCGAGAAGGACTCGGCCCCTTCGCGCTGCAGCCGCGCGGCGAGGGCGTCGGTATCGATACCGGCCTGCGTAAACGTCTGCAGCGCGGTGTCGGCGGCGCCGCCGTCGACGGCTAACGGCTCGCTCGCCCGGCCGTGATCTGCGTATGCATGCAGTGTTTTCTCCGGCATCGTGTTGATGGTGTCGGGGGCAGCGAGCGCCTCGACATAGAGCGTGTCGGGTTCGGCCGGGTCCTTGGTGCCGGTGCTGGCCCAAAGCAGCCGTTGCGGCTGTGCGCCGGCGTCGGCCAGGGCCTGCCAGCGGTCCGAGGCCAGCAGGTCGCGATAGGCACGATAGGTCACACCGGCGATGGCGATGCCCAGACGGTTGTGAAGCACCTTGGGAACTTCCTTGTTCGCGGCGACATCCCAGCGGCTGATGAACAGCGATGCCACCGACCCCACTTTCGGATCCAGGCCGGCCTCGATACGGCGTTCGATGCCGCGCAGGTAGGCATCGGCCGCCGCCAGATACTGTTCGCGTGAGAACAGCAGGGTGACGTTGACCGGGATGCCGGCGAAAATCGATGCCTCGATGGCCGCCAGGCCGGCTGCCGTACCGGGAATCTTGATGAATAGATTCTCGCGTGCGGCCGTTGCATGCAGGTCGGCCGCCGCTTCGATGGTCTTGGGCGCATCGTCTGCCAGCAGCGGCGAGACTTCCAGCGAGACCCAGCCATCCACACCGTCGCTGGCATCAAAGGCCGGTCGCAGCAGATCAGCGGCGCGTTGCAGGTCGTCTATCGCGAGCGCAAAGAAGATCTGCTCGATCGTCGAGTGACGGTCGCGGGCGAGTTCGGTGATCGCCGTATCGTAATCGTTGCCGTGGCCGATCGCGTGCTCGAAGATCGTCGGGTTCGAGGTCAGACCGGTCACCGACAGGTCGGCGATGTAGGACGCCAGTGTGCCGTCGTCGAGCAGGCGGCGGGTGATGTTGTCGAGCCAGAGGCTCTGGCCGAGTTGGTGGAGTGCTTTTGTATTGGGATTCATGGGTGTGCGTCCGGCGTCATGGGTGGGCCGCGTCGGCGACGTTGAGCCAGCGCGATATGTCGAGATTATTCAGGTCACCGATGTGCTCGACCGTGTGGTCGGGCGGCGGATAGCGGTCGGTGGACGTGGCGTCGAGCGCATAGTGGCCCTGGCGCGGGAAGATTGTGATCACCCGTTCGCCCCAGACCCGCTTGATGGCCGTGAGCAACCGCAACTTGTCGTCGACGACGACATAGCGCGCCGCCGGATACCGGGCCTCGATCGCGGCAAGCCGCTGTTCCTTGTGAACATAGATCAGCACGCGGCCATCGACCGCATCCCACAGGCCCGAGCGCTGGATCTTGCGCGGCTGCAACACGACATCGCCGTCGCTCAGGATCACGGTCGGTCCGAACCCGGCCAGGCGCTGGAGGAGGTCGAGCGCGCCCGGGAACAGGCACTCGGCGAAGGGGTAGTCGATCAGGAAGCTCGACAGCTGCAGCAGGCGCTGCTCCTGGAGACCCACGGTTTCGATGTCGGCCCGGTAGCGCTGTAGGGCGCCGAGATAATCGGCATAGCCCAGTTCGGCCCGCAATGCTTCGAAGGCGCTCCAGTAGCACGCCGCGCTGTCAGCGCCGAACGCCTGCTCGAGGCGGTGGTGCAGGTCGGCGACGAAGCGATCGGTGTCGAGCAGGGTGTTGTCGACATCGAGGAGGAACACCCAATCCGGTGTCATGACGGCGGCTCCTCCGGCTGCGGATCGTGCCAGGTGCCATCGCCAGCGATCAGCGTGTCGGCGCCTGCCGGTCCCCAGCTGCCCGGCGCGTAGGCTACTACCGGGGCATGCTCGCCGAGCACCGGCTCGACCACGGCCCAGGCCGCCTCGACGGCGTCCTGACTCGTGAACAGCGCGCCGTCGCCCGCCATCGCATCGCCGAGCAGCCGCTCGTAGGGTGTTTCCGCCTGGTGGTTGTCCTCGTGCAGATAGAGTTCACGCTGGTTACCCACGAATGCCTTGCCCGGCTGCTTGATCCGGGCGGCCAGGGCAATCGACGAGGCCGGCTGCAGCTTGAACCGCAGGTAGTTCGCAGGTCCTGCGCCGGGGTCGGCGTCATCGAATAGATGTTGCGGCGGGGCATGCAGTTGTACCCGGACTTCGACGGCAGTCGTGGGCAGCCGCTTGCCGGCCCGCAGATACCAGGGCACCCCGCCCCAGCGCCAGGAATCGATGAACAGGCGCGCCGCACAGAAGGTCTCGACATCCGAGTCGGGCGCCACATTCGCCTCCTGCCGGTAGCCGTTGTACTGCCCGCGTACCAGGGCGTCGGCCGTCAGCGGTTGCATGGCCCGAAGCACGCTGGCCTTGGCGCTGTGGACGACCGCGAAACTCTGGAAGGCAGGCGGTTCCATCGCCAGCAGGGCGACGATCTGGAACAGATGATTCTCGACTACGTCACGCAGGCAACCGGCGCTTTCATAGAAGCCGCCGCGCTCGCCGACCCCGAATGCTTCGGCCAGCGTCACCTGCACGCTCGCTACGTAGTTGCGGTTCCAGATCGGCTCGAGGAACGAATTGGCGAAGCGGAAGTAGAGGATGTTCATGATCGCATCCTTGCCGAGGTAATGATCGATGCGAAAAATCGCGTCTTCCGGGAAGACCGAGCGGGCGATGGCGTTGAGCTCGCGTGCGGATGCCACATCGCGTCCGAAGGGCTTTTCTACGATGACGCGGGCGTTCTCGGCCAGGCCGGCGGCACCGAGACTGCGGATCACCGTGGGAAACAGGGCCGGCGGAATCGCCAGGTAATGGGCTGGCCGTTCGGCGGCGCCGAGCGCCTTCTTCAGCGCTGCGAAGGTGCCCTCATCGGCGTAGTCGCCGGCGACATAGTCGAGCAGCGATATCAGCTGGTCAAAGGCGGCCTCGTCGTCGATGGCGGCGTCCTGTTCCACGCTGGCGCGTACATGGCGATGCCATTCGTCGGTGTCCCAGGGCGAGCAAGCCACGCCGATCACCGGCACGGTGAGCGTGCCTTTCCTGACCATCGCGTAGAGCGCCGGAAAGATCTTCTTGCTGGCTAGATCGCCGCTGAAGCCGAAAATTACCAACGCGTCCGAATGCGCGGCTTCGTCGGTTGACTGAGATAGCGTGGCCGGACTCATTCGGACGACTCCTCGTGCGGTTTCTCAACATGGCCACCGAACTCGTGGCGCATGGCAGAGAGCAAGCGATTGGCAAAGTCGGCTTCGCCGCGTGAGGCAAAACGTTCGTACAATGCAGTGGTGAGCACCGGCGCGGGCACCGCCTCGTCGATCGCCGCCTGAATGGTCCAGCGGCCTTCGCCGGAATCCGAGACTCGGCCGTCGTAGCCGGACAGCTGGGAATCGTCCAACAGTGCATCGGCGGTCAGGTCGAGCAGCCAGGAGCCGATGACGCTGCCGCGGCGCCAGACTTCGGCGATCTTGGGCAGGTCCAGCTGGTATTGGTAGAACTCGGGCTCGCGCAGCGGCGCCGTTTCGGCGTCGCTTGTGGGCGGGTGCCTGCCGATATCGGCGTGATGCAGAATAGCCAGCCCTTCGGCGTAGGCCGCCATCACGCCGTATTCAATGCCGTTGTGCACCATCTTCACGAAATGACCGGCGCCGCTCGGGCCGCAGTGCAGAAACCCCTGCTCGGCCGGCCCGGGCGTACCGCTGCGTCCGCGGGTGCGGGCGACTGAGCCGACCCCGGGGGCGAGTGCGGAGAAGATCGGTTCCAGGTGGGCGACGATCTCGTTCTCGCCGCCGATCATCAGACAGTAGCCGCGCGTCTCGCCGGCGACGCCGCCGCTGGTGCCGACGTCGACATAATGCGTGCCGGCGACCGCCATCTTCTGCGCGCGGCCGATATCGTCGCGGTAGTAGGAATTGCCCCCGTCGATCACGATGTCGCCGGGTTCCAGATGGATGGTCAGAGCATCCAGCGCCGAGTCGACGACCGCCGCCGGGACCATCAACCAGATCGCGCGCGGCGGGTCCATGGTCTGCACCAGTTCGGCCATCGAAGTCGCGCCGACCGCACCGAGCTTGCACAACGGCGCCATCGCCTCGGGTTGCGTGTCGTGAACGATGCACGCATGCCCCTGGTTCATCAGGCGTCGAACCATGCTCGCGCCCATCCGGCCCAGACCGATCATTCCGAGTTGCATGGCGCTCTCCGATTTATTTGTTGCTGATCGTGGTTGCTGCCTACGATCACGACGATCGAATGCGATTCGCCATCGTCGGTCAGCGTGAGCGTGCCGTGCGGGGCTTCGATACCATCGAGCGTAGTGCTCGAAAGTGCCGAGTCGCCCGCCTGGCATGCGATGTCGTATGACGTTGCGCCGAGGCGATACTGCAGACCGAACGAGGCCCAGTCTTTCGGTAGCAGCGGTCGGACGGTGAGTTCATTTCGACGCCGTCTAAGGCCGAGGAGCGACTCGGTAATCAGTTGATACAACCAGCCTGCCGAGCCGGTGTACCAGGTCCAGCCGCCGCGGCCGGCGTGCGGCGCGAAGGCATAGACATCGCCGGCCACGACGTAGGGTTCGACCTGATAAGTGGCCACAGCCTCGGCGCTTTCGGCGTGGCTCAGTGGATTGAGCAAGGTCAACAGTTCCCAGGCGCGCTCGGCATCGCCCAGCGCGGCGAAAGCCATGGCCGCCCAGACTGCCGCATGGGTATATTGACCGCCGTTTTCGCGCACGCCGGGCACATAGCCCTGGATATAACCCGGCGATGGCTTCGAGGTATCGAAGGGCGGCTCAAGCAACTGAATGAGCCGTGTATCGCGATGCACCAGGTGCCGGTCGAGAGCGTCCATCGCGGCCTGCGCTCTTTCGGTTGGTGCGGCACCGGACAAGACCGCCCAACTCTGGGCGATCGAGTCGATCCGGCATTCGCTGTTCTCGGCCGATCCGAGCACCGTGCCGTGGTCAAACCACGCGCGTCGATACCACCCGCCGTCCCAGCCGCAGGCGTTGACCCGTTCGCCCAGTTGTTGCGCTTCGTGTTCGCACAGATCGGCGAAGACGGAATCGGCGTGCTCACGGGCCAGCGGCGCGAAGCGTGTGAGCACCGTGATCAGGAAGAAGGCCATCCAGACGCTTTCACCCTTGCCCTCGGCGCCTACGAGATTCATGCCGTCGTTCCAGTCGCACGACCCCATGAGCGGCAGGCCGTGGCGGCCGTAGGACAGGCCGTGGCGGATCGCGCGTACAGCGTGTTCATACAGGCTCGCAGTGTCCGCAGACGAGCGGGGGTTTTCGTAGTTCGATGCTTCGCCTGCATGCAAGGGGCGGCTTTCAAGAAATGGGCAGGATTCGTCCAGCACGCCGTCGTCGCCGGTGGTCTCGACGTAGCGGCAGATCGCCAGCGGCAGCCACAGAAAATCGTCCGCACAATGCGTACGCACGCCCTTGCCGTTGGGCGGGTGCCACCAATGCTGGGCGTCGCCTTCCACGAACTGACGTGAGGCGGCGCGCAGCAGGTGCTCGCGTACCAGGCCCGGCGCGGCGTGGACCAGCGCCATCACATCCTGCAATTGATCGCGAAAACCGAACGCGCCGCTGGATTGGTAGAACCCGGTGCGACCCCAGAGGCGCGAGGCGATGACCTGGTACAGCAGCCAGCCATTGGCCAGGGCATTCAGTTCCCGGTCCGGCGTCTGTACCTGGACCGCGCCCAGCGTGCGCTGCCAATAGGCCTGCACCGCCTCGAGCGTCTCCTGTGCCGCCGCATCGCCGCGGGATGCATGGACCCGTTCGTGTGCCTCGGTTGGTGTCTTGCCGGCACCGAGCCGGAAGACGACCACCCGTTCCTGCCCGGGGGCCAGGTCGAATACGACGCGTAGCGCGGCGCAGGGATCGAGTGCTGCGCCGACGCGGCCGGATAACCGCGCCCGGGCGATCGCGGCAGGTGCGGCCAGGGAACCGCCGGCGCCAAGGAAGTCACCGCGGTCGGCGCAGGCTTCTACAGTGCCGTCGGCGTCAGGCGCGTCGACGGTGAAGAAAGCCGTGCGCTCGGCGAAGTCCGTGTTGTAGGCATTGCGGGCGAACAGAGCGCCGGCTGCCTGGTCGAATTCAGTGACCATGTGCATCAGCGTCTTCGCGCGTTCGTCGCCGAGCACCCAGTCGAGATAGCCCGTCACCGAGAGTCGGCGAGCTTGGTCCGAGTGGTTGCGCAGGGTCAGTACCGAGAACTTGATCGGCGCATCGATGACTACGTGGATCGACAGTTCGGATTCGATCCCGTCCTCGGTGTGTTCGAACACGCTGTAGCCGAAGCCGTGGCGCGTGACGTATGGACTGGCGCCCGGGGTGGGCAGCAGGCTGGGGGACCAGAAGTGGCCGCTGCCCTCGTCGCGGATGTAAAAAGCTTCGGTATTGGCGTCGCCGACCGGGTCGTTCGACCAGGGCGTCAGGCGAAACTCGTGCGCGTTTTCGCTCCAGGTGGTTGCGCTGCCACTTTCCGACACCAGGGTGCCGAAGTCCGGATTCGCGATCACGTTGACCCAGGGCGCAGGCGTCATCTGCGCCGTCGATGCCATGATGACGTACTCATGCGCATCGGGCGTGAAACCGCTTTTAAATGGTTTGTCGCTGTTTATGGCACGGTCAGCAACGGCAGTCGGCGTTGAGCGCCCGGGCGGTTCCGGGCTCGCGGCATCCGTTGGAGCCGCCCGCCGCATGACCTGTTCAGTCAGCGACCCGGCGGTGTCATGAACCACGACGCGGGCGACGCTTTGCAACAGGATCCGATCGTCGGCGTCGAACTGCGCGTCGTCGAGCACGAAAATCCCGTCGGGCTTGTCGAGTAATGCCGCACCGGAGCTCGAACCGACTAACGCGCGCACCTGGCCGATGAGGGTCGGATCGCGGTGGTCGGTACCTGCCGCGCAGAGAATGGCCAGTTCACTTGCAAGACCATGCGCTTGCCAGTACGCGTGGGCTTGAATCAGTTGCCGCGTGAGGTCGAGTCGGTCCCGGTCGGTCAGGCGCAGCAACACGATGGCGACATCGCCGGAGATGCCGAATTTCCAGAGATCCGATTGGCCGCGGCGGTTCTGCGCGATGACGTTCGCATCGGCACGCAACGAGCCGTCCATATAAAGGATGGCCGCCGCCATTCGCGCATAGACCAGCGCATCGGCGTTGCTTGCCTGCAATGCCTGCAGCGTGGTTGCTTGATAGGTGTTGGTCTGTTCGAGAATGCCGGCGCTGACGCGTCCGTCGCAGACCGTGCGCGCCAGCTTTACACAGGCCTCATGCGTCGCCGCGATGCCCGTGATCCAGTCGATTGTGACCGATGCCCCCGGATCGAGAACGAATGGGACCCGGATGGCCGCGATGGCGTCGAGCACCGGGCCTGCGCTGCCCGAGAGCGGCGCGCTTGTATCCAGCGCCAGCGGATCGGCGCTGCTGCGCCCGCGACCGATAAAGCGTTTGCGGTCGGTCTCATAGGAAACTGGACTGGCGTCGCCAGTGCGGACCCTAGCCAGATGAAACAGCCATGGCGTGGGATCGTCAGGCGTGCTCGGGCGCCGGGTCGCCAGAATGGCTTGGAGGTCCGGCTCGATCTGGGTCTGGATAAATAATTTGCTGAAGGCCGGGTGTGCCGAGTCGGTGGCCGCAGGGGCCAGAACGATCTCGGCATAGCTGGTCGCGCTGAGGGTTCTTTTTTGGTCGGAATGATTGGTGACGACGAGACGGCGAAGCTCGACGTCGGCATCCACTGCCACGGCGATCTCCGTGCGCGCCTCGATGTCGTGGTCGAAACGTCGAAATGTCGCGCGACCGGCCGCAAAGTCATATGAGTAGACTTCGGGGGGCTGCCGCGACGGCTGTAATGTAGTCGACCAGCTCGCCTCGCGCGTTTCGTCGCGCAGATAACAGAAGGTTCCCCAGGAATCGAGCGTTGCGTCTTCACGCCAGCGGACGAGCGCGAGCCCCTGCCAACGGCTGTAGCCACCGCCGGCCGCCGAGATCATCACGTGGTAGGCACCGTTCGACAGCAACTGAATGTCGGGCATGACTGAAACGATTCGCGGAGTATCCGGACATAAAGATGCCTTCGCGGCGGCCGTGCGTCTGTGCGCTGGCAGACGGACGCAGTGGCGGACCGGGCCCAGAGTTCGGCCATGGATACGGTTGTTTTCGGATCTGCGGTTAGCGTGCCGTCGCGAAAGGGGAGAGCCTCTGGAACGGTCGACAATCGGTGGGGTAATGCGCAGGTGGCGCCGTTCCGTGGACCGCCATGCTTTCGCCTGTAGCACGCAGCGAGTGGCCAGCGCAGGCATGGTTTGTATGTTTCCGTGACGCGAGTGAAGGCCGACGTTCGACCGATGCTCTACGTCGATGTGCGTCAACGACGCGCCCTGATCGAGTCATGCCAGAGGTGGCTTCATGTCCCATTCGCTTGAATTGGAATGCATCAATACACTGCGCTTCCTCGCGGTCGACATGGTGCAGAAGGCCAACAGCGGCCACCCCGGCTTGCCGCTGGGGGCCGCGGCCATGGCTTATACGCTGTGGACGCAGCAACTGAAGCACCACCCGGACAACCCGAACTGGGCCGACCGTGACCGCTTCGTGTTGTCGGCCGGGCACGGTTCGGCGTTGCTTTACAGCCTGTTGTATGTGACCGGCTATGGCCTGTCGTTGGATGATCTCAAGCACTTCCGCAAATGGGGCAGCCAGACCCCGGGTCACCCGGAGCGCGGGCATACGCCGGGCGTCGAAATCACCACGGGCCCATTGGGCCAGGGCCTGGCGAACGCGGTTGGCATGGCCATCGGCGAAGCGCATCTTGCCGCGCGCTACAACCGCGATGGCCATGTGCCGATCGATCATCGCACCTGGGCCATCGTCAGCGATGGCGATCTCATGGAAGGCATTGCCTCGGAGGCGGCCTCGCTGGCGGGGCACCTGCGGCTCGGCAAGCTGGTCTGTCTCTACGACGACAACCGGGTCACGCTGTCGGCCGGCATCGATATCACCTTCTCGGAAGACCGCGCGCAACGTTTTGCGGCCTATGGTTGGCAGACGCTGACCGTGGCCGACGGTAACGATGTAGCCGCTATCGGTGCCGCGTTGGAGGCGGCCCGCGCCGATACCGACCGGCCGACGCTGATTCTCGTGCGGACGCATATCGGCTTCGGTTCGCCCGAGCAGGACAGCTACAAGGCACATGGCTCGCCATTGGGCGTGGCGGACGTGAAACAGACCAAGGAGACGCTGGGCTGGCCGGTCGATCCGCCGTTTCTCGTGCCCGCCTCGGCGCTGGCGTTCTTTCGACAGGCGTGTGAACGTGGAGCGCAGGCCGAGGCGGATTGGACCGCGCGCATGAGCGCCTATGAGCGCGCTTTTCCGGAACTGGCCGCGGAACTCGAAGGGCGGCTGTGCGGCGATCTGCCGCCGGGCTGGGATACAGATATGCCGGTCTTCCCGGCCGATGCCAGGGGCATGGCGACGCGCGTAGCCGGCGGCACTGTGATGAACGCCATCGCGCCGCGCTTGCCGACATTGATAGGCGGCTCGGCCGATCTCGACCCGTCCACCCATACCGAGCTCAAGGCGTTGGGCGACTTTGAACCGGCCGAGATGGCCGCCGTCGACACCCAGGGCAGCGACGGCGGCGGCTGGAGCCGTGCCGGGCGAAACCTGCATTTCGGCGTGCGCGAACATGCCATGGGCGCGATCGTGAACGGCTTAGCGGCCCATGGCGGTTTCCTGCCCTATGGCTCGACCTTTCTGATCTTTTCCGACTACATGCGCCCGGCGATCCGGCTGGCGGCGCTGATGGGGCTGCACGTGATTCACGTGTTCACGCACGACAGCATCGCGGTGGGCGAAGACGGGCCAACGCACCAACCCGTGGAGCAGCTGGCGAGCCTGCGGGCCATTCCCCATCTCAGCGTGATCCGGCCCGCCGATGCCAACGAGACCGCCGTTGCGTGGCGAGTCGCCGTGCAAACTCGTGATCGACCGGTGCTGCTCGTGCTGACACGGCAGAACCTGCCGACGCTCGATCGCACTCGATACGCCAGCGCCGAGGGCCTGCGCCGTGGCGCCTACAGCCTGTTACCGCCAACGCCCGACGCCGCCGCGGACAACGAGCTGCCGGCGCTGATTCTAATGGCTAGTGGTTCTGAAGTCGGGCTGATTCTGGCGGCAGCCGAGGTCCTCCAGAGCCAAGGTGTCGCTGTGCGCTGCGTATCGATGCCGAGTTGGGATTTGTTCGATGCCCAGTCGCTGACGTATCGCGAGGAGATATTGCCGCCTGCGGTATCGGCCCGCCTGGCGGTGGAACTCGGCGCGACGCAGGGCTGGCACCGTTATGTGGGCGATCGCGGCGATGTGCTGGGTATCGACAGCTTCGGCGCATCGGCGCCTGCCGACATTCTGCTGCCCGAGTACGGCTTCACGATCGAGGCGGTGGTGGCGCGTGCCCTCCGGTTGGTCGCCGTTAATCGCGGTTCATACGGTACGCATTCTGTGCCGACGACGTGGAGCCCAGCGACTGATCCAACAGAGAGGGGATGATCCCGGCTAACGTGCGATGCGTGCAGTCCGGGAATCATTCTCGACACGCCTGACGAATGCCGTATTGACCGCTGCCAACGCACCAGCCGTTGTCTTCGACGATTATTGGCGACTGGCTGGGGGATCGGAACAACCAGGCGTGTCGAAATACCGCGCACGCCGCTCATTTATTGACGCAGATCACGGTCTAGGCTCGGCAGCCATGGTCTGATCACCCCATGTCATCCAGGAACCTTGTTGGAGTGCTGCCATGGGTGGAATCAGGAAACTGCCGTCGACCCTGTTGGTCGCTGCTACGGCTGTGGCCACACCGGCCTGGGCCCAAACCGGGAATGGCTATTACGGCCCGGGCATGATGTGGAATGGAGGCTGGATCGGGATGTTCTTTGCCCCTCTGATGATGATTATCTTCTTCGGCGCCGTCATCGTACTGGTGGTGGTAGCGGTCCGCTGGCTGACCGGGATGGGCGCGCACCAGACTCACCTGGACGCGGGTCCGCAGAAGAATAAGGCGCTCGAGATTCTGAAGGAGCGCTTTGCGCGGGGGGAGATCGACAAGGAGGAGTTTCAGGATAAGAAGAAGCACTTATCCGATTGATAACTTGAAAGATCGCAACGGCTTGCATACCGCGCCCGAGCCACCGGTGATGACCCATTTTTCACATCATCCTGTTTCTGCCTTTGCTGACACTGTCGGTGTTCTGGCTGCTCCCGCTCGTCTGGGCAATACCTCTTTATCTGATCGCATTGGCCGTATCGCTCTGGCTTTATTGGAGCGTGCTGCGTCCCATGCGGCGGCACGGGAGGTCCGGTCCGAAGTTGATCGTAAGCCGTCATGGCTCGGTCAAACACGGTGAGGGTGGCTCTCTGATGGTGCGAATCCATGATGAACTCTGGAAAGCCACCTCGGACGAAATATTACATAGCGGAGACAACATCATAGTGATTGGACGTCACGGTCTGGTTGTGCAGGTTCGTCGTGATATCCCGGAAAAATCCAATCCATAACACGCCGAAGGCACATGCGATGACTCAGCTGCAAGTCCGGAATCAAACCGATTCGCTGCCCCACCCGGGCACGTCACGCGCAAGCGCCGTCTACACCTGTCCCATGCATCCGGAGGTCGAGCAGGACCAACCTGGCGATTGCCCGAAATGCGGGATGGCGCTGGCGGCGAGTGCGCCGCCGCGACGGCAGACACAATACACGTGTCCCATGCATCCCGAGATCGTCCAGGACGCGCCCGGCGATTGCCCCAAGTGCGGCATGACACTGGAACCGATCACCGTGTCCAGCGGCTCGGAAGACGACGCCGAACTCAAGGCCATGCGCCGACGCTTCTGGGTAAGCGTGCCGCTCTCCGCGGCGGTGCTGCTGCTGGCCATGGGCGAGATGGTGCCGGGCCTGGGTATTCGCGACCTGTTGGGTGCCGCCTTCGGCTGGATTCAGTTCGCGCTGGCCACGCCGGTAGTGCTCTGGTGCGGTGGCTTCGCTTTCAAGCGCGGCTGGAAATCCGTCGTCAATGTCAGTCCGAATATGTGGACGCTCATCATGCTCGGGGTCGGTGCGGCCTACGGCTTTTCGGTCTTCGCCCTGGTGGCCCCCGAGCTGCTGCCGGCCGCTTTCAAGAGCCACGGTAACGCGCCGATCTATTTCGAGGCGGCGGCGGTGATCATTACGCTGATCCTGCTGGGCCAGGTCATGGAGGCCCGCGCCCGCGGTGAGACCTCGCAGGCACTGAAATCCCTGCTGGACCTGGTGCCGCCCAGCGCGCACCGGATCGACGCCGACGGCAACGACGAAGAGGTCGCCCTGGATACGCTGGAAGCAGGCGATCATCTGCGGGTACGCCCGGGCGAAAAAGTGCCGGTGGACGGCGAGATCCTCGAGGGGCACTCGACCCTGGACGAATCCATGATCACCGGGGAGCCCATCCCGCAGGAAAAAAGCGTGGGCGATGCGGTCACTGGTGGCACCGTCAATCAGACCGGCAGCTTCGTGATGAACGTGGCCCGCGTCGGCGAGGATACCGTGCTGTCCCGTATCGTGGACATGGTTGCCCAGGCGCAACGCTCGCGCGCGCCGATCCAGGGGCTTGCGGACAAGGTCGCTGGCCTCTTCGTGCCCGCCGTCGTGGGCAGCGCTGTTGTCGCGTTCGTCGTCTGGGCGCTGGTGGGGCCGGCGCCAAGCCTGGCTTACGCTCTGGTGGCGGCCATTTCGGTGCTGATCGTTGCCTGCCCCTGCGCGCTGGGTCTGGCCACGCCCATGTCGGTGATGGTCGGCGTCGGCCGCGGGGCGCGCGAGGGCATCCTCATTCGGGATGCCGAAGCACTCGAGCTCATGGAGCAGGTGGATGTGCTGCTGGTCGACAAGACCGGCACCCTGACCGAGGGCCGGCCGGTACTTGTCGCCGTCGAAACCGCGGGCGGATTCGATGAGTCCGAGCTGGTCCGCCTGGTGGCTTCGCTGGAAAACGCCAGCGAACATCCGTTGGCGCGCTCGATCGTGGAGGGAGCAGCCGACAGAGGCGTGAAGCCGGTTGCGGTCAGCGACTTCGAGTCGATCACCGGTCAGGGCGTGCGCGGCAAGATCGACGGCCGCCTTGTGCTCGTTGGCAACAGCCGACTGATGACCGACAACAATGTCGACCCCAGTGCGCTGGAGGCCGCCGCAGACAAGCGGCGCGACGAGGGCGAGACGGTCATGCTGAGCGCTGTGGACGGCCGGATCGCGGGCCTGATCGCGGTCGCGGACCCGGTCAAGAAGACCACGCCGGAAGCCGTCCGCATCCTGCACGAGGCTGGCCTGCGGATAATCATGCTCACCGGGGATAACGAAAACACGGCGCGGTCCGTGGCCCGACAGCTGGCTATCGACGAGGTCCACGCCGGAGCGCTGCCCGAAGACAAGCATGCGCTGGTCGAGAAGCTGCAGCGCGAGGGCCACAAGGTGGCCATGGCCGGCGATGGGATCAACGATGCGCCGGCGCTCGCGAAAGCCAATGTTGGTATCGCCATGGGCACCGGGACCGACGTGGCCATGGAGTCCGCCCGTATCGCCCTGGTCAAGGGTGACCTGCGCGGTATCGCCAAGGCGCGCCGATTATCCGAACAGAGCATGCGCAATATTCGGCAGAACCTGTTTTTCGCCTTCATCTACAACGGCGCCGGCGTACCGGTCGCCGCCGGTGTGTTGTATCCGCTGTTCGGCGTCCTGTTATCGCCCATGGTGGCGGCGGCAGCCATGAGTTTTTCTTCGGTGTCCGTGATCACGAATGCGCTGCGCTTGCGGCGCTCGCGACTTTAGCGGTCACCCATCGCCCCGATCGCCAGTTGGAGTGTTTTCAGAAATGGCGGCATTAGCGTGGGTTAACCCGAACGGATATCCGTTTGTAGCGGAGGGCATGGGGTTGGGTCCTGTATGCGTGTTCCAGCGCACAGACGGGCCGCGGCCGAGCCCAGCAAAGATATGACGATGTGGCCAGGCAGAACCGGGCTATCGCTTCTCCTTCGCGCCCGAATCAGGCGCCACTGGAGCCGCGTCTGTGTGAGCGCTGTCGCTCGGCACAGCGCAAACGCTGTTCACGCGAGAGATCATGAGTCATGAAGGCCAAGCCAACCACACTGATACCGGAAATGCTTCGGCGAATGGACGCCTATTGGCGTGCTGCCAACTATTTATCGGTGGGCCAGATCTATCTCTACGACAACCCGTTGCTCAAGGCGCCGTTGTCACTGGACCACGTCAAGCCGCTGGTGGTCGGCCATTGGGGCACCACGCCGGGCCAGAACTTCATCTACGTGCATCTGAACCGGATCATCAAGCAATACGACCTGGACATGATTTACGTCGCCGGGCCCGGTCATGGCGGGCCGGCGATTGTCGGGAACGTCTATCTCGAAGGTACCTGGAGCGAGGTCTATCCGGATGTCACCCGGGACGAAGCCGGCTTGAAGCGCTTGTTTACCGAGTTCTCCTGGCCCGGCGGGATCTCTAGCCACGTGGCGCCGACCACGCCCGGTTCGATCCACGAAGGCGGGGAGCTGGGCTACTCGCTCAGCCATGCCTTCGGCGCGGTGTTCGACAATCCCGCCCTGATCGTGGCCTGCGTGGTCGGCGACGGCGAGGCCGAAACCGGCCCGCTGGCGACCGCCTGGCAGTCCAACAAGATGCTCAACCCGATCAGCGATGGCGTGGTGCTGCCGATTCTGCATCTCAATGGCTACAAGATCAGCAACCCGACGCTGCTGGCGCGCATCGACCACGACGAGCTGGAACAGTTCTTCCGTGGTTGTGGCTGGACGCCATATTTCGTCGAGGGCGACGACCCGGCGACCATGCACCAGCAGATGGCGGCTGCGATGGATCAGGTCGTCGCCGATCTCCAGGTCATCCGCGAGCAGGCGCGCGAGTCGGGCGCGGGCCGCCGACCACGCTGGCCTATGATCGTGCTGCGGTCGCCGAAGGGCTGGACCGGGCCGAAAGAGGTCGACGGACTGCCGAACGAGGGGACGTTCCGGTCACATCAAGTGCCGATTCTGGTAGACGCGGCCCATCCGGATCACGTTGCCCAACTCGAAGCCTGGATGAAAAGCTATCGGCCGGAAGAGCTGTTCGACGATAACGGCCGCTTGATGCCCGAACTGGCCGAACTGGCGCCCACCGGCGAGCGCCGCATGGGCGCCAATCCGCATGCCAACGGCGGACTGCTGTTGCGCGACCTGCGCATGCCTGACTTCCACGACCATGCCGTGGACGTGCCCGCGCCGGGGGCTGTCGAAGCCAAGGACACATTCATATTGGGCGGTTTCCTGCGCGATGTGGTCCGGCTGAACGACGATCGCCGCCATTTTCGGGTCTTCGGCCCGGACGAGACCCTATCCAACAAGCTGGATGCCGTATTCGAGTCTACTAATCGGCAGTGGGATACCACCCGCGAGGCGAACGATGAATTCCTCGCCCCTAACGGCGGCGTGCTCGATTCCATGCTTAGCGAGCATCAGTGCCAGGGCTGGCTGGAGGGCTATCTGCTGACCGGTCGCCATGGCATGTTCAACAGCTACGAAGCGTTCATCCGCATCGTGGACTCGATGTTCAGCCAGCACGCCAAATGGCTGAAGGTCACGCGAGAGCTGCCGTGGCGCCGGCCGATCGCCTCGCTCAACTATCTGCTGGCCTCGCACGTCTGGCAGCAGGATCATAACGGTTTCACCCATCAGGATCCGGGCTTTCTCGATCATGTGATCAACAAGAAGGCCGATATCGTCCGCGCGTATCTCCCGCCCGATGCCAACTGCCTGCTGTCGGTGTTCGACCACTGCCTGCGTAGCCGCCATTACGTCAACGTCGTGGTGGCCGGCAAGCACGCCATGCCGCAGTGGCTGACCATGGAACAGGCGGTTGTGCACTGCACCCAGGGCATCGGCATCTGGCCTTGGGCCAGCAACGACCAGGACAGCGAGCCCGACGTGGTCATGGCCTGCTGTGGTGATACGCCGACGCTGGAAGTCTTGGCAGCGGTCTCCATTCTACGTGCGCATCTCCCGGAGCTGAAGATCCGCGTGGTCAACGTGGTCGATTTGATGAAACTGCAGTCGGCCTCAGAACATCCGCACGGCCTGAGCGATGCCGACTACGATTCGCTGTTCACCACCGACAAACACATCATCTTCGCTTTCCACGGCTATCCGTGGCTGATCCACCGGCTGACCTATCGACGGCGCAACCGTAATCTGCATGTCCGCGGTTACAAGGAAGAGGGCACCATCACCACCGCCTTCGACATTCGGGTACAGAACGAACTGGATCGTTTCAATCTGGTGCAGGACGTGGTCGATCGCCTGCCGCATCTGGGCTCCAGGGGCGCCTATCTGAAACAGCAGATGCGCGACACGCTGATCGAGCACAAGCACTACATCCACAAGCACGGTCAGGATATGCCCCAGGTCCGCGACTGGCAGTGGGGGAGCCCGGCATGACTGCCAAAACTGAGGCCGTCGCAACTGATGCGGAAAAAACGGACGCGGCACCCGATGCCGGGGACGATCTGAAAACGCTGCCGCTGCCCGATCTTCAGAAGAAGCTGGACGCCTCGCCGGACGGCCTCACCCAGGCCGAAGCGGAAAAGCGGCTGGGCCAGTATGGCCCCAACGAGATCACCGAGAAAAAGACCAGTGCCTGGCTCAAGTTCCTGAGCTATTTCTGGGGCCCGATCCCGTGGATGATCGAAGTCGCGGTGATCCTGTCAGGTGTGGTCCAGCACTGGCCGGATTTTTTCATCATCCTGCTGTTGCTGGTCGCCAATGCGGTGGTTGGATTCTGGGAAGAGCGCCAGGCCGGCAACGCCATCGATGCACTCAAGGCAAATTTGGCGATCAAAGCAAGGGTTTTGCGTGATGGCCAATGGGTCACACCGCCCGCGCGTGAGCTGGTGCCGGGAGACATGATCCGGCTGCGTCTGGGCGATATCGTGCCGGCCGATGCCCGTCTGCTCGACGGCGACCCGGTGGAAGTCGACCAGTCGGCGCTGACCGGCGAGTCCTTGCCGGCCACATGCAAGGTGGGCGATGCGGTGTTTTCCGGCTCGATCATTCGCCAGGGTGAGGCGGGCGCGATGGTGTACGCCACGGGGGCCAAGACCTATTTCGGTAAAACGGCGCAACTGGTGGGGGGCGAGCAGACCGTCAGCCACTTCCAGAAAGCCGTGCTGAAGATCGGCAACTACCTGATCATTCTCGCCATGGTTCTGGTGGCAGTGATCATCGGTGCGGGGATCTATCGCGGCGATCCGATCCTCACCACCTTGCAATTCGCCCTGGTGCTGACAGTGGCGGCGATTCCGGTGGCGATGCCGACAGTGCTGTCGGTGACCATGGCGGTAGGCGCGCGCCTGTTGTCGAAGAAACAGGCCATCGTCAGCAAGCTGGTGGCAATCGAGGAACTGGCCGGGGTCGATGTGTTGTGTGCCGACAAGACCGGCACGCTGACCCAGAACAAGCTGACGCTGGGCGAGCCCTTCGGGGTCGAGGGCGTCGATCCGTCGCAGGTGATCCTCAGCGCCGCGCTGTGCTCGCGCGCCGACAACAAGGACACCATCGACCTCGCGGTGCTGGGCGGCGTGACCGACGATACCGAGCTCAAGACCTACGATGTCCAGCACTTCCAACCGTTCGACCCGGTCCACAAACGGACCGAGGCGACGGTCAAGGATAAGGGCGGCAAGACGTTCAAGGTGACCAAGGGCGCGCCACAGGTGATCCTCGCGCTGGCCGCCGACGCTGCCGAGGTGAAATCCGCAGTCGACCAGGCGGTTAACGCGTTTGCCGCGCGTGGCTTTCGGTCTCTGGGCGTGGCCCGGGCCGACGGCGACGGAGACTGGCAATTTCTGGGTGTGCTGCCGCTGTTCGATCCGCCGCGCGAAGACGCCAAGACCACCATCGATGCAGCGCGCGCTATGGGCGTGACGATCAAGATGGTCACCGGCGATGCGCTCGCCATCGCCGTGGAGACCGCGAAGAAGCTCGGACTAGGCGCGAACATTCTCGACGCCAGCAGCCTCGGCGACGTCGAGAAGGAAGAAAGTGATGCGGTCGTTGCGGACATAGAGAACGCCGACGGCTTTGCCCAGGTGTTCCCCGAGCACAAGTTTCATATCGTCGACGTACTCCAGCAGCACGGCCACATGGTCGGCATGACCGGCGACGGCGTCAATGACGCGCCGGCGCTCAAGAAGGCCGACTGCGGCATCGCCGTGGCCGGGGCCACCGACGCCGCCAATGCAGCCGCGGCCATCGTGCTCACCACGCCCGGCCTGTCGGTCATCATCGACGCCATCAAGGAGAGCCGCAAGATCTTCCAGCGCATGAACAGCTATGCGATCTATCGCATCGCCGAAACGCTGCGCGTATTGCTGTTCATGACCCTGGCGATTCTGGTCTTCAACTTCTATCCGCTGACCGCGGTGATGATCGTGATGCTGGCGCTTCTCAACGACGGCGCGATTCTGTCGATTGCCTACGACAATGTGCGTTACAAAAACCAGCCCGAAGCCTGGAACATGCGCCTGGTGCTGGGTATTGCCACGGTGCTGGGTCTGGTCGGACCCATCGCTGCCTTCGGTTTGTTCTTTCTCGGCGACCGCGTGTTTCATCTCGATCATTCGCATCTGCAGCCGATGATGTACCTGATGCTGTCGGTGGCCGGCCATCTGACCATCTTCCAGACCCGCACACGCGGCCCGTTCTGGTCGATCCGACCGGCCCGGATATTGTGGATGGCCGTGCTGGGCACCCAGATCGTGGCGACCCTGATCGCCGTTTACGGCCTCCTGATGACCCCGCTGGGGTGGGGGTGGGCAGCCTTCGTCTGGGGCTATGCTTTGCTGTGGTTCTTCATCACGGACCCGGTAAAGCTGCTGGCCTATCGCTTGCTAGATCCAGACAAGGCTGCAGCAAAGCTCATACCCAAGCCCGCTGCGACGGCGGCAAAAGGCAAGCCTGATCCCGAACCTGCAGCCCAACCCCCGGCGAAGGCCGCTGGCGCCCCGGAGGCCGATGCCAAGCCGGCGGCAGAGCCGCAGCCCAAGGCGCCGCCCGCAGCCAACGCCCAGGCCGGAGCCACGTCTGATCCCGGCAAGGCAAACGCCGCACCGACCGCCGCGGACGTCGTACGCCCAGCGGCCGATGCCAAGCCCGCGGCGGAGCCGCAGGCCAAGGCGGCCCCCGCAGCGCCCGCCGACCCCGCGGCCACTCCCGATGCCGGCAAGGCAGATCCCGCGCCGACCGCCGGGGACGGCGCACCCGCAGCGGCCGATGCCAAGCCCGCAGCGGAGTTGCCGCCCAAGGCGGCGCCCGAAGCGCCCGCCGATCCCGCGGCCGCGCCCGATGCCGACAAGGCAGATCCCGCGCCGACTGCCGAAGCCGCCGCGCCGCCAGAGCCCGAAACAAAGGTCGCTCCGCGGCCCCAGCCCGAAGCGGCCGACCCAAGCGATAGCCCCGACACCCATGTCCCAGCAGAACCGGCTGCTGCGGCGACGATGCCGGCGGCGGAAGCACCGCCCGAGCCGACGCCACAGCAGATCAAGCGCGTCCATCAACTCTACGAGCAGCTCGGGCGCGAGGAGGTTGAGGCCGTGCAAGACCTGGAGCGGACCGAGCGGGATTCTAAGCAGCACAAGCCCGAGGCCGACTCGCGGGATTGACCCGAAAACTCGACCAACACCGACCGCATCGCTGGCATGAGCACGAACGAAGATCAAGCACGACGCCGCGTACATCGACGCATGCTCGATCCGCAGCTATCGCCCAACTTCCTCAACTCGAAGCTGGAGTGGCGACGGCTGTTCGCTGAACTGTGGGGTACGTTTCTGCTGGTTATGGTAGCGGCTGGCGGCGGCGTCGTGCGCGCGGTCAGCGACGGGCAGCTGAGTCTGGCGATGATCGTGGTGGCGCCGGGGATGATGGTGATGGCCATCATCTACTTCATGGGGGCGGTTAGCGGCGCACACCTCAACCCGGCGGTAACGCTGGCCTTTGCCGTACGCCGAAATTTTCCGTGGCGCCGCGTGCCGGGCTACTGCCTGGCACAACTGGCCGGTGGGGTCGCTGCCGCCGTCTTTCTGCGCAGCCTTTTCGGCACGGCCGGCCTGCTCGGGGCCACGGTGCCCGGCCCCGGCATCAGCAGCTGCACGGCCCTGGTGATCGAAGTGGTGCTGACGGCAGGATTGGTGAACACGATCCTTGGCACCGCATCCGGGGCGCGCAATATCGGTACCAATGGCGCGCTGGCGGTGGGCGCCTATATTGCGCTTGCCGGTCTGTGGGCCGCTCCGATCAGCGGTGCGTCGATGAACCCGGTGCGGTCGCTGGGGCCGGACCTGATCCGCTGGAATTTCCAGACCTCCTGGGTCTACGTCGTCGGCCCGGTGCTGGGCGCGCTGGTGGGTGTCGTTTTCGAATGGCTGCTCCGGGGCAAGGCCACCTCCGCCGGTGCAATCGCGGCCCAGGGGTCGTTGGAATTCGAGGATTCGATGCGGACGGACGAGCCGCGACCGTACGCCGGTCCGAGCCGGACGCGTCACGCGATCGACCCTGCGAACGCAAAGGCTCGAATCCACTCGTCACGCGACCCGGATTGAACCCCGGCTGGTCTGCCGCGGGGTGCCGTCACAGCTGCGCTCGACTGCGGGTCGCAGATGATGGTGATCATGTTGTCGGCGAAGGGCGGCTGGGCCGGCATCGACCAGGGCGTCCGCCATACATTGGCTGCCCACAGTAGACCGGTGGTCGGCTACGACTGGCTGCGCTATTACGGCAGCTCATGTCGGCCAAAGAGGCAGCGCGCGGTCCGTGTGCCGGGTCATGCGGTCTGACCGCAGTCATTGGCACAAACCGCATGTGCTGTTGATCGGCTATTCACGGGGCGGCGATGTGATGGCGTTTCGGGCCAACGGGTTGCCGGCCGACGGTCTGAACGCTGTTGTGTGCGCCGGGATGTCCGGTTTCGGGGCCGAAGCTCAGTTCGAGTTCCATTTTTTCATTCCGGCCGGCCGCTCGCCTGTGTGGGGCGGCGTACAGACGGCGGGGTGCGGTCGCCGCAGGCTGATAGTAGGCGCAGCTGCGAGTCGAAGAATTGAAGTTCACTTCACCGTCCTCACGGCAGCGCCGCGACAAGCTGACCAAATCGGAGGGGAATCGCGGGGCATACCGCATCCGAACAGGAGGGCCGACGATGAGTAATGGGCTCCGTGGTACGTCGCCGATGTTTCCGGGCGCCGGTCTGACTGCACGTTCGCGCCAGTGCGCGCCGAAACGGGGATCGCGCCGTGACGGCTGATCCGCAAGCTACCCCGGACGGTGTCATCGTGGCCGTGCGCGGCAGCGTGGTGGATGTGGGCTTCGCGGCGCATCTGCCACCCATCTATACGATTTTATACGCTGGCGACGACGGCGAGATCGTGATGGAAGTGTTGTCCCAGCTTGATGCGCGCCGGGTGCGCGCGATCGCGCTGACGTCGACGCAGGGCCTGGCGCGTGATATGCCGGTGACCGACAGCGGCGGGCCGCTGCGCGCGCCGGTGGGTAAAGCCTTGTTGTCGCGCATGTTCGATGTGTTCGGCCAGGCTATCGACGGTTTACCGCCGCCGCAGAACATGGCCTGGCGCAGCGTGCATCAGGCGCCGCCGCCGTTGGTCGAACGCTCGACCCGGTCCGAGATCTTCGCCACCGGCATCAAGGCCATCGATGTGCTGGTGCCGCTGGAGCGGGGCGGCAAGGCAGGTCTGTTCGGTGGCGCCGGTGTTGGCAAGACGGTGCTCCTGACCGAGATCATTCACAACATGATCGGACGGGCGCACGGCGTGAGCCTGTTCTGCGGCATCGGCGAGCGTTGCCGTGAAGGCGCCGATCTCTACCATGCCATGGAAGCAGCGGGCGTGTTGCCGAACATGGTGATGGTGTTCGGGCAGATGAACGAGCCGCCGGGTGCCCGTTTCCGGGTCGGCCATGCCGCCCTGACCATGGCCGAGTATTTTCGCGACGTCGAACATCGTGACGTGCTGCTGCTGATCGACAACATCTTTCGTTTCATTCAGGCCGGTATGGAAGTCTCGGGCCTGATGGGTCAGATGCCGTCCCGGCTGGGTTATCAGCCGACCATGAGCACGGAACTGGCCGGGCTGGAGGAGCGGATTGCCAACACCCGAGCCGGCGCGATCACCGCGATCGAGGCGGTCTATGTGCCGGCCGACGATCTCACCGATCCGGCCGCCGTGCATGTGTTCTCGCATCTTTCGTCGTCGATCGTTCTCTCGCGCAAGCGCGCCAGCGAAGGCCTGTACCCGGCGATCGATCTGCTGCGATCCAACTCCAAGATGGCGACGCCCGGGATCGTGGGTGCGGCGCATTACGCGCTGGCGAGCGAGATCCGTCGAACCCTGGCCCAGTACGATGAGCTCAAGGACATCATCGCCATGCTCGGGCTTGAGCAGTTGTCGGTCGATGACCGCAAGGTCGTTGCCCGGGCACGCCGGCTCGAGCGTTTCCTCACCCAGCCGTTTTCCGCCACCGAACAGTTCAGCGGTATTCCGGGGCAGCAGGTCAGCCTCGCGGACGCGCTCGACGGTTGCCGGCGCATCCTCAGTGACGAGTTCGCCAACGTGCCGGAACAGGCGCTGTACATGATCGGGGCCATCGGCGACGTCGCCGACGCGGCATCGACAACGGCCGGCTCGGCACCCGCGGCCGCGTCCGAACCGGAGGCCCGCCATGCGTCTTGAAGTGTTGCTGCCGTTCAAGGTGTTCGCCGATGTGCCGGACGTACTGCGCGTGATCGCCGATACCGCGGCCGGCTCGCTCGGGCTGTTGCCGCATCGGCTCGACTGTGCGGTCGCGTTGCGGCCCGGCATTCTGACCTACGAGACAGCCGCGGCCGGTGCGGTCTATATCGCGGTTGATGCTGGCGTGCTCGTCAAGACCGGAACGGCCGTTTTGGTCGCCGTGAGGCAGGCCGTCGGCGGCGCCGATCTTGAAACGCTGCAGGATGCGGTGGCCAACGAATTTCTCGAACTCGACGCCGCCCAGCGCCAGGCGCGGGCTGCCAGTGCCCGGATCGAAAGCGCGTTCATGCGGCGCATTGTGGGGCTCGGCCATGAACGACGATGATCGCCAGAAACGGCTGGCGGCTAGCGAGGACCGCTTCACCCGTCAAATTGCTGCCAAGACGGCACGAAAGCGGCGAGCGCTGAACCGGCGCCGTACCGGCGTCTGGTATGGCCTGGGCATGTCCGGACTGATTGGCTGGTCGGTCGCGGTGCCAACCGTGGGGGGGGCGCTGCTCGGGCTTTGGCTGGACGGGCGCCATCCGGGCGGTCAGTCCTGGACGCTGGTGCTGCTGGTGGCCGGGCTGGTGATTGGCGGCGCCAACGCCTGGCATTGGGTGGCTCGCGAACAGAAAGCGTTGCGCAACGACGACGAGGATGAGGAGGACTGTGATGAGTAATCTCCCGGAACTGGGTCTTGCGCTGCTGGCGGGCGGTGCACTGGGTACATTCTTTTTCGGCGGCCTGTGGTGGACACTGCGGCGCGGCCTCGCGTCCCCACAGCCGGCGCTGTGGCTTGGCCCGAGCCTGCTGGTGCGGATCGGCGTGACGGTGGCCGGCTTCTATGTCGTGGGCCAGGGCGACTGGCACCGACTGCTGGCCTGCCTGATCGGGTTCGTGATTGCGCGCTTCATCGTGACCGCCTGGCTACCCATTCGGTCGACAGCGGGGACGGCGCCGTGAACCTCAGCTCCGATCAGGTTGTGCTGTGGCGGATGGGTTTCGCCACGTTCAACCTGACCATCGTCACCACCTGGGGCTTGATGGCGATACTCACCCTGGGTTCGTATCTGATCACGCGGCGGCTGGTCACGGATGGACCGATATCGCGCTGGCAGGCAGCTCTCGAGTTGATCGTCACGACCCTTATCGCCCAGATCGGGGAGTCAGGCCTCGAACAGCCGCGACGTTATCTCGTCTTTCTGGGCAGTTTGTTCCTGTTTCTGGCCACGGCTAACGTTTGCACCGTCATTCCCGGCTACCAACCACCGACCGGCTCGCTTTCGACCACCGCAGCGCTGGCACTGTGCGTATTCGTGGCCGTGCCGTTCTTCGGCATCCGCGAGCAGGGCATGCCGGCCTATCTCAAGACCTATCTGCAGCCGACCGCGATCATGCTGCCATTCAACATCATCAGCGAGCTGTCGCGCACGCTGGCGCTGGCGATCCGCCTGTTCGGCAACATGATGAGTGGTGCCATGATCATCGCCATTCTGATCACGATCACGCCGCTACTGTTCCCGATCGTCATGACCGCCCTCGGCCTGCTCACGGGCATGGTGCAGGCTTATATCTTCACCATTCTGGCGGCTGTCTATATCGCCGCTGCGACCGTTGTGCGACATCCGAAAGCCGAACCCGACACGACCGCGCCACCGCCGTCCGCCCCCTGACTGCCACACGAGAACGTCCATGGACAGCAGCACAATGATCGCCATCGTATCGATCTTCACCGCCGGATTTACGACCGGTATCGGTTGTCTCGGCCCGGCGTTCGGCGAGGGTCGGGCAGTCGCCAGCGCGCTCGCTTCGCTGGCCCAGCAGCCGGACGCCGCGGCCACCATCACCCGGACTCTTTTCGTGGGTCTGGCCATGATCGAGTCGACCGCGATCTACTGTTTCGTCGTGTCGATGATTCTGATCTTCGCCAATCCGTTCTGGGGCCACGTCACGGCCGCGGCCGGCGGGCAGTGAAACATGCTGATCGACTGGTTCACCGTCGGCGCCCAGCTGGTCAATTTTCTAATCCTGGTATGGCTGCTCAAGCGGTTTCTGTATCAGCCGATCATGAAAGCCATCGACGCGCGCGAGGCGCTTATTGCCTCGGCGCTGGCCGATGCAAGCCGCAAGCAGTCAGCGGCGGACGCGGCACGCGAAGACTTTCTGGCGCGCAATGCCCAATTTGACGCCGATTGCGACGCGCTGATGGCCAAGGCCGCCGATGATGCCGCCGAAGAAGAGGCCCGGCTGCTGACCGACGCGCGTGCGGCGGGCGACGCGCTGCGGGCCCGCCAGCGGGCGGCGCTGCAGACCGAGCGCGCGAATCTGAGCGAGGCCATTGCGGGGCTCACGGGCCATGAAGTGCTGGCTGCAGCCCGCAAGACGCTGGTGGATCTGGCCGACGCCGAGCTGGAAGCGCGCATGGCCGCTGTCTTCGTTCGTCGCTTGCAGGAGATGGATCCGGCAGCGCAGGCCGCGTTGGCGGATGTATTGCGCGTTGCCACCGAGCCGGCCTGTTTACGCAGTACGTTCGAACTGGACGGCCCGGCAAAAGCTGCGATCCAGCGGGCGCTGGATACGGTGGTCGGCGCCCCGGTCCCAATTGCCTTCCAGACCGCGCCGGACGAACTGTGCGGTATCGAATTGACGGCCGGCGGCCATAAGCTGGCGTGGCGCATCGAAGATTATCTTGCCGCGCTGGGCGACAAGCTCGATAAGCTGCTTGCGGCGCAAGTCGCGTCGGCGGGCCCCAGCGACACGGCGCCAGCCGCCGATCCGGCAGCACAGACGGCACCGGATGCTGCGCCGGTCAAATCCTCATGAGCGTGTCGGCCCTGGTCCAGCCAGCCGTCGAGCGCGGCCTCGCGGGGCTGCGTGCATTGAGCGACGACGGCGCGCCGCAACTGGCGCTGCGCGAAACCGGTACCGTCATTGCCGTTGCCACCGGTATTGCCACCGTGTCGGGCCTGCCGGGGGTGGGTTCGGAGGAATTGGTCCGGTTTCCCGACGGGCTGCTCGGCATTGCCTTCAACGTCGATGCCGATGCGATAGGGGTGGTTCTGCTCGGCGACTATCAACGGCTGCAGGCTGGTGACGCGGCCGAGCGGACCGGCCGGGTGATGGACGTGGCGGTCGGCGACGCGCTGCTCGGCAGGGTGGTGGATGGCCTCGGCGAGCCGCTGGACGATCTGGGTCCCGTAGCGGCAGGCCAGCGGCTGCCGGTCGAACGTCCGGCGCCGGCGATCATGGCCCGCGCCCCGGTGGAGGTGCCGTTACAGACCGGGCTGAAGGTCATCGATGCGCTGATCCCGATCGGGCGGGGCCAGCGCGAGCTCATCCTCGGTGATCGCCAGACCGGTAAGACCGCGATCGCGCTCGACGCCATTCTCAATCAGCGCGGCCAGGACGTGATCTGCGTGTACTGCGCGATCGGCCAGCGCGCGGCGGCGGTGGCTCAGGTGGTGGCGACCCTGCGAGAGCAGGGCGCGATGGACTACTGCGTGGTGGTGGTGGCCGAGGGCGAGCAGGCGCCGGGGCTGGCGTACATCACGCCGTATGCCGCGACCCGGATCGCCGAGTTCTTCATGGAAGCCGGGCGTGACGTGTTGATCGTCTATGACGATCTGACCCATCACGCCCGGGCCTATCGCGAGCTGTCGCTGTTGCTGCGCCGACCGCCTGGGCGAGAAGCATTTCCCGGCGATATCTTCTATATCCATTCGCGCTTGCTCGAGCGCGCGACGCACCTGGGCGAGGCCCTGGGAGGCGGTTCATTGACTGCACTGCCGATCATCGAGACCAATGCCCAGGACATCTCGGCCTATATCCCGACCAATCTGATCTCCATCACCGACGGCCAGATCTATCTGTCGCCGTCGCTGTTCGACCTCGGCGTGCTGCCGGCCGTGGACGTGGGCATGTCGGTATCGCGAGTGGGCGGGGCCGCCCAGCGTGCGGCCTATCGCGCCGTCGCCGGCAATCTCAAGATGGACTATGCCCAGTTCGAGGAACTGGAGACGTTTGCCCGCTTCGGCACCCGGCTGGATGATGCGACCCGCAAGGTCATCGCCCACGGCGAGCGTATCCGGGCCTGTCTCAAGCAGACCAACGAGGCACCGGTGCCCGTGGCCGAGCAGATTACGGTGCTGCTGGCGCTTGCCGATGGGTTGCTCGATCCCGTCGAGCTCGCGCGGCTATCGGAGGCGGAGCAGGCGCTGCGGCGGGCAGCAGCCGACATGCCCGCGCAAGTCGCCGCGCGCCTGCTTTCGGCGGACAGGCTGTCGGATGCCGACCGTCAGGCGCTTGTTGCGGTGGCGACAACCGCGCTGGCGCCGTTTTCACCCGCAGAGGCGGCATCATGAGCGAATCGATCCAGGATCTGCGCAAAAAGATCGGCGGTGCCGGTGATCTGCAGTCGGTGGTGCGGTCGATGAAGGCCCTGGCCGCGTCCAGCATCGTGCAGTATGAACAGGCGGTCCGGGCGCTGGGGGGCTACGAACAGACGGTCGCGACCGGTCTGGCGCTGTGCCTACGTCGTTCGATGGGTGCGGATGCCATGATCCAGCCCAGCCACTCGGGCCAGCCCGTCATCGGCGCTATCGTGTTGGGTTCCGATCAAGGCCTGGTTGGGCGCTTCAACGAGGTGCTGCTGGATTTCGTTATCCAGCACATTAGAGCAGTTGACGGCACGCCGGGGCCGATCTGGGTCGTCGGCGAGCGAATGCAGGCACTGATCGTCGACCGAGGCTTGAAAACGCTACAGCTGTCGCCGGTACCGACGTCCTCGCAAGGGATCGCGCCGTTGGTGGGTGAGCTTCTGGTCGAAATCGAGTCCGCTCAAGCGCGGGGGCGGTTCAGCGCACTCCATATCTTTCATAACCGGCCTCAAAATAGTGGCACCTACGCGCCGGCCGCCCGGGTGCTGTTGCCGCTGGACCCGGCCTGGCACCGTCAGCATGCCGAGCGCGCCTGGCCCGGACATCATGCTTGGCCCGAGGTGCTCGACGGAGATCCGGCGGCCTTGCCGGCCTTCATCCGCGAATACCTGTTCGTGGTGCTATTCCAGGCCTGTGCCGAATCGCTGGCCAGCGAGAACGCCAGTCGTCTGGCTGCCATGCAGCGGGCGGATAAGAATATCGAGGATATTCTGGAGAGCCTCAATCAGCGTTTTCATCGCCAGCGCCAGGCCGCCATCGATGAGGAGCTGTTCGATGTCATCGCCGGTTATGAAGCGTTGTCTAAATCGGGGTCGGAGGTCGGTGCTCAGGTCATCGCATGCCAGGCTCGGAAGACCGCAATATGAATAACGCTCCCCGCGATTTTCGCGCACCGGAGCGCCGACGGTCGCCAGCCACCCGTAGCCGGCCGAGACCGAGTCGGTTCCATGGCGCAAAGACGCCGAACCGCAACAGGCTACAGGAAAACGCTGCAACCTCTTGCATGGTTAGTCCGCTCGAGCCGATCGATATTACATCTTTGGCGGTGGCCCGATCTATGGCGATAGCCGTGCGGACACAAGCGCCGGACTATCCGGGAACCGGCGGCAGAAGTGGTCCAGCACGGCGAGTGGCGCACACCTCGGCTGTCGTGCTATCGGAGGCCTGCTCAGTTGGGCGGTTTGTTGGCTTCGATGAGGTTCTGGTGCACCTCTGCCGTGAGCGACTCGATGCGTTTGCTGATTTCGTTGCTGAGTTCGGTTAGTTGGTTGTTCTGTTCCATCAATCCCAGAAGCTGTGTGCTCTGCTCCGACATCAGGGTCTGCCGATGCTCGCTCAGTGCTGCCAGCTCTTCGCGGTGGAGGGCATCGGCTTCGGCGTTGGCCTTGTCGCGATCGGCCTGTCGAGTTTGGGCCAGCAGGATGAGCGGTGCTGCGTAGGCGGCCTGCAGGCTGAAGGCGAGATTGAGCAGAATGAACGGATACAGATCGAACCGGGCGAAGCCCACGCCGTTGGCCAGGATCCAGAGGGCGACGATGAGTGTCTGTGCGATGAGGAAATGCGGAGTACCGAAATAGCGTGCGAACGCCTCGGCTTTCTGTCCGAACCAGTCGCTGCCGAATACCGCACCCAGATGGCGATGGCCGTGATGGAAGCGTAATGGATGCCGGCTTAGAACATTTCGCGAGCCCGTGCGGTCTGGGGGAAGGTCTGCATTGGGCGCCATGGTGTATCTCCGAAGAAGCGCGGCGCGTCAGCCGTCCGCCACTATGCGGTCCGGCGGGCCATCCCCGCCGCTGCCCTGCAACTCGAAACAACCTTTGCCGTCGAGCTCGTGCTTGCGCCGTACACACAAGATATAACACCAATTATCGCCGTCAGAGGTGATGCCCGCGCGGCCTGGCAACGCCCGTTTCCAGACGCCTGCTTGGCCTCCGCCACGGCTTTTGCACCACTCGACCATGGGCCGCCCCCGCGCTCGGTCTCTGTGTCATGGCGCGTGACCGGGCGGCTTCGCGTTCATGCGGGCGGTTGCCTGCGGCCCACGTCGCGGTCGATCGGGCCGTGCGCGGTATACAGGCCTCTATCGTGGGCGCCGTCCTCTGGTGGCGCGGACGCATCGTAAATGGGGGCGGTCTCGACCGCGCTGCGCGTCAGATCGACCGAGAGGGTTCGATCCAACCAACTGACGTCGTCGATCCATTCCGGCGCAATCAGGACCTGATGGCCATGCCACCAGCTGCTATCCGACGTCAACTACTTTGACCGGTTTGATGACAATTAGAATGGCCGGTCGAT